>JAVBSF010000118.1:0-3915 GCA_031556925.1 Pararhizobium sp.
CGAGTTTTTCTCTCCACTCATTGGGGAGCGCTATCGTGACAGTCGCAAACGACTCAAAAAGTTCGCTAAAAATCCTGAGCTCAATGATGCCGTAGTCACTCAACTACTCTTGGAATCAGAGGGTGACAAGCCACTCACCGAGCGAGAAATCAATGGTTACTACTACCAGCTTCTCCACGATGAAGAGCTTGCTGAAATTCTACTCGCGGAGCTTAAAAATCGCGGTGTTGCGGAAACGCTAGAAGATCTCGGAAGAGGGATCACTGAGGAAGAGCTCATCCGTAAGGTTCAGACACTTGACCTCACCATGAGTGAGCTCAGAATGCTACAGCTTGTGCTCAATATACAGATGATCCCCAAAGTGACATCAATAGATGATTATCTAGCGGCTAAGGCTGAAGAGACGATTTAAAATCACTGATCTAAAATTGCCAGCACTTCTAAGCGAGCTAAACTGCTAGCGAAATAGGTTACCTCGCTAAGGCTATTGCGATAGCTGCAATGTATCTCCACTAGCTCCTGTAGTTTCCTTATTTGAGCCATAGCGCTTTCTCTGCGGTCGCTAGTGTTTCCAGTAATCAGCAACTCGTCCAACAAAAGATATATCTCTTTTATGAGGCTATCGACAGCTTGCCAATTCGCCTCTAGCGGTTCTCTTTCGGGGGCAATAGCACGATTCAAATAGCTGGCATTATTGGCTAAGAGGAAAAGCGTGTCCTCTCCGTAAGCTCGAGCTTCCTCATAAAAAATGCTGCAATTACCGATGCGAAGCTCGAGCTCAGTCCTCTGTTCATTGAGAAACTCAGCTTCTTCAGCGGAGACGAGCGGCTGCAATAGCGCCCAATAGCTATTCATGACCTTTAAAATCAGATTCAACTCCTGAAAGGAGTAAATTCCTCGAATATGAAGCTGCTCCTCAAGGCGAAGAGAGTTAAGCTCTTCTCGAGAGACAGCAACAAGATGGCGCTGCAATAGGGAGCCTGTGAAAGACGCAAGCTCACCGAGAAAATTGCTTGTCCCTACCATGAGACAATTATCGTAGCTGTCCAGGAAATGGGCTTAAGCGTCACTAGCTTGCGCTCTAAGCGAGTTTTAGCGAGCCTTTGAATGACGATGCATGAGCCTGAGACGAGAGCTTAAACTGTCAGCTAGCGTCGGTGGTTCAGTAGAGTCTAGGGCGGTAAATCAATCGGTCTTCATGAAACGTTCAGCTGCTGACTTCACATCCCCAATGAAATCACCCATCTCTCGCAGAAATTGCCCATCTTGCCAGCGCGGAAGGTTATTTGTCACTGGAACGTGGTATTTTTCTGCAATCTCCCAAATAGCCTCCGAGAAGTTTTCAGCCTCGGCTATAGCTGCATTGGCCTCCGAATCATCCGGCCAAGTCTCTCGCGGGCTCACATAGCCCGTGCTAGTGGTGGGATTCCTTAGGCTACTCAACTCCGCCTTCACTCTGATGAGTTCTGCAGATTCCTCTAGCACCAGCGTGTCACGAGCCACTGTAGCAAGCAGAAGATCCTCTAGCACTAGCGAAAGCTCATCCTCAGCATAGGTGCTATCTACACTCGTGCTTTTAAAGGCGCTTAAGGCGGCGAGTGCACGCAGTTTAGCTGTTTCATACGCTTCAATTTCATCTGTAGCCATGAGTACTCCTATGTCAAATAAGTTGACACATTCTAACGAGAAAATAAGATTTTCACTCAACATCAAAAAGAGGCGCGAGCAGAGATGCTCGCGCCTCTTAAAATGACCTACGCTCAAGGATGAATCTGAACGTATTCTCCGCCCTGGACACAAACCCAACGCACGGCTGTCGAAGTCTTTCCAGTGCTGTAACTCGTGCGATATGTGCGCCCCTCAAGTTTCGAACACTCGTCGAACACTTCACGATTCTCTTCGCTGGGGCCGAAGAAATTGCCGTCAGGGTCAATGATCTCTTCATTGTAGACCGTGAAGATATCTCCATCAATCTCACAGTAGTTCAAACGCCCTGTCTTACGCTCACCGAAGAACCCTTCAGAGGCGTAAACAAAACGCTCGCTCTTAACGGTTCCACCGTTGCTTTCGCAGGCCGCTTTCTCTTCATTGGAGACGGCGCAGCCAGCAAGAAAAGCAAGCCCCAGGAGAGCAACTAGAGTAAAAGCAATTTTTCGCATGAGACAATTCTATGCGAAAAACAAGCTATAGTCAACAGGCTCAAAGAGTGTCGAGGGGGATACAAACACCCTCGCCGGTGGAAACCTTCTGGAACCAGAGGATTCCATCGTGCTCTCGGAAGGATACTGGACAGAACTGATAAGCAATGGTATCTCCATCATCGCTCACAACAGTGAACATGAGATTCCAACCAGCATCATCGATGGACTTCTCACTCAAATAATATTTCGTAAGCTGAGTGAGGTTTCGACCTGTGAATCCTTCGAGATAGCCTAGATCTTCCATGAAGTCTGCCATGAGATAGGTGTCACCCTCCTCCTTAGCAAACTCCTTAGCGTCAGCTCGCTCATTACGAAAATCCTCTAGGATAGCCTTAGCAAAATCAGTCCCTTGGAGAGATTTCATCGCCGCAGTGAACGCTTCGAGAATTTCGCTGTTCTCAAGAATTCCTCCAGCATCTGGGTTATCCTCGAGCGTGTAGCCCTCAAGCTCTTCAGATTCGTAGATGCTATCTAGAATAAGGTCACCCAATTTCTGGGCTTCATCCTTCAATGATTCGTTGATCTTCAAGGTCATTTTCTTTCCTTTCAAATTAAAGATGGATGGAAAGTTTTTACACCTTCCACCCATCTTCAAAGAGCTTATCCGAGAAGAGCCAGAAGCTCTTCGCGGGCAACAGGCTTGTCCACCGTCTTTACGCCGTGAGCCTTAGCCCAAAGCTTAGCAAGCTTGCCGAGGCTGAGTCGCTCTCGAGCAATCTCGTCGTAGACGATGCTTCCAATGGTAGAGTCGCGGCTCGAGGAGATTCCGCTTGCCGTGGAGCCGTTGCTGGAGTCGATCCAGACAAGTCGACCCGTTTCCAGGTTCACCGCGAACGGCACCGCCTGAGTGCTGCGAGTGGTCGGCTTGAAAGCGGAAACCACGCTACGAGCATCGAAGACTTCGCCCTTCTTAGCATCGCTGCGGAACATAGCTCCAGCGATGAAGTCCACATCTTCAATGGGCCAGCCCGAGTAGGACTGCACGGTCATTGCTGCCCACTTAGCCTTCGGGAACCTCTTTCGAAGCTGCGGGAGCTTCACATCGATGAACTCGGCAGCATCATTGCCAGGAGAAACCAGGCAGTCTCCACTGTAGGTGCTCCAATCGCGAGCACCACTCCAGGTGTCCCAAGTTGAGATACCAAGGTGCTCGAACTTGTCATTCAGGATGAC
The DNA here is from genome assembly GCA_031556925.1 of Pararhizobium sp. Classification (GTDB taxonomy): domain Bacteria; phylum Pseudomonadota; class Alphaproteobacteria; order Rhizobiales; family Rhizobiaceae; genus Pararhizobium. The sequence goes on from JAVBSF010000118.1 coordinate 3,375, forward strand.
AACACCGATGTCCATGTAGCCAGCGTGGCTCTGATTGTTCACGAAGTGACCGAAGATACGGAGGGTATCCCCCTCGTTAGCAACAGCGATCTCCTCACCGCGGTCCACCACGCGATCAGCGGTGGAAGCGTCACGGCGGACGAGCGGAACAGGACGGTCACCCTTGATTGCCACAGGGCCAGCAGGCGCATCCTTCAGCTTGAGGGCATCCACGAGGGCAGCCTCCACACCTGAGAGCACAAGCTTAATGTGGCTCTTCTTCACCTTGACAACATTGCTACGGTTAACCATGGTGTTGTTGAGCCCTGCAACGCGAGTCACTCGCGCAGCATCATCGTTAGCCGAAAGAATACCGTTGTAAGCAGAGATAAGCGTGCTCACCGAGCTACGGCCAGCAGTGGCGCGAATAGCATCAGCGAGAACCCGAGCGTCATCGTTGCCCTTCACCAGACGAAGAAGAGCGACGACTCGACGGAGCAGGTTACCAGGCTGGTTCTTAGCGAGAAGCTTCACAGCCTTCTTCACCTTGCCCTTGGCCATA
>JAVBSF010000312.1:0-3820 GCA_031556925.1 Pararhizobium sp.
GCCAAGGCCGGTCAGGCTCCGGCTGACGTCTCGATGATGTCGCAGGTCGCGATGCTCAAGGGCCAGGCCACCGAACTCTGGGCGCCGCTCGATGTCGCCAAGATCAAGAATGCCGCAAACCTGCTCGATCGCTTCGTCAACAAGTATCCGGACGGCCGCATCGCCGGCATCGGCGCCGTGGCGTGGTACATCACGCTCGTCACCAACACCGACGTCTACAAGGAAGCGCCGACCTCCTGGGAAGCGCTGTGGGATCCGGCGAATGCCGACAAGCTCGGCCTGCTTGCGCTCGTTTCCAACTCCTTCCTGCTCGAAGTGACCGCCAAGACGTTCCTCGGCGGCACCAATGCGCTCGACACGGAAGAAGGTCTGGAAAAGGCCTTCGCCAAGCTCGCCGAAGTCAAGCCGAATGTCCGTCTCTGGTATCGTGACGAAGCCCAGTTCGAGCAGTCGCTGAAGTCGGGCGAAATCCCGATGGGCCAGTATTACCACGACGTGACCGGCCTTGCGGCCGCTGACGGCAACCCGGGTCGCTCGACCTTCCCTAAGGAAGGCGGCATTCAGGATTCGGGTTGCTGGGCCCTGTCGCGGGCGTCGGCGAAGGTCGAGGAAGCCCATGTGTTTATCGATTACATGAGCCAGCCGGCGATCCAGGCGCTGCTGTCGCGCAAGGTCGGCACCGCGCCGACGGTCAAGCGCGAAGTCACCGACCTGACGGATGCGGAATTCGCAGCCGTTTCCTCGGACATCGAGCCGATCATCCCGCGCTACGATCTCTACCAGACCAAGTCGGATTGGCTGAACCAGAAGTGGACCGAGCTGATCGTCGGCTAAGGGAGGGGCAAGCCCCTCATCCGCCCACCCTTTGTACAGAAGAAGGGCGGGCACCTTCTCCCCGCTCGCGGGGAGAAGGGACAAGTGGCAACCTCTGTCGTTCCCTCTCCGCGTCAGCGGGGAGAGGGCTAGGGTGAGGGGCCTTTCGACCACTACCTTTGAGAAAAGAACACAATGTCAGGCCTCGCGCTCAGCAACGTTACCAAGGAATTCGGCACGTTCACCGCCGTCAACAATGTCGATATCACGGTGCCGCACGGAACGTTCGTCTGCCTGCTCGGTCCTTCCGGCTGCGGCAAGACCACGCTGTTGCGCATGATCGCCGGCCTCGATCTGCCGACATCAGGCGCGATCAGGCTCGATGGCGACGACATCACCCGCGTTCCCACCCACAAGCGCAATCTCGGCATGGTGTTCCAGTCGCTGGCGCTCTTCCCGCATCTGACGGTCGGCGAAAACATCGCCTATCCGCTGCGCATTCGGGGCGTTGCCAGGGAGGAGCAGAAGAAGCGCGTCGATGAACTGCTCGCCATGATCCACCTGTCCGGCTATGGCGACCGTCCGGTGTCGAAACTTTCGGGCGGCCAGCGCCAGCGCGTGGCGATTGCCCGCGCGCTCTCGATTTCCCCAAAACTCTTCCTGCTCGATGAGCCCCTGTCCGCGCTCGATGCCAAGCTGCGCGAGGCGATGCAGGTGGAGCTTCGCCAGCTGCAGCAGAAGCTCGGCATCACCACCATCGTCGTCACCCACGACCAGCGCGAGGCGATGACCATGGCCGATACGGTCGTCGTCATGAGCAAGGGCGAAATCCGCCAGGCGGCCTCGCCGATCGAAATCTACCGTCGTCCGGCAGACACCTTCGTCGCCGATTTCATCGGCTCGACCAACCTGCTGGAAGCGGAAGCCAAGGGCGGTGCCGTCACCGTACTCGGCCAGCCTGTCTCCGGTATCTCGCTCGGCTCCGCCGGCAAGGCGACGCTTTCCGTTCGTCCGGAGGATATCCACCTGACCGCGCCCGGCAACGGCGCGCTGTCCGGCACCGTGACCTTCGTGCGCGATCTCGGCGGCACCATCGAGACCTTCGTCGATGTGGCGGGGCGTCAGATCGTCGCCGTCTCGACTCCGCGGGCGCGGCCCGACGTCGCCGTCGGCCAGCCGGTCGGGATCACGCTGCTTCCCGATGTCTGCGTGGTGCTTGCCAAATGAGACGGGAAAAGCCGCAAAGCCTCCTCGATTATGCGCCGATCGCCTTTCCGGCGATCATGCTCACGGTCTTCTTCGTCATCCCCTTCGCGACGATGATCGCGGTCAGCTTCTTCCAGCGGCAGCAGGGCGGGTTCTATACGCCGGCCTTCCAGTTTGCGAATTACGAACGGTTCCTGAGCCTGTTCTTCGCCAATGTGCTGGGATTTTCGCTGATGCTGGCGATTGCGGTGGCGATCTGTTGCGTGCTGCTGGCGCTGCCCTTCACCTATCTTCTGGCGCGCATGTCGCGCAGGGCGCAGATCGTCTGGCTGGTGGCGCTGCTGTCGGTGCTGTCGCTGTCGGAAGTCATTATCGGGTTTGCGTGGTCGACGCTGTTTTCGCGCACCGCCGGTATCACCAACCTGCTGGTCATGCTCGGAGTGATGAGCGAGGCGAAGGCGCTGCTGCCGAGTTTTGGCGCGGTGCTGACAGGCATGGTCTATCAGGCGTTTCCCTATACGGTGCTGGTTCTCTATCCGGCGATCGTGCGGCTTGATCCGACCTTGACGGAGGCTGCGCGCACGCTCGGCGCTTCGCCGCTCAAGGCCTTCTTCACGGTCGTCGTGCCGGCGCTGCGCAACACGATCACGGCGACGTTGATCATGGTGTTCATCTTCGCGCTCGGCTCCTATCTCCTGCCGCAGCTTCTCGGTCGTCCCCAGCACTGGACGCTTTCGGTTCTGATCACCGATCAGGCGGTCTACCAGTCCAACATGCCGTTTGCGGCGGCCATGGCCGTGTTCCTCGTGCTGGTCACGCTCGGGCTTGTGGCGCTCACCGTCATTGCCGGCCGCAAGGGAGAAGCCGCATGAACAGCTTGCGCAACCTCTATTTCACCCTGATCGGCCTGTTTCTGGCTTTGCCGCTGATCGTCGTTGCCGGTGTTTCGGTCAACGAGAAGCAGACGCTCGCTTTCCCGCCGAAGGGCTTTTCGCTGTCGTGGTACGGCGAAATCTTCCTCAATCCGGAATGGCGCAATGCGCTGTTCGCCTCGCTGACGCTTGCCGTCTGCTCGGCGGCGCTGGCGGTGGCAATCGCGCTGCCGCTCGCATGGTTTCTCTGGCGGCGGGTTGCGCCCTGGGCGAATATCTTCCAGCTGCTCGGCATCGCGCCATTCACGCTGCCGCCGGTCATCACGGCGCTGGGGCTTCTCACCTTCTGGGCGACGACCGGCTTTTACGGCCAGCCCTGGACTGCTGTCGTCAGCCACGCGATCTTCTTCGTCACCCTGCCGCTGGTCACGCTCTCGCTCGGTTTCACCGCCATCGACCGCTCGCTGGTCGAGGCGGCGGCGACCATGGGGGCGGATGACAGGACGATCTTCCGCACTGTCATCCTGCCGCTGATCCTGCCCTACATCGTCTCCGGCTATGCCTTCGCCTTCGTCCTCTCGCTCAACGAATATATCGTCGCCTACATGACCGTCGGTTTCACCATGGAGACGCTGCCGATCAAGATCTTCAACGCGCTGCGCTACGGCTATACGCCGACCATGGCGGCGGTAACGATCCTGTTTGTCGCGACAGCGGCGGTGATCTTCTCGCTCGTCGCCCGCTTCGGCGATCTTCCGAAGCTTCTCGGCGCAATGGCGGCGGACGACAAATGATCACGCTCGCCGCCCTGCAGATGAAATCCGAAAGCGGCGACGTCGCCGCCAATCTGGCGCGCATCGCGGCGGCGGCGAAGGAAGCCGCCGCCAAGGGTGCAAGCCTCCTGGTGACCCCGGAACTCGGTATCACCG
>JAVBSF010000177.1:0-3986 GCA_031556925.1 Pararhizobium sp.
AGGTGAGGACAGGCACAAGATTGCGCTCGCCCATGTTCATTAATTCCTCGATCTCGAAGCACTGAAAAGCGCCGAGCGCCAGACCGTCCTCCTCGGCATCGAGCAGTTGGCCCATGGGTCCGTCGACCGTGTAGTGGTGCAGCGCGTCCTTGATCTCGCGCATCTGCACGCCCGACACGAAATCCGAGAGCGAACGGCCGCGCGATTCCGCCATCAGCCCGATCTGACGGGAGATGGCGTTGCAATAGTCAGGGGTGATCGTCACGCCCTGCAGCGCCACCAGTGTCTCGATCCATTCCGACGCCCAGGCGCGGTCGCCATCGGTCGAAAGCTCCGCAAGCGGGCAAAAGGCGAGCGCCCTCCCCTCGTCTTCTACCGAAGGTCCGTTATCGCCGCCGATCTGGTAGTGATCCCCGTCGAGGCCAAGCGTTAGCGGCAGCATCGAGCCGCCCTTGTCGAAGGCGAAGACCTGCGCTTGCGGATAACGGCGGAACTGCGCGCCGATCAGTGCCAGCAGGGTCGATTTGCCGGAGCCTGTAGGCCCAAAGATCAGCGTATGCCCGACATCGTCGACATGCAGGTTCAGCCGAAACGGCGTCGAGCCCGACGCAACCTGCATCAGTGGCGGTGAGCCTGGCGGGTAGAACGGGCAAGGCGCCGTCGGGCTCCCCGACCAGACGAAGTTCAGCGGAATGAGATCGGCGAGATTGCGGGTGTTGATCAAGGGCTCTCGGATATTGGCGTAGGAGACGCCGGGCAGGCTGCCGAGAAAGGCGTCTGTCGCATTCAGCGTCTCGATCCGTGCGCCAAAACCTTCCGCCTGGATCAGACGGCGGACCGCCTCGCACTTTTCCTGCAGGCGGGGCTGCACCTCGTCGAAGATGACGATGACAGGGGTGTAGTAGCCATAGGCGACGAGCTGCGAGGACGCCTCGGCAATGGCGTCCTCGGTTTCCGCCACCATCAGCATGGCGTCCTGGTCGACCGAGCGCGAATGCGTCTGGAAGAGCTGGTCGAAGAAGGGCCTGACCTTCTGCTGCCACTTCTTGCGGGTGCGTTCCAGCTTCGACCGCGCCTCCTCGGCATCAAGAAAGACGAAACGCGACGACCAGCGATAGGTGAGCGGCATCAGGTCAAGGCTGTTGAGGATCCCCGGCCAGCTCTCGGCCGGTAGGCCGTCGATCGCCACGACGCCGAGAAAACGATTCTCAACCAGTGGCGTGAGACCATGTTGCAACTCGGCCGTCACCAGCCAATCGAGATACATGGGAATGTCAGGCAGGCGCACCGGGTGGTTCTCGCCGGTGATGCAGAAGCGGATGAACTGGAACAGCTCGTCATAGCGAGCCACCCGGAAACCGCCGCGCTCTTGCGTCTCGCGTGTCATCATCCGGCGGATCGACACAACATTGGCGAGATATTGCTCGACCTCGCGGATCGAGGTCAGAAATGTCTCGAGTGCCTTGTCGGCATAGGTGGCGGACCTGCTGCCGGCGTCGGAATAGACGTAGCGGGTCAGGCCGGAGCGCCTCGGCTCCGGTGGCCGCCAGGTCAGGATCAGTGCGTGCCGGCTCTCGAAATGTCCCCTCTCCTTCTGGAAATGCGCTCGCCGTTCGGCGTCGATCGCCCGCGTGACTGGATCGGGAAAGTGGCAATCATCCTCGGCCGGATAATCGCCTGTCGGAACCCTGATAGCCTCGACCTGGATCATCCAGCCCGAGCCCAGCCGGGACAGGATTGCGTTGATCTGCCGCGACGCCTCGTTGCGCTCGGCGTCGGTCGAGCTTTCGCTGTCCGGCCCGGCAAAGTACCAGCCGGCCATCAGCGAGCCGTCCATGAGCAGGATCACGCCGTTGTCGACCAGGCCGGCATAGGGCACGAGATCGGCAAAGGACGGCCCGGAATGGCGAAAGGTTTTGAGGGCAACCATCGAAAACCCTCAGAACTTGCGCCAGGGCGACGACGTCGCGCGATAGAACGCCTTGTAAGAGATGTGGCGGATATAGACCCGCCGCATCAGCGGATCGGCTTTCGCCATCATGCGCAACGCCCCGACTGCAATCAGCCAGATCGCGATGCCGAACAGCGCCGCATACCAGGTCAGCACGACGAAGATCAGGATGACGGCGGCAAGCGCCGTGAGCAGCACGAGCTCGCGGTCGGCACCCATTAGAAGGTTCGGACGCGACAGGGCCCGATGCACACGCGAGCGGGAGAGGTTCGAACCGGCATCAGCCATGCGCCCCCTCCCCTTCCGGGCGATCCATTGCTGTCGGCTCGGTGGTGCGAGGCGCCGATTGCGCTTCAATCTCGCCGATGCTGGCGCCGGTCGCGCCGAACAGAGCGACGATCTGCGTGGCACCCAGCAGAACGCCGCCGACAAGGGCGACGTAGCAAAGCCTTCTCGCGAAATCGTTCAGTTCACCGCCGAAGATCAGCATGGCGCCGGCGATCGCGACGGCCGCCAGAGCGATGAAGCCGGCGACAGGGCCGGTAATGGACTGCTGGATCTGCTGCAGCGGCGACTCCCATGGAAGGCCGCCGCCACCCGAGGAAGCCAATGCCGGTTCGGCTAGGCCGAGAGAGATGGCGGCGAGGCCCAAGCAGGCGAGCGTGATCTTTGTCTTATGCGACATGGCTGTCCTCATCGATCTGGGCGTAATGTTCGGTCCGGTAGCGGGCATTGTCGAAACCCTCGACATGGATCACTTCGCGGACCCGCCGCCCCTTGCCCGTGCGTTCGATGGAGACGACGAGATCGACCGCCTCGCCGATGACTTCCTGCATGGGCTGCTGGCTCGCTTCAGCCGTCAGTTGCTCCAGCCGGCGCAAGGCCGACATCGCCGTGTTGGAGTGGATGGTGGTGACGCCGCCCGGATGGCCGGTGTTCCATGCCTTGAGCAGGGTAAGGGCCGCGCCGTCGCGGACTTCGCCGACGATGATGCGGTCAGGTCTGAGACGCATCGTGCTCTTCAGGAGCCGGGCCATATCGACCGTGTCGCTGGTGTGCAGGCACACAGCGTTTTCCGCCGCGCACTGGATCTCGGCGGTGTCTTCCAGAATGACCATGCGATCCTCCGGCGCCGTCGCGACGATCTCGGCGATGACGGCATTTGCAAGCGTCGTCTTGCCGGACCCTGTACCGCCCGAAATGACGATGTTCATGCGCGACGCGATCGCGCTGCGCAGCACAGAGGCCTGTGCCTCCGTCATGACTTTCGACTTGACGTATTCGTCGAGCGGGATCAGCCGCGACGCTCGCCGCCGGATCGTGAACGCCGGCGCCGATACCACCGGTGGCAGCAAGCCCTCGAACCGATGTCCGCCGATCGGCAGTTCGCCGGAAATGATCGGTTGCTCGTCGTCGGCTTCCGATTGCAGCGCGTGGGCAACGCTGCCGATGACGACTTCGGCGGTGGCTGGACACATCGCCCCTGCCGGGGCTACGCCGTGACCCAGCCTTTCGATGAACAGCCTTCCATCGGGATTGAGCATGATCTCGACGACCGTTGCATCATCGAGTGCGACGCAGAGCTGGTCGCCGAGCGCGTCCTGGAGTTTGCGGACGAGACGGGGATGGGAACGGAGCTGGGTCACGCCGCGCTCCTGATCGGATCGTGGGCATTGTTCGCGGCGATCGGGCGATAACCCTGCGGGCAGACCTGTTCGAAACTCGCGCGATCAGCCGCCAGGCTGCCCGCGACGGCGATGGTGTTACCGATCGCGACCGCGTCGCCGAGACGATTCATCCGCCATCCCGCACGCTTGAGGATGCGCTCAAAACGAAGATCGGTCGCTGTGACGATCTCCGTGTATCCGTTCGCCATCGACCATTCGATGATGCCGGCGAACATGGTGAGCGTCACCTGATGGAGGGGCCCTCCCCTCCCCGCCGCAAGCGAAGTGTCGACGCAGAAGCGTGAGCTCTCGACCATCGCCGGATGGGCATCGAGCGATCCCCGCCCCAGCAATTGCGGAAAGGTTTG
>JAVBSF010000397.1:0-7714 GCA_031556925.1 Pararhizobium sp.
TATGCGGTCTCACGCGCAAACCACCGGCCGCTACAGGCACCACCCGCAACCGCCCCCCCCCCCAAAAAAAACGCAAAAACGCCCGCGTCATCGGCGGGCGTCGTGCGTTCGAAAGTCTTTTGTCGGCTGTTAACGAGCGACGGCTGCGCGGGCAACCCCGGCGATATCACCACGGCCAATGCCGAGGTCGCTGAGTTCGCGGTCGGTCATGCGGCCGAGTTCGGCAACGGTCTGACGATACTTGCGCCAGTTGTTGAAAGAGCGTGCTACGTTCATGATGATCCCCTTTCCGAGATATCCGTGACGCCGGCAACCGCACTTCAGTTCCAACGTCGTTTCGATGATGGGAATATAGCCTCAACCCCGCCCGACGATAAGTGACAAGCTCTCAGGTCGGCCATGCGGCAAATGCATGGGTGACGCTTGATCATGCTTAACGAATGCTTTCAGCGCATGGGAAAACCCCGGCGCCGCGCAAGACACCGGGGTTTGAAATGATCGGCAGCAGCTCCCGTTACGCCAGGGCGATGGCCCGATCGAGATCGGCGATCAGGTCGTCGGGATGCTCGAGCCCGATCGACAGGCGCACATAACCGGGGGTAACACCCGTGGCGAGCTGATCCTCGATCGAAAGCTGCGAATGGGTCGTCGTCGAGGGATGGATCGCCAGCGAGCGGGCGTCGCCGATATTGGCGAGATGATAGAAGAGCTGCAGGCTGTCGATGAAGCGGCGCCCCGCGTCCCGTCCGCCTTTCAGCTCGAAGCCGACAAGCGCGCCGAAATGGCCGGGCTTGAAATATTTGTCCGCCCGCGCCTTCGCCTGCCCCTCCTGGAACTTCGGAAAGATCACCCGCTCGACCTTGGCATTGCCCCTGAGATAGTCGGCAACCTTCACCGCGTTTTCATTGTGCTGGCGAAGGCGCAAGGGCAGCGTTTCCAGCCCCTGGATGAACTGGAAGGCATTCTGGGGGCTGATGGCCGCGCCGAGATCGCGCAGCAGCACGGCGCGGGCGCGCAGGATATAGGGGTGGAAGGCGATGGCAGCAGCCTTCTCGATCCAGGTCTTGCCCTGATAGCTCGCATCGGGCTCGTTGAGGTTCGGCTGGCGTGCGGCATGCTCGGCCCATGGGAAGGTGCCGCTGTCGACGATGGCGCCGCCGATGGAGGTGCCATGGCCGCCGATATATTTGGTGGTCGAGTAGACGACCACGGCCGCCCCATGCTCCAGCGGACGGATGATCAGCGGTGCCGCCGTGTTATCCACGATCAGCGGAATGCCATGCTTGCGGCCGATGGCGGCAACCTCGGCGATCGGAAAGACCTCGAGCTTCGGGTTGGGAAGCGATTCCGCATAGTAGGCACGCGTGCGCTCGTCCGTCGCCTTTTCGAAAGCGGCAGGATCGGAAGCATCCACGAAGCGCGTCTCGATACCGAAGCTTTTCAGCGTCGCGGCAAACAGCGCCCAGGTGCCGCCATAAAGACCGGCGGCGCTGACGATGTTGTCGCCGCTGCGCGCGACATTGAGGATCGCGAAGGCGGATGCCGCCTGGCCGGACCCGAGAGCGAGCGCCGCCGCCCCGCCCTCAAGCTCGGCAAGCCTCTGCTCGAAGGCGTCCTGCGTCGGGTTGGAAACGCGGGTGTAGAGATGTCCTGCCGCTTCCAGCGCGAAAAGCTTGTCGGCTCCTTCGGTGCCCGGCAGCTGGAAGGACGAGGTCTGGTAGATCGGCACGGCCACCGCACCGGTCGTCGGATCGAAACGGAAGCTGCCGCCATGCAGCGCGATGGTTTCCGGGTGGCGGCTCTTGAAGGCAGGCGCGCCGTTCGGAACCGTGGGCTGCTCGACGATTTCGGGAGACTGGTGAATGGTCATGGACTTCCTCCTGTTGGATGGATGGCGTCTTGAATGGATCGCGTCAGGCCCGACGCGGACGAGCGGAAAGAAACATGCCGGCGGCCAGCACGGTGGCGCCGGCCCAGAAGGCCTCGGGCGCATACCAGCGGATGCCGTAGAGATGGTCGTTGGTGCAGAGCGCCTGGGCGAGCGCGCAAAGATCGGTCGCACCGGCGATACAGGTCACCGCCTGGCTGACGGAGAGGTAGTCGTTCTCGACCACCTTGCTGAAGATAAGCCACCACCATGCGAGCGAAAGCAGAGCGAGAAGCCCGCCGAAAAAGGCGACGGCGTGATTCATCCTGAGGCTGCTAGACGTCATCGGAGATACCCAGCGTCTCAAGCAGCGAGCGACGCAGCGCCACCAGCTCCGCATCGTCGCGGCGACGGGGATGCGGGCGCTCCACACGGATCTCCGCGACGATCGAAGCCGGCCGGTCGGAAAACACGATGACGCGATCGGCAAGCAGCAACGCCTCCTCCACATCATGGGTGACGAGAAGGGCGGTGAAGCCGGCGCTTTTCCAGAGATCGAGAAGCTCGTTCTGCATCTTCAGCCGCGTCAAGCTGTCGAGCTTGCCGAAGGGCTCATCGAGAAGCAGCAGCTTGGGATCGTTGACCAGCGCCCGTGCGAGAGCCGCGCGCTGCGCCATGCCGCCCGAAAGCTGGTGCGGATAGAAATCGGCAAAGCCATCCAGCTTCACCAGCTTCAGAATGTCATTGATATGATGCTCGCGCTCGCGGATCAGGCCGCGTGCTTCAAGGCCGGTGGCAACATTCGCCCTGACCGTGCGCCAGGGAAAAAGCGTCGCCTCCTGAAAGACGAGGATACGATCAGGGTCCGGCGCGCGAATAGAACGGCCATCTTCCAGCACGTCACCCGACGTCGCCGTTTCAAGTCCGGCGGCAAGCCGCAGAAGCGTGGACTTGCCGCATCCGGAGGGGCCGAGCAGAGCGACGAATTCGCCGGGCTCGATCCGCAGGCTGATATCGTCCAGCACCTGCAATTCCTTGCCGTCACGCTCATAGCGATGCGAGACCTTCTCGACATCAAGAGCGATGCTGCGGCTGACGGGTGTGTTTTCAGAAAAGGCGAGCGCCATCAGAGAATTCCCTTCTGCCAGCCGAGCAACCGGTCACGGGCGATGAACAGCAGGCGCACGAGGCCTGCGCAGATCAGCGCCATGATGATCAGCGCCGCATAGACATTGGCGTAGGCCGAATAGGCGGTGTTGAACTGGAGGTACCAGCCGAGCCCGAACTTGGCGCCGAGCATTTCGGCCACCACCAGCACGGCGAAGGAGTAATAAAGACCCATGAAAAGACCGACGAAGACATTCGGCAAAGAGGCCGGGATCGCCACCTTGAAGATCAGGAAGCGATTGTCGGCGCCGAGCGTGCGGGCGACATCGTAATAGGAGCGGTTGACCTGGCCCACGCCTGCCGCTGTCAGGATCGCGACCGGAATGCCGGACGCCAGCGCCACGAGGAAGATCGAGGCATGAAAAGTGGAGGGGAAAATGAAGAAGGTGCAGGGTATCCAGGCGCTGGCCGGCACCGGGCCGATCAGCTTCAGAAGCGGCATGCCCCAATAGGCGAAGCGCTTCGACCAGCCGAGCGCCACGCCAGCGGCAAAGCCGACGGCAACGCCCGAAAAGAAGCCGAGCGCCCAGAGCCGTCCGGTATAGGCGACGCAGATCAGCAGCCGGTCCCAGTCGGTCACATAGACATGCAACAGCCCCTGCGGCGGCGAGAAAAACGGCTTCGGCAACCAGCCGAGCTTGGCCGTGAGCACTTCCCAGACCGCGAACCACAGGCCGATGACGATGAACCACGGACCGTAATGCACCAGCGTCCGGCCAGCCTTGCCAAGACGATGCACGCTGACCGACAACAGCAGGAAGATGCCGGCCCCGATCAGCGTCAGGAGCGCGAAAAGATCAGTCGCGCCCCAGCTGATGACATCGGGCAGAAAATAGGTGAGCGCCGCCGCAAGCAGCCAGCTGCCGGCGGCAAGCAGGCCGTTGTTCCAGACCCCAGTGAAGGGCAAGGCAAGAGCGCGTCGCCCTGCCCCGCCGAAACTTTCCTCGACAGCAGCGCTCATGGCATCACGCGAAGATATCGATGGTGATGCGATTGGCGATTTCCTCCGGATCGGTGGAGGCATCGATGACGCCGGTCAGCTTCAGATCCTCATAACCGATCTGGACTTCCTTCAGCAGTTCCTTGCCGAACCAGTGGTCGTGATAGGTGAAGGAGGCGAGAACTTCCGTCAGGTCTTCCAGCGAAAGGCCCGGCTTCAGCGTATCGAAGTACCATTTGGCCACTTCGTCGGGGTGCTTGGCCGTGTACTGGTGGATTTCCAGATTGGCGGCCGCCACGCGGCGGATCGCATCCTTGTTGGCTTCATAGTAATCGCCGTTGACGCCGAGCACGCAGCAGACGCGATCCTGGAAGGAACCGGTCTGGGTATCGGCGATGCGGGTAAAGCCGTGCTTCTTTTCGTAGGAATAGGCCCAGGGGTCCATGTGGGCAACGGCATCCGCCTCGCCCTTCAGCACGCCTTCGGCCACGAGATCGAAGGGGAAGACCTTCCAGGTGACATCGGTTTCCGGATTGAGACCGGCCTTGGCCAGCGCCACCGAGAAGGCGACGCGCGACGGCGACATGACGTCGAAGGTGCCGATGGTCTTGCCCTTGAGGTCCGTCAACGTCTTGATGCCGGAATCCGGCTTGACCAGCACGCGCTGGCAGCCGCCGTGCGAGCCCGCGAAAAGGCGAACGTCAAAGCCCTGCTCGATCGGCTTCAGCCAGTCATAAAGCAGACCCGGACCGGCTTCCGCCTTGCGGGTCGCCAAGGCCTGGATCAAGGTCTGGCCGCTGGCGCCCTGATAGAACAGCTCCACCTCAAGTCCATGCTTGGCATAGATGCCCTTGGCGAGACCGAAACCCACCGGCGAATGGCAGGCCGCGACTTCGGTCCATTCGAGCTTGATGGGAATAAGATTGCCGGCGATGGCATAGCGCGTCGAACGGGCGCCGATGACGCCGACGGTTGCGGCGGCGGCGGTCAGGCCGGCGGCCTTGACGAGACCGCGGCGCGAAATGCCCTTGGATGAAACGGATTGCGGATCTTGACTCATGCGACGTCCCTCTCGAGTTGAGACATCAGCATATCCGCAGATTATTTAGTTTATAGATTTTATAGATTATATCTTGGGACCATCGGGAAAATTTCTTCTCTTCCGCAGGCTCCCCGGCAACAGGCGATGCTCTTGCGTCGCAGGCATAATCCGCAGGCGGGCTTGATATAGGATACATAAGGAGAGCGGATTTTCCAACGCCGGGGACGCGAGGCTCCTCATCACATCTTTCCCGCAAGGAAAAAGCCGCTTGCTCCCTCTTCTCCCCCGCGGGGAGAAGGTGGCGCGCAGCGCCGGATGAGGGGGTCTATCCACGAGTCAGGGATACGCCGCACCACCCCCTCATCGCCCCGCGTGCGCTCGGCATTTCTCCCCGCGGGGGAGAAGAGGAAGATGGTGGCAAGCCTTGGACCCATAGCTGACCGCTGCCCCTCCCCCGAAGCTGAAAAGCGAAAAGCGCGCAACAATTCCGCAATCGGCGCAAACTTTAGGCAAACCACGCCCGCAGGATGCGGCGACATAAAATAATATATCTATTTTATAGACTATATATGCTTTAGCCTTCAAATCGAACTCAGGGGATGCTGGGTCGAATATCGAAGAGGGAATTTCATGTTCAAAAACAATCTATTGAATGCCCGCGCCGCGGGCGTCTTCGCCATTGCGCTGTCGGCGGCGTCGCTGATCGGCGCCGGCTTTGCGAATGCCGGCGAGACGCTGGACAAGATCAAGGAGCGCGGTCTCATCAAGGTCGGCGTCGGCACCACGCCCGGCTTTTTCTCGCCGGATGGCAACGGAAAATGGCAGGGTTTCTTCGTCGATTTCGGCCGCGCGCTGTCGATCACCGTCTTCAACGATCCCGACAAGGTCGAGTTCACCAACTCCTCCCCGCAGCAGCGCCTTCCCGCCCTTCAGGCCGGCGAATACGACATCCTGCTCTCCGGCGTGACCCAGACGATCACCCGCGCCTTCAAGCTCGGCTTCCATTTCGGCCCGGTGGTCTTCTATGACGGTCAGGGCCTGCTGGTGCGCAAGGATCTCGGCGTCACCAAGGGCACCGATCTCGACGGCGCCACCATCGGCGTGCAGAGCGGCACGACCGGCGAACTCAACATCGCCGACTTCTTCCGCAAGACCGGCAAGAGCTTCACCCCGATCACCATCGAGGAAACCGCCGAATTCGTGAAGGCGCTGGATACCGGCCGCGTCGACGCCCTGACGCAAGACGCCACCGACCTCGCCGGCAAGCGCACCCAGCTCAAGAACCCCGACGACTATATCCTGCTGCCGGAGCGTCTCTCCAAGGAGCCGCTCGCGCCCGCCATCCGCGCCGGCGACGACCAGTGGCTGGAAATCGTCAACTGGACCGTCTACGCCACCATCCAGGCGGAGGAATTCGTCATCACCAGCGCCAATGTCGATACGTTCCTCGACAGCAAGGATCCGGCGATCCAGCGTTTCCTCGGCACCGATCCGTCGCTCGGCGAAGCCATCGGGCTGGATCCGAAATTCGCCTACAACATCATCAAGACCGTCGGCAATTACGGCGAGATCTTCGATCGCAACGTCGGCAAGGGCACGCCGCTCAACTTCGACCGTGGCCTGAACGCGCTGTGGAGCAATGGCGGCCTGCTGTATTCGCCGCCGTTCCGTTGATCGTCCCGTGCTTCAGTCCGCACATCATCATCGTCTCCGGCCGGGCCCCTCTGGGCCCGGCTTCGTCGCGCGCGCCCGTCTGTGGATCGGCCCGTTTCCCCTGCGGCAGATGGGCCTGCTCGTCGGCGTCCTTGCCATCTTCTGGCTGTTCGGCGCCAACACGCTCGCCACCATGGAGCGCGCCGGGCTGACGCCCGGTTTCTCCTTCCTCGGACACCGCGCCAATTTCGAGATCGGCGAAAGCCTGATCGCCTATGCCGCCGGCGACAGCTACGGACGCGCCATTCTGGCGGGGCTCGCCAACACCGCGCGCGTCGCCTTCATCGGCTGCCTGCTGGCCACCGTGCTCGGGGTGGCGCTCGGCATCGCCCGGCTCTCGGGCAATCCGCTGCTGTCGCGTCTCGTTCAGGCCTATGTGGACATCCTGCGTGGCACGCCCCTTCTGCTGCAGCTCTTCCTGTGGAGCAGCCTGTTCCAGAACCTGCCCGCTCCTCGCAATGCCGCCTCGCTGTTCGACGCCGCTTTCGTCAGCAATCGCGGCGTGTTCATTCCGGCTTTCGGTTTCGAAGGCGTGTCCGCCGCCCTCTGGATTCCCGGTTTCGCGCTTGCTCTTCTCTCCACATGGGCGGTGTCGAAAAAAGCGTTTTTCGGGAAGGGCCGTTACGGGCTGAAGATGGCGGTTTCCCTTCTGGCGGCGCTCGCCGCCGGCGTCGCCCTCCTCAAGCTCGCCGGCTTCACGCCGACGATCGATATCCCGGCAAAAGGCGGTTTCAACATTCGCGGCGGCCTTTCGCTCTCG
This sequence comes from Pararhizobium sp., assembly GCA_031556925.1. Taxonomy (GTDB): domain Bacteria; phylum Pseudomonadota; class Alphaproteobacteria; order Rhizobiales; family Rhizobiaceae; genus Pararhizobium. The sequence continues at coordinate 7,490 of JAVBSF010000397.1, forward strand.
CCGGAATTTGCAGCCCTGCTGGCCGGCCTCGTCGTCAACGCCTCGGCGACCATTTCGGAAATCGTGCGCAGCGGCATCCAATCCGTAAAATCGGGGCAATGGGAAGCCGCCCGCGCGCTCGGCATGAAGCCGGGGCAGATCATGCGGCTCGTCGTGCTTCCACAGGCGCTGCGCGTCATCACGCCGCTGATGACGTCGAGCTATCTCGACCTGACGAAGAACTCC
>JAVBSF010000513.1:0-20557 GCA_031556925.1 Pararhizobium sp.
GGGTGACGATATTGGCGACCGCGAGGCCTATCGCTTCTCCGGCTCGCGTTGCCGCCATGATCAGGCTGTTATCGTCAGAGGCAATCATGGATTGCGCCATCGCCATGCCACGGCCAAGACGAACCGCTTCCGCGAATCTGGTCTCTTGCGCTTTCTGCCCTAGTATGGCGCTTTCACCTGCCACAGCCGCCAGACGGATCGTTTCCGCGAGGCCGCTGCCCATCATCAGATCACCGAGATTGTGGCTCAGTCCGCAGGCACCGCGAAACAGCTGGCCACCGTGTAGAACGCCAAGTCCGAGGGATTGCTCGAGCGATACCAAAACCAAGTCCTCGAGATCCCGACCCTTGCCGAACCAATGATGTGCGAGCGTAATTGCGTGGGAATCGCTTTCGACAATGGTTGCGATATTCAGCCGGCTTGTCATCTCTGCGGCAAAATCAACGTCAGGGTCAGTCAGGATAGGACTAGACCGAACGAGGCCCGTGCGATGTTCGACGACGCCGGGAAAGCCGATGCAAACGGAGTTGACGTCGTCGAGGGCGAGCCCGGCATCTACGACGCAACGCCGAACTCCATCCTCGATCAGGTCGGCAATTACCGCTATAGGTTGACGGTTGACGCGAATGGGCAGCGACAGCTGCGAGATGACTTCGCCGCAAAAGTTGGTAACGACGAAGACCATGTGATGGGCTGCAATCTTCGCTCCGACCACGCGCACGGCATCTGGATTGAGTTCCAGCATCACTCGTGGCCTTCCACGTGCCGTTGCGTTGCGAATGTCCCCTTCGTGGCGGGTCAATATCAGGCCGTCATCGAGCAATGATCCGGTAATTGCGGAGACTGTGGTGGTCGACAATTGCGACCGTTCACTGATTTCCACGCGAGAAATCGGGCCATGACGCCGGATCGTATCCAAGACTGTGAAGCGGTTGATGGCTCGCATCAATTCCGGGTCTGCGGTCTTCATGGATAGCTGGGCACTTTCGATAATTAATTTTGTCTTCCGGACAAAATAACCGCAGTTGCGCGTCATCTGTCAATCGCCTTCTGAGCATTCGCCTTATTTTTGAGTTGACATGATGGAGCTCCTGGTCTGATTTTGTACGTGTTGAGGAATAAATGCGCACCTTGGGAGGAGAACAGGATGACGCATCATCGGATAATGGCGCCTGCAGGCGCCGGAAGACTTTTGGCCTTGGCCGCCGTGACGAGTGTGGCCTTGCTGGTGGGTACGGGGGTTTCTTCGGCCCAGACTGTCGTAAAATGGCTTCATCTCGAGACAGTCCCCGAGAATGTGAAATTGTGGGAAGATATAGCCGCTGATTACGAGGCACAGCATCCTGATGTGGATGTGCAGTTGCAATTTCTTGAGAACGAGGCTTTCAAGGCCAAGCTGCCTACGCTGCTGCAGTCGGACGCGGCGCCAGACTTTTTCTACTCCTGGGGTGGCGGAGTACTTCGCCAGCAGGCGGAGACTGGAGCCTTGATGGACTTGACCGAAGCGATCCAGGCCGATGGCGGTGCATGGGCCAAGAACTATAAACCGGCAGCACTCAATGGACTGACTTACAACGACAAGACTTGGGCGGTTCCCTATCGTATGGGAACGGTAGCCTTTTTCTACAACAAGGCTCTTTTCGACAAGGCCGGTCTGAATGCTGAGTCCATCAAGACCTGGGATGATTTCCTGGCGGCAGTGAAAACCCTGAAGGGTGCCGGAATTACGCCGATTGCCGGTGGTGGCGGCGACAAGTGGCCGCTGCATTTTTACTGGAGTTATCTCGTCATGAGGAATGGCGGGCAAGAGGTCTTCGATCGCGCGAAAAACAACGAGGGTGAAGGCTTTCTCGATCCGGCGATCATCAAGGCGGGTGAACAGTTGGCGGAGCTTGGGAAGCTGGAGCCCTTCCAGAGCGGCTATCTGGGCGCAACATGGCCCCAGACGCTCGGCACTTTCGCCGATGGCAAGGCGGCGATCCTCCTGGGCTTCGAGCATACCGAGGCAAACCAGCGCAAGAATGCCGGGGACGGAAAGGGCCTGGATGCTTCCAATATCGGGCGCTTCCCGTTTCCGCTCGTAGAGGGGGGCGTCGGCAAGGTTACCGATACGCTCGGAGGTCTTAACGGCTGGGCTGTCACCAAAAATGCTTCGCCAGCTGCCCTCGATTTCCTTCGCTTCTTCACCAGTCCCGAGCAGGAGCGTCGCATGGCTGCCGCTGGCGTCATCATCCCCGCGGCGGTGGATGCTGAGGATGCCCTCAAGAACGACCTGATGCGTCAGGCCGCAGATCAGTTGGCAGCTTCGACCTGGCATCAAAACTTCTTCGATCAGGATCTCGGTCCGTCGGTCGGCCGCGTCGTCAATGATGTCTCGGTAGAAATCCTCGCGGGGCAGCTCTCGCCCCAGGATGGCGCCCAGATGATCCAGGACGCTCGCGAGCTTGACTAAGCTTCCCATAGGTATCGCCGGACCGCGGCCCGGCGATACCAGTGCTGCCTGATCGCATAGAGGAACCAGCTATGTCAGATACGCCTGCCGGTGCGGCGACGATCGAGCGCGCGCCAAAAAGAAGTGCAACCTACAAGAGCCCGACCGCACGCGGAAGGCTTCCTGTACTGGTGCTCTTCCTGCCGCCGGCGCTCTTGCTCTTCACCATGTTCGTGATCTTGCCCATGGGCGAGGCCGCCTGGTACAGCTTCTATCGCTGGAACGGCTACGGTCTTCCTACGGAGTTTGTCGGGACGCGCAACTTCGAGGTGCTGTTCAATAATGCCGCTTTTTCGCAGGCTCTGATTAACAACGGGCTGATCATCCTCGTTTCGCTGCTGTTGCAGATTCCGCTCGCCATCTGGCTGGCAATGATGCTGGCCCACAAGATACCTGGCGTGGTGGCGTTTCGCTTGATTTTCTTTCTTCCCTACGTGCTTGCAGATGTCGCCGCGGGTCTAATCTGGCGCTTCGTTTATGATGGAGATTACGGTCTTTTTGCTGCGATCGCGGGCTTTTTAGGCGTTGCCACCCCGTATGTTTTGGCGGATCGCAACCTTGCGATCTATGCGGTGCTGGCGGTGGTCGTCTGGAAGTATTTCGGTTTTCACATGATGTTGTTCATCGCGGGTCTGCAGGCTGTCGACAAGAGTGTCCTGGAGGCGGCGGAAATCGATGGCGCCACGGGCTGGCAAAAATTTCGCTACGTGACTCTACCACTGTTGTCGTCCACTGTTCGGCTGTCAATCTTCTTTGCGATCATTGGCTCGCTGCAACTGTTCGACCTGGTTATGCCATTGACCGGCGGCGGTCCTTCGAACTCGACACAGACGATGGTCACCTTCCTCTACACTTATGGCGTCACCCGCATGCAGGTCGGCCTCGGCAGTGCGGTGGGCGTGGTGCTTTTTGTCATCTGCGTCACACTCGCATTCGGCTACAAACGGATTTTCATGCGCCATGACTGAAACGACATCCAACTCCCGCATTACGGTGGCAACCGGCCTTTACCTTTACGTGTCGCTGGCCTTGGTCACGGCTCTGGTGCTTGTCCCGCTGGTGACAACCGCGCTGGGCGGATTCAAGTCTCTGGGCGACTTGCGCATTAATCCTTTCGGACTGCCGTCCGAGTGGGTCTGGTCGAACTACACCGACATCCTGTTGGGTGACCGATACTGGCGGCAGATGACCAATTCCTTGCTGATTTCCTGCATCAGTGTGTTCCTGACGGTATTGGTGTCTGCGATGGCGGCTTTCACCTTTGCCCATGTCCGCTTTTTCGGTTCAGGATACCTGACAAACTACTTTCTGATCGGCCTGATGTTCCCGGTGGCGACTGCCATTTTGCCTTTATTCATTCGCATTCGCGATCTTGGCCTTCTCGATTCCTACTGGGGTGTGATCCTGCCGCAGGTCGCTTTCGGACTCGGCATGAGCATATTGCTGTTTCGAAACTATTTTCGAAACCTTCCGGACGAACTGTTCCAAGCCGCTTTTGTAGACGGCTGCGGCTATATCCGGTTCTTCTGGTACGTGTCGTTGCCGCTATCCCGACCTATCGTGGCCACCGTTAGCATTGTCACCTTCGTCAACAGTTGGAACAGCTACATCCTGCCGCTGATCATGCTGAACACTGAAACAAAATATCCATGGCCGCTCGGCATTATGGTCTATCGCGGCGAGTTCGGAACGGAGTGGCAACTGGTACTGGCGTTCATCACCTTGACCATCCTGCCGACGGTCATCGTTTTCTTCCTCGCACAAAAGCACATCATCGCAGGCCTGACGGCCGGTGCGGTCAAGTCGTAATACGGAGAGCAAGATGGCATCTGTCGAACTCAGGCATGTCCGCAAAACCTATGGCGCGCTGGAGGTCATTCATGGGATCTCTCTCTCAATCTCGGAGGGGGAGTTCATCGCGTTGGTCGGGCCGTCTGGCTGCGGCAAGTCCACGCTGCTGAGAATGATCGCGGGCCTGGAGGACATATCGGACGGCGAGGTGTTGATCGGTGGCAATATCGTCAATCCCCTCACGCCGCGAGAACGCAATATCGCAATGGTCTTCCAGTCCTATGCCCTGTACCCGCATATGACTGTGGCGGAAAATATGGGCTTCAATCTTAAGCTTTCCGGTGTCTCAAAGCCTGAGATCGAGAAGCGGGTTGACGAGGCGGCGCGCATGCTTGCGCTTGGTGAACTCCTCGAGCGCAAGCCGAGCCAATTGTCTGGCGGTCAACGCCAGCGTGTGGCAATGGGCCGCGCGATCGTGCGAAACCCGGCCGTATTTCTTTTCGATGAGCCGCTATCCAACCTCGATGCGAAACTGCGTGTCCAGATGCGCACGGAAATAAAGACACTCCACCAGAAGGTCGGCACGACCTCGGTTTATGTGACCCATGACCAGATCGAGGCCATGACACTTGCCGATCGCATCGTCGTGCTGAATGGTGGACGGATCGAGCAGGTTGGCACGCCTCTCGAACTCTATCGCAGTCCCGCCAACCTGTTTGTGGCGGGCTTTATCGGCTCTCCCGCGATGAATTTTTTGACGGCGACGGTTGAAGCGGAGGGCGGGCTGCCTGTCGGCCGCTTGTCGGATGGGACAGGCATCCGGATCGCAGCCGGCCACCGGGTTGAACCAGGCCGGCACGTGCGTCTCGGCATTCGACCCGAGCATATTCTGGCAGCAGCGGCCGGAGACAGTCCAATAAAGGGAGAAACGATTGTGGTCGAACCGACTGGCGCACAGACCCACGTTGTTTTCAGACTTGCCGGCGAGCCGGTGACGGCTGTCGTGGATGGCGGGTTCCCGGTGCGCCACGGGGCGACGTTCGACGGTGGTGTGTTGGCCGATCAAGTCCATGTGTTCGACAGCGCCACTGGAGCGGCGCTCTAGTCCCCCGCAGCGGCCTCGGGCGCCGAGCCTGCCGCATACGTTGAATGAGGTTGCGCTCGGCGGTGCGAACATCAATGGTGATCAATCTTTCACTGCGACGGGCTGATCACGCCATCTGTCGGCCTAGTCCTCTTCATCGTCATGAAGATCGGCAATACGGGAGGACTTTCTTTCATGTCCGCCGAAACCTGCTTTATTCCTTTTCTGATTTCGTCACTCTCCGCCTAGCTTCCCGATCTGCTTCGGTAGAGCCGGGCTCACTTCTGGAAACAACATGAAAATTACTGCCATCAAGCCGTATATCGCCCGCGTTGGCGCCAGAAACCAGCTCGTCGTAAAGGTTGAGACAGACTGCGCCATCTACGGATGGGGTGAGTCTGGTCTCTCCTACCGGGAAAAGGCAGTCGCCAGCGCAATCGATCATTATGCCCAGTTCCTGTTGGGTCGGGATCCCATGCGATCGGGCGCTCTCTGGCAAGAAATGTACAGGAGTCAATATTTCGAGGGGGGCCGCGTTCTGACGGCAGCCATTGCTGCCCTTGATATCGCCTTCCACGATATCACGGGTAAGGCGCTTGGGGTGCCAGTCTATCAGTTGCTTGGTGGCAAGCAGCGCGATCTCGTTCCGGCCTTTGCCACAACTTCTGCCGAACCAAGTGCGGCGATGGTGGAGCAGACTGTGCTCCTGAAAGAGGCGGGTTGGAATTGTGTGCGCTTCATTGCCGCCGGCCAGGAGAATGTCGATCATTTTGAGCCCCGCGAGTCGATCGCCGTAACGGCGGAGTGGGTGACAAAGGCGCGCCGTGAAGTCGGGCATGGAATGACGCTTGGGGTCGAGTATCATCACAGGCTCAGTGTCGCGGAAGCGGCATCCTTCTGCCAGAAGATGCCCCAGGGCACGATCGACTTCATCGAGGAGGCAATTCGTGATGAGACCCCTTCCGCTTACGATGCGCTGCGAAAGATGACGGATGTTCCTTTCGCGATTGGTGAAGAGTTCTCCTCCAAATGGCGGTTCTTGCCCTATGTGGAGCGAGACATCATGCAGTTTAGCCGGATCGATATCTGCAATGTCGGCGGCTTTACCGAGGCCATGAAAGTAGCAGGTTGGTGCGAGGCGCATTACATCGACCTGATGCGCATAACCCACTCGGGCCAATCTGCACCGCCGCTTCGGTTCATCTTGCGGCCGCCGTTACAAATTTCGCCTGGCTGGAGTGCAGGCAGAGCCCGGCCGAACAACATTGGGGATTCGACGATGCGACCCTATTCCCAGGCCAGATCCAGATGGATGGCGCTTTCTACATCGTGCCTGATAGGCCGGGCCTTGGTGTTGACGTGGACGAGGGACAACTGGCGAAGATGCCGTTCGAATACTGCGAACCGGCCCATTTACGGCGTACAGATGGATCGTTCACCAACTGGTAGTCTGGTGATTGGGAGGTTCACGCGCGCCGCCAACGGCTAGTATTGGTGAAAAGCAGAAGTGAATCGGGTGTGTTCCATAATTATGCTTATCTGATATGTTATACCATAACAATTGCGTGCCGGCAAATCGAAACGGCGAGCTACTTCTTTGGTGTCAAATTCACGAATGTCTCCAGTTCCTTGATGCTTGTCATGACATCCTCGAATTTCGGAACATCGCCGAAGATCATCCCCGACATGCGATCATAGTCACGGGCAAGCTTGCCCAACATTTCCGATGTTGGAAGGAGCCGGTAGCTTCCCGGTACGGCGCGATCGTAACGGTGATCCGGCGCGCGAAACATCAGCTCCTTGTGGACTCGACATGCCTCGGCGAGTTCGCTCATTGACGCCGTTTCCTTGTCATAGGCGCCATTCGTCCAGATTTGGTGGACGTCGTAGTAGTGGCGTGAGTACCGATTGAGATCTGGCACCGGCTTTGCAGGGTTCTGTTCGTTGCCTCGTTTCTCGGTCATTTCGGTCATCGCGTGGAGGATGAGCACCTTTTCCCAAAAGGTTCTTTCTGGCTTCACAGTTGTCACACCATTGACCGCCAAATCGCTGACTGACGCCAGTTCAGACGCAATGTAGGGGATGATCGTACGAGCTTCGACCGGGACCGGATCCGGGCGGGCTCCCCCTTCGATCCGAACGGCTGGCTGCACGTAGTCGGCATCGGCCCCAAACACGCTCTTGTAGGTAACGACGAGAATGTCGTGCGCGTCACGTTTCCGATAGGCATCGTAGCCGTACCCGACGGTGAAGTGGTCCTCCTCGCCAATCTGCGCCTCGGTGTCTGCAATCTTCCGAAGAAGTTGATCACGCAAAGAGCCGGAGATATAGGCGCGCGCCGCCTCGTCGACCTTCTCTGCAAGCATCTTCTGCTGCTTGGTGACAGAGTCCTGTGCCGCGATCACGTTTTCAAGAGGTGCTGCAATGTCGGCCTTGTAGACGCCGATGTCGATGTCTTCGGAAAACCTCCTGATGACGTCATAGGCCTTGCTCAGGCTCGTGCCGCCCTTGAAGTAAAGATTGACCGGGTCGCCTTCTCGCTGATTGAACAGGAAATCCAGGATCCAGCAGGCATAGAGATCCTTTTCGACATTTTCTGCGCGCGTCTGGAGGCCTGCTGCGGACGCCGCATAGAGTGCGCGGCGTTCGTCCGGGCTTGATCGAAGAACCTCAATGAATGTGGTCTGCATCTGCTGCCTCTTCTTGCGCTTTACCCTTCCCGTTTGACGCCAAAGCGTCAGCAATTTCTTGGGCAGCCGCGTACATCCAGGCTGGCAGAGCCGCAAGGTTCGACCGTAGATCGTCCGAGATCGCTTGCCGGCTTGGGCTATTCCTCAGTCTCTGAATGATCCCGTCTATGGCCGGTTCCAGATTGCTGTGGTCATCACGCATCCACGCCAGCGCTTGGACGATACGCATTGCTGGCCGGCCTGCCCAGAATGCGGTTTTTGCCGAAGCCCTCTTGAAGTCGAGCGTGTAGGTAACCGGCCTAATCGTCTGGCTATCCCCTGTGGTCGCATTGATCTCGATCGTTCGAGGGTATGTATCTGCATGGATGGTCGATCGCGCGGGAGCCGCTGTCGTCAGCCCGAGGTCATTGGCAGCGGTCATTCCATCCACGATGATCCGCAGTTTGTCACGGCGGGCGATCGCATCGACGAAGGATGCGCGCGGGGGAAAAACCAGCTTTCCCGTCAGTTTACTGACGGAGGGTCTGTCGTAGAGGCCGCGGTGAGGCCTGCGAATGTCGCCGCGGTTTGTCAGTCGCTGGAGCGCCTTTTCGATGGCGGTTGGGCTGGCAATATCCAGGAAGTCGCCGCGAGACCATACGCCCGAAGGAGCGCCGGCAACGATCCGCGCGTAAACTCGGTCCAGTGTATCTGATGTTGGATCAGGCATGAGGCTCTCCAGTGTCCAAAGATTATATACAAAGTCTGGTCACTAGCAAGCTGTCCAAAGTTTGAGTACAAATTCTGGTCAGTATCGGTATCGCTTTATGCCGGACGAGCGCTTTCGGGAAGGCTAGACGATTGAATCCAGCGATATTGTAGCCCCACCGGCGGGAAGCAAAACCAATCCCGCTCTCATGCGATGGCGTCCTGGCCCAGGTCCGGATCTTCCACGATCAACCCGCATATGTGGAACGGCCCGCGGTGCAAGGTGCAATTTCGTCGATTTCACCATACGGGAACGGTGCGGTCATATGTCCGGCCTTTCTGTGCGGCTCATAGACCGCTGGCCTCGATGAGGTTCGCGAAGTAAGTGGCTTGATCAGGGGTTCGTGCTTTTACGCACGCAGCGGGTTTCGGCCTGGCCTACTCCGGGATGTTGTCCCGTCAGTTCATCGTTTCTTTTGCACCTCTACCTGCCGGCCTTTGCCGTCAGATCTCGATTTTGAATTTGTCCTTAGGCGGGAACGCTCTCTGCCTCCAATGTTGTGGGGCCACGATAGACTCCTCCCCGTATCAGAAGGGACCAGATCACTCTCGCGGTCTTATTGGCGAGCGCAACAGCTGCCACCTTGAACGGCCGGCGCGTGAGCAATTCTCGTAGCCATGGTCGTGCCTTATCATCCTTTCGGACATGACGAAGTGTAGATGCCGCGCCGACCACCAAGAGGGATCGCATTTGCGAATTGCCCATCTTAGATATTCGGCCGAGGCGTTGCTTTCCTCCGGTGGAATGCGATTTCGCTGTCAGCCCAATCCAGGCTGCGAAATGACGCGCCGATTTGAAACCAGCCGGATCTGGTACAAAAGCCTTGATAGCCATAGCTGTGATAGCGCCTACGCCGGGTATGGTGGCTAGCCGGCGCATGTCTTCGTCCTGCCTAGCGACGGCTATCATCGCACGCTCAAGCTTCTCTATTCGTACAGCCAAACGATCGATCAGGTCGACGATCTCTTCAAGCGCAAAGCGAGCGGCGGCCGGTAAACGTGGATCGCTTTCATCGCGGACGATTTCCGCCAGCGGCTTGATGTTTGCAATGCCGACCGATGCGATGATCCCCAGCTCGCTCATGTGAGCGCGCAGGGAATTGATCGCCTGTGTCCTCTGGCGTACGAGCAGAGCGCGGGCATGGAAAACCATGACAGAGGCCTGTTGCTCGGCCGATTTGATCGGGACGAAGCGCATTGTTTTCCGCGTTAACGCTTCGCTGATCGCCTCAGCATCGGCGGCATCTGTCTTGCCACGCTTGACGAAAGGCTTCACGTATTGAGCTGGTATTAGGCGGACCTCGTGGCCGAAGGCGGATATTTCACGAGCCCAATAATGCGCACTGCCACATGCTTCCATTCCGACAAGGCATGGCGGGAGCTTCGCAAAGAAACGTAGCACATCTGCGCGTCGCAGCTTTCGGTTGAATAGCGTGTTGCCTTCGGCGTCAGAGCCATGGGCCTGAAAAACCAGTTTGGCCAAATCCAGCCCGATAGTGGTAACTTCTTTCATGGAACGGTCCCTCCTTGTGGCGTTTGCAACAACGACCACGTTAGCACTTTGATGCTGTCGGAGCGGGCCGTTCCACCTCATCAGGGGTCGGCTAGCAAGCTGCCGCCGCTCCGTCTGCGCCTGCGCGGTGATCGCGACCGTCCCTGTTCCTTCGCGGAGCCATCAGCGGGAATTGGCCCGCTTCCGATGGAGCACCTCAAGATGGCATATGATCTCTCTCTCGCCCAGTCTCACGCCTTCCACCTTTGCAACAACCTGATGGTCCCGATTACTCTCTTCAAATCCGGCGACGAATTCGGCGTCCTTCCGTCCGACGAACTCGATGACGAAGACGATCTTGAGATCGTGCACGAATATGAGCCGTGGTGACTTATGGTCACCTCAGGCTCGATCGCCTTGCTTTGCAAGGCATCCTCGGTTTTCAGCTGCACATAATCCGCCTCAGTTTGGAGGCGGTTGACTTCTCTAATGTATCCATTATTCTGGATATATGGAAATCAACAACGCAATAGCAGCCCTTGCGGCCTTGGCCCAGAACACCCGCCTTGAGACGTTCCGTCTGCTCGTGCGGCACGAACCGGATGGAATTCCGGCAGGCGAGCTCGCCCGGCTCCTCGATGTCCCGCAGAACACGATGTCGGCGCATCTTGCGACGCTGTCCCGTGCAGGGTTGGTGAAGAGCGAGCGCCAGAGCCGATCAATCATCTACCGGGCCGACCTAGACGGCCTGCGCGACCTGACACTATTCCTGCTGAAGGACTGCTGCGGCGGATCGACGGAGCTTTGCGCTCCCCTGATCGCAGAACTGACGCCATGCTGCGCGCCGGGGGCGAACCCATGTTGAGCGCGATCGCATTGCGCGAAGTGGCCGGTAGCGACGCTCGTCTCCGCGAAGCGCTCCTCGCCGCAGATTTGCCAACCGATGATATCGGAGAGGAGGGCCGCGCCTTCTTCAAAGCCGTCTCGAGCGAAGGTCACGCCGTCGGCTACGCCGGCCTCGAACGATGCGCCGGCGATTACCTGCTGCGTTCTATTGTCGTGCTCCCGGAACATCGGGGCCATGGGTTCGGCCGGGCAATCGTCGAGGCAGCGCTGCGAGACGTCGATGGCGATATCTTCCTCGCGACGACGAGCGCCGCGCCGTTTTTCTCGACCATGGGGTTTGCCGAGGTGCAGCGGGCTGAAGTGCCGGCCGCGGTGCTTGCGACCCGCCAACTATCCTCCATTTGCCCCTCGTCGGCGACCATTATGAAGCTCATCAGGCCTCCAACCTAACACGGACCACGACCATGACTGACAAGACCTATAACGTGCTGTTCCTCTGCACGGGCAATTCCGCTCGCTCTATTATCGCCGAGTCCATCCTTAACAAAGAGGGCGGCGGCCGGTTCAAGGCCTATTCCGCAGGCAGCCAGCCGAAGGGCGAAGTCAATCCGCACGCGCTGAAGGAACTGGATGCGCTCGGCTATCCATCGACGGGTTTCTCATCGAAGAGTTGGGACGTGTTCGCCGAGGCAGGTAGCCCAGAGATGGATTTCATCTTCACCGTCTGCGACAGCGCCGCCGGCGAGGCCTGCCCGGTCTGGATCGGCCATCCGATGACTGCCCACTGGGGTGTCGAGGATCCGGCGGCTGTCGTCGGCACTGAAGTCGAGATCCAGCGCGCTTTCGCCCAAGCTGCACGGTTCCTGAAGAACCGGATCAGTGCCTTCATCAACCTGCCCATCGCCTCGATCGACCGCCTGGCCCTTGAACAACACGTTCGCCAGATCGGTTCATTGGAAGGCGCTTCGGTCAAATCCGCGAAGGCTGAGTAAGATGTCGACATTTGAACGATACCTGACCGTCTGGGTCTTCCTCTGCATCGCGGTCGGCGTTGCCCTCGGTCACCTGATGCCCGGCGTCTTCCAGGTAATCGGTGGCGCCGAGGTCGCCAAGGTGAACATCCCTGTCGCCATCCTGATCTGGCTGATGGTCATACCGATGCTGCTGAAGATCGATTTCCGGTCGATGGCGCAGGTCGGATCCTACTGGCGTGGGATCGGCGTGACGCTGATCATCAACTGGGCGATCAAGCCGTTCTCGATGGCATTGCTGGGCTGGCTGTTTGTCGGCTGGCTGTTTCGGCCCTATCTGCCGGCAGACCAGATCGACTCCTATATCGCAGGCCTGATCATTCTTGCTGCGGCACCCTGCACGGCCATGGTCTTCGTCTGGTCAAACCTGACACGGGGCGAGCCGCTGTTCACGCTCTCGCAAGTGGCTTTGAACGACGCCATCATGATCGTCGCCTTCGCGCCGATCGTCGGCTTGCTGCTTGGCCTCTCGGCCATCACCGTGCCATGGGCGACGCTCGCCCTGTCCGTCGCTCTCTACATTGTCGTGCCCGTCATCATCGCGCAGGTTCTCCGGAGCCCCCTGACCGCCGACGGGACCACTCGGGCACTCGATAGCCTCCTTGCCAAGCTCCAGCCGTTGTCGCTGGTCGCGCTGCTCGCCACCCTCGTGCTTCTCTTCGCATTCCAGGGCGAACAGATCATCGCCCAGCCAACCATCATCGCTCTGCTCGCGGTTCCAATCCTGATCCAGGTCTACTTCAACTCCGGTCTCGCCTACCTCCTGAACCGGATGTCGGGAGAGCGCCATTGCGTCGCCGGCCCCTCCGCACTCATCGGCGCCAGCAACTTCTTCGAACTCGCAGTCGCCGCCGCCATCAGCCTGTTCGGATTTCAGTCTGGCGCGGCGCTGGCCACTGTCGTCGGAGTTCTGATCGAGGTTCCGGTGATGCTGTCCGTCGTCTGGATCGTGAACCGCTCGAAGGGCTGGTACGAAGCATCGCCCGCTGTCGCCCGCAACACCATCACCGAAAGGATCTGACTATGGACGTTACCATCTATCACAACCCGGCCTGCGGCACGTCGCGGAACACGCTCGAGCTAATTCAGCATGCCGGGATCGAACCCACCGTCATCGAGTACCTGCAGAACCCGCCATCGCGCGAGCAACTCTCCACGATGATCGCAGATGCCGGCCTGACGGTTCGGGAAGCGATCCGCGAGAAGGGCACGCCCTATGCGGAACTCGGCCTCGACAATCCTGATCTGACCGATGACCAGTCGCTGGATGCGATGCTCGCCACCCCGATCCTGATCAACCGACCGTTCGTGATCACCCCCATGGGCACGCGGTTGTCGCGTCCCTCTGAGGTGGTGCTGGACATCCTGCCGGCCGATGCCTTCAAGGGACCGTTCACCAAGGAAGACGGCGAACAGGTGCTCGACAATGAAGGAAAGCGCATTGTCTGAGACATTCCCCGCACTGCACGCCGACCATGTTCAGCCGATCGCCCCAGAATCCCTGCGGCCAGCATTCTCGACGCACAAGCCCAGAATCCTGGTCCTCTATGGATCGCTTCGGGAAGTGTCTTATAGCCGTCTCCTTGCCTTCGAAGTCCGTCGGCTGCTCGAACGCCTCGGATGCGAGGTGCGGATATTCGATCCGGCCGGGCTGCCGCTTCCGGATGAGGCACCCGTCAGCCATCCCAAGGTGCAGGAACTGCGTGAGCTTTCTCAATGGTCGGAAGGCCAGGTCTGGATCAGCCCGGAGCGCCACGGCGCGATGACAGGCATCATGAAGGCGCAGATCGACTGGATCCCGCTGTCGCTCGGTTCTGTGCGCCCCACACAGAGCAAGACGCTGGCGGTGATGGAGGTTTCCGGCGGGAGCCAGTCCTTCAACGCCGTGAACCAGTTGCGCATTCTCGGCCGCTGGATGCGGATGATCACCATCCCCAATCAGAGCAGCGTGGCGAAGGCGTTTCAGGAATTCGATGCTGATGGGCGGATGAAGCCCTCGTCCTATTACGATCGTGTCGTCGACGTCTGCGAGGAACTGGTGAAGTTCACCATCCTCACACGCGATGCCTCGTCTTATCTGACCGACCGCTACAGCGAGCGGAAGGAACAGGCCGCCGAGCTGGAGAAGCGGGTCTCACTGAAGTCGATCTGACTGCCTAGACCGTTGCGGTGGCCGGCCGCCTACAGGATGCAGCCACCGCAACGAATGCCGCGACGCTGACCGCGCCGAGACAAGCGTTTCCAATGAGTGACAGGCTCAGGCCCAGGTACTCCATAGCCGTAGCGAACGCGAAGGGTGCCCCGGCTCCGAGCGCCAGTCGAGCCGCCGCCATCTTGCCCGTGATCGCCCCATATCCATCCGATCCGAACAGATAGAGCGGCAGGCTTCCCTGCGCGATGCTATTGATGCCGGAACCGAGCCCGAGGCAGATTGCAAACGCGACGGCCCCCGGCAGCCACTCTCCACTTGCCAGCAAGATCAGGATGCCGAACACAATCAGCACTGCGGACACCACAGCTAGTGCCGGCGGCGACAGGTTTTTTCCGAAGACCATGTTGATCAGGCGGCTTGCGACCTGTGCAGGGCCGAACAGGGATCCGATCACCACGGCGGCAGTTCCCAGCCCGATAGAACCGAGCATCGGCACCATATGCGCGAGGATCGCGGCAAGCGTGAACCCGAGAAGCGCGAAGGCAAACGACACCATGATCATGCTTCGACTGCGTGCATCGTGGGGGATTGCCCCGATGACAGCTTCGCGAGGCCGGGCGGCCGCATCCACACTCGATCCGGCTTTGCCGGCACGCATGATCCAGAAGTGAAGAGGCATGCAGAGGAACAGATTCAGCGCTGCGAAGACCAGATAGATCTCACGCCACGACATCCATCCAGAAAGCGCGGCCGAGATCGGCCAGAAGATCGTCGATGCGAACCCGCCGATCAGCGTGAGGTAGGTGATGCTCCGGGATGCGTTGCGGGGATCGCTCTCAACCAATGCCGCGAATGCCGCCTGATACTGCACCATGCCCGATGAGACCTCGAGCAGGATGATAGCGATGGCGAACACTGCGACCGAGGGAGACCAGGCGCATAATGCGAGCGTCAGGGCGGCGAGAACCGAGCCGATCGTCATGATGGTGGCCGCGCCGATCCGATCCATCTGCCTGCCGAGATAGGTGGCAGACAGGCCGCCTATGAACAGCGAAACGGAGAAGACCCCGAACACCTGGGAAAGCGAAAGGCCGAGGTCGGCCGCCATGCCGGGAGCGAGGATGCTAAAGCTGTAATAGAGAGTGCCGTAGCCGATGATCTGCGTGATGCCGAGCGCGGAGACGATTCCCGCGAGAACCTGTCGACTATGCACCTGCAACCTCACCAGCCGGACTGCAGCATCCGTCGCTCTTCTCGACATTCTCCCGGATCGCAGGGTGCCCGGCACAGCAATCCTCCATCAGGAACTTCACGAGATCGGCCAGGCTCTCGTAACTGGCGCTGTAGATGATCGAGCGGGACTCCCTTCGCTGAGAGATCAATCCCGACCGCTCAAGCTCTTTGAGATGGAATGAGACATTCGTTGCGGAAACGCCCATGCGCTCGGCGATCACCCCTGCGGCCAAACCTTCAGGCCCAGCGACGACCAGGGCCCGGACGATGGCAAGGCGCGTCTCCTGCGACAGCGCTGCGAATGACGAAAGGGCTTGACGCTCATCCATATTTCAACAATCCTTGAATTATTGGATAGATGGATAACCCACATGAACGCGATCGACAAGACTATTTCGACAGACATCAGCCTCGGCCATCTTCTCGATGTGCTTGCAGTGGCGCCCGATGCCCCGCTGGTCTTCAGTTATGGGGGCAGTCCGGTCCGGCCTGGCTATCACGTCACCGAGGTCAAGGCCGGACAGTTTTCGGCGCTCGATTGCGGCGCCAACCCCGAAGCCTGGGCAGAGATCTTCGTGCAGCTCTGGGATATCGACGAGGATGGCCGCACACACATGTCGGCCGGCAAGTTCGCCGCGATCATCCGCAAAGTCTCCGACCATGTGCAGCTTGAGCCTACGGCAAAACTCACTTTCGAGGTCAGTGACGGAGAGCGGCCGATGGCCCTCTACTGCGCGTCTGCACCGCGGCTCGTCGCCGGCACCTTCGAGGTGTCCCTTGCTGCTCGACCAGCAAGCTGCAAGCCGCGGGATCGGTGGCTGGCGGAGGAGCAGGCCAAATCGTCCTGCTGCGGACCAGCGAGCACGTCGAAGTGTTGTGCTTAGGCCACGCAATTTGGTGCGCTCCCGGACGCCACGCCGGGAGCGACTGGCTTACAGCGCCTGAAGGAATGCCATCAGCTTGTCGGGCGGCCGGTAGCGAACACCTGTCGCGTTGACGGGCTGAAGCCGACTGAGCGCGTCTTCCTTCATCGCAAGGTCAGCCTCCATGTAGACATGCGTCGTGCTGATGTCCTCGTGTCCAAGCCAAAGCGCGATCACCGTCAGATCGACGCCGGACTGCAGCAGGTGCATCGCCGTGGTGTGCCGGAAGGTATGTGGCGATATCGCTTTTGCCCTGATCGATGGAACGTTTCTACCGGCAGTATCGACAGCAAGGTCGAGGCGTTGCCTAACGCTGGAACGGGATAGGCGCCCACCGGAACTGTTGGGAAAGAGGTAGGCATCCGCCCCTCGATCATGAAGATCATGCATCCATCGCTTTAACGTTCGTGCGGTTTCATTCCAGAGCGGAACGCTCCGGCGCTTCCGCCCCTTCCCATGCAGGTGGACCACCGACGCTGTCTCCAGAATGACGCTACCGACACGAAGATCTATGGCTTCGGACACCCGTGCGCCAGTGTTGTAGAGGAATGCAAACAGTGCCCGGTCGCGCCTGCCGGCCCAGGTTTTGAGATCGGGCGCGTTGATGACCGCTTCGACCTCGGGCCGGGTCAAGTACCCAAGCACCTGCTTGTCATGCCGTTTCTGCGGAACCGCGAGGCTGCGTTCGATGACGGCCAGCGCGGTCAGATCCTCATGCGCGGCATATTTGAGGAAGACCCTGATCGCAGAAAGCCGTGCATTTCGGCTCCTGACACTATTTGCTCGATCACGCTCGAGATGATCTAGAAAGCCTAGGATCAGATCGGCATTGAGGTCGGGCAAGGTCAGGCTCGTCGGGGATTTTCCGATCCGCTTCTCGGCGAAGGCCAGCAGGAGCTTGAACGTGTCCCGGTAGGCCGCGACTGTGCAAGGGCTTACCGCTCGTTGCTGGCGCAGATGATCCACGAAGAAGCGTTGCAGCAAAGTTGGAAAGGAAGGTGTGGTGTTAGTCATCAATAGCGCCTCCACCGGGAGCGGCACCTTCGAAGCGACTGCCCGCAATTGCCATAAGCTCGGGGACGCTCTCGATATACCAGTAGGTATCGAGAAGATTGACGTGGCCAACATAGGTCGAAAGCATCATCATCGCGGCTGTCATCTGGCGACGATCGGCGGCTTCGATCTCATTTATGAGGGCGAGCGCTTCGGCAAGGGCGATGGCTATCGTTTCGAGACGCTGCTCCAGCGCACCGGCGCCGATTATGAGGTCGACCTTGCCATCAAAGTGACGCCTCTGGGGGCAATCTCACGGCTGGAGCATGGGCTTGATGGCTTCGACGACGAACAGCGGCAATATCGCCGGAGGCTCGACGAGGCCGAGCGCCGGCTGAATTCCTATCAGTCGCGCATCGGTGGCGCCTTCCAGTTCGCAGAGGAACTCGGCGCGAAAAGGAAGCAGCTTCGCGAGATCGAGGAGGAACTGGCTGCTTCCGCGATTGTTGAAACAGACCAGATCGCCGCATGACAAGCGTAAGCCCAAGCCGCTCTTGCGGCTTGGTCCTGCTCGCGCCATAGCCTTCGCCGGATGGCGGTGGCCGATACTTGAAATCCCTCGACCTCGATAATATCTGAGGATCACTTCCCGTTCAGATGATGTGCTGCCACCGCAATCGCTGTGGCTTTCGATGTTGTCCGGGATCAGCAAAGGGCGCTCCCCTCGCGGGTTGAGCGCCCTTTTTGCGTTTCTGCTTCCAGCCGAGGTCTTCACGTGCCGTTCTGGCCGCGGCGTTTGCGCGCCGGTTATTCAAAAGAGAAACTGAAGAAAAAGATGAGGGAGGAACCGGTCGCCGATCGGTCCTCCTGTCGCCGCGTCGCTCAACCGCCACCTGCGCAACCCGGCCACTCGTCCTTCGCAGGGCTGTAAGCCCCGCTCGTCCTTCGCGGCAGGGATGCTCGGTCACAGTTGCGTCAGTCCGGCCGATCGGCGGTTCGGGAGGTGTCTTCGAGAAAAAATGAAGACAGGAAGGGCTGGCAAGGCGCCGGTCCGGAACTCCCCGAAAGGACAATTACCATGCAGATCCTGAAGATTGACCCGCGTGCTCTAAAGGAAAACCCCGACCGGATGCGTCAGTCGAAGTCTTCGCAGCAGGCGGATGCGCTGATGCTCGCCACGATCAAGGCCGTCGGTATCGTCCAGCCTCCGGTTGTCGCGCCCGAAGCTGATGGTGGTAACGGCTACATCATCGACGCAGGCCATCGCCGCGTTCGGCTCGCGATCGCCGCCGGTCTCGAAGAAATCGAGATCCTCGTCGCAGACGCTGCCAACGATAACGGCGCGATGCGGTCCATGGTCGAGAACAGCGTTCGCGAAGCACTCAACCCCGTCGACCAATGGCGCGGTATCGAACGGCTGGTTGCTCTCGGCTGGACCGAGGAGGCGATCGCGGTTGCTCTCGCCCTTCCCGTCCGCCAAATCCGCAAGCTGCGCCTGCTCGCCAATGTGCTTCCGGCCATGTTGGAACAGATGGCGCTGGGTGACATGCCGTCCGAGCAGCAGTTGCGCGTCATCGCGGCGGCCGGCCAGGTCGATCAGAAAGAGGTCTGGAAAGCGCATAAGCCGAAGAAGGGCGATACGGCGCCCTGGTGGCAGGTTGCCAATGCGCTGACCAGGAAGCGCATGTATGCCAAGGATGCGAGCTTTGGCGACGATCTTGCTCAAGCCTATGGCATCGAATGGGTCGAGGATCTCTTCTCGCCGGCCGATCAGGATGGTCGCTACACCACGAATGTCGAAGGGTTCCTCGGTGCCCAGCACGAGTGGATGACGAACAATCTGCCGAAGAAGGGCGGGATCGTCGAGGTAAACAGCTGGGGCCAACCTGAACTGCCAAAGAAAGCTTCTCAGGTCTACGGCAAGCCGTCCAAGTCCGACCACACGGGGCTCTATCTCGATCGCGATGGCAAGGTGCAGACGGTGCACTACCGCCTGCCTGAGACGGCGAAGCCGAAGGGCGCCGGTGATGATGGTCTGGTCGCGGGTGGCAACGACACCGACGCAGTCGCCACGCCGAAGGCACGGCCAGACGTTACGCAGAAGGGCTACGACATGATCGGCGACTATCGCACGGATGCGCTCCACGATGCACTCGGTCGCGCGCCGATCGAGATGACATGCTGATGGTGCTGGCCTTTGCTGGACAGAACGTCCGTGTCGACTCCGGTGCTGGCGGGACCTTCTATGGCGGTAGGCGCTTCTCGCGTCATGCGGTCGGATTGTTCGATGACAACGGCAAGCTCGCCTTTGATCAGGATACGCTTCGGGTCGCTGTTCGCTCAGTCCTCATTGATGTCCTTTCGTGCCGGCGAGGCATGTCCAACAGTGGCATGATCGCGCGCATCGCCGGCGATGCGATCGGCGCCGACGAGTTCCTCCCCAATATGGGTTCGGAGGACTTCTTATTGTGCCTGTCGCGCCAGGCGCTGGAAGCATCTTGCGCCGAGGCATCGGTCCAGCCGCGACCCAAGGTGCGCGAAACCCGCGCAGCGCTCGTCGAGCACTTTGCAAGCGAGCACTTCGTCCATCCGTCCGGTCGCTTCGCGCCACCGGCCGATGAGCTGCTTGATTGGATCCGGGCTGGTGCTGCCACGGATGCCATCGGCGCCGGTTCTCGCAGCGACGACGGTGAGACCGGAGAGGTCGGTGAAGGGCAGGCAGGGCAGGTCGAAGAGGATGTCGACCAGGACGATCCGCAGGATGCTGACGGCGCAGCCAACGGAGAGAACGACCAGGACTTCGACCAGAGGGCAGCAGCATGACCGCGGCTGTCCAGTCGAACGTGGCCGCATCCACCCCCGATCTTTCGGGGGTGGAGTTCGCCACCAGCGCTGACGGCATGCCCGTCGCCCGCGTTGATGACCTTGTCCTTGCCATGGTCGCATCGCCGAGCGGTTTCGCATTCCTTGCGAGCGCCGTCTTCGTTCGCCGGCCCCTGAAAGAGCTCACGCGCGCCGAATTCATCGGGCACGATGGCCAGGTGGCCGACGAGGAAGAGTTTCGAGCGCGTGTTGCCGAGACCG
>JAVBSF010000122.1:0-46181 GCA_031556925.1 Pararhizobium sp.
CGTTCATTGTTCAGCTCGAGCAGCGAGCAGCGGTAGTCGCTGGCGATCGGGTCTTCCTGGGTCGGCTGTGGGCTTTCGTAGACGGCCTGCAGGACCTGATACTGCAGGCGGGGAATCGATTTTCGTGAACGCTCCCTGGCCGCCTTGGTGGGGCGAGGCTCGGCCCGCGTGGGGCCGCGCGTCAGTTGGAGGCGGGCGAGTTTGCCGATGACGGCGTTGCGGCTGACGCCGCCGAGCTGCGCGGCGATCTGGCTTGCACTCAAGCCTTCGGACCACAACTTCTTGAGTTTCTCTACGCGCTCGTCTGTCCAGTTCATGGTCATGCCTCCGTAACGGCGCCGGCAATGACAGAATCCATCACCACGCCCCGGCCATGCGCCGGGACTGAAACGCCACAATGCTTTTGGTGACTAGGTCCGCCGCACGCGTCTAGTAATTGCTTATTAACGTAGAGACAGGGTGACTCCGTGACAAGAGTCCCCGGAATCCGAGCGAATCGATTTTTGAGTTTTCCCCAACTTGCTGCCGAGGCGTGGCATTTTTGCAAGGGTGGACAATCAAAAAAAATCGCCGCGCCGAACCCCGCACAAATTGCCGCAAACCCGGCACTTTTGTTGACATCGCAGTGCGAAATGCCGATAGTGCCGCTGCCGCCGCGAGGCGGCATTTTTAATTTCTCGGACCCGGTTCCGGCAAAGATATCGGGTCGATAGCAAAGACGATCGAAGGAGACCATGCGCCATGGCCGAAGCCAAGCCGCTCTACGACACTTACATGCGCGCACCCTTGCGGTTCGAGCGCGGGGAAGGCGTCTGGCTGATTGCTGAGGATGGCCGACGTTATCTCGATTTCGCCGCCGGCGTTGCCGTCAATTCCCTGGGCCACGCCCACCCGCATCTGGTTCAGGCCCTCAAGGACCAGGCCGACAAGGTCTGGCATCTGTCGAACCTCTATGAAGTTCCCGGCCAGGAAAAGCTCGCGGCACGACTGACGCAGGCCACTTTCGCCGACAAGGTATTCTTCACCAATTCCGGCGCGGAAGCACTGGAATGCGCGATCAAGACGGCGCGACGCTACCAGTTCTCCAAGGGGCACCCGGAGAAATTCCATATTATCACCTTCGAAGGCGCTTTCCATGGCCGCACGCTGGCGACCATTGCCGCCGGCGGTCAGGAGAAGTACCTCGAAGGCTTCGGCCCCAAGGCGCCCGGTTTCTATCAGGTGCCCTTCGGTGACATGACCGCCGTCAAGAACGCCATTTCGGAAGAAACGGCCGCGATCCTGATCGAGCCGATCCAGGGCGAAGGTGGTATCCGCGTCGTTCCGAAGGAATTCCTCGAAGAGCTTCGCTCGCTGTGCGACGAATACGGCCTGCTCCTGATCTTCGACGAGGTTCAGTGCGGCATCGGCCGCACCGGCAAGCTCTTTGCCCATGAATGGACCGGCATCACCCCGGATATCATGGCTGTCGCCAAGGGCATCGGCGGCGGCTTTCCGCTCGGTGCATGCCTCGCGACGGCCGAGGCCGCGTCGGGCATGGTCGCCGGCACGCACGGCTCCACCTATGGCGGCAACCCACTGGCCATGGCTGTCGGCAACGCCGTCCTGGACGTCGTTCTCGCAGACGGTTTCCTCGAGCATGTCCGCGATGTCGCCCTCGTCTTCCGTCAGGGTCTTGCCTCGCTTGCCGATCGCTTCCCCGATGTCATCGAGAGCGTTCGCGGCGATGGCCTGATGCTGGGCCTCAAGGCCAAGGTGCCTTCGGCCGAGCTGCTGCAGGCGATCCGCGCGGAACAGCTGCTGGCCGTTCCGGCCGGTGAGAACGTCATCCGCCTCTTGCCGCCGCTCACGGTGACCGCGGAGGAAGCACGCGAGGGCATGGCCCGCATAGAACGCGCCGCCGAGACCATCAGGGCGGCAAACCTGAAGGCGAGCGCCTAAGCGACAAGACGCCTAGAAAACCGGGCGTTTGAGCGCCAGAACAGCAGGACTTCAACAGTATGGCCAGACACTTCCTCGATCTCTCCGCCATGACCGCGGGCGACCTTCGCACCATCATCGACGATGCCCGCGTGCGAAAGGCCGCCACCAAGGCCGGCACCGCGGACAAGCCACTCGCCGGCAAGATGCTGGCGATGATCTTCGAGAAGCCGTCCACCCGTACCCGCGTGTCCTTCGATGTCGGCATGCGCCAGCTCGGAGGCGAGACGCTGTTTCTCTCCGGCACCGAAATGCAGCTTGGCCGCGCCGAAACGATCGGCGATACGGCCAAGGTGCTGTCGCGTTATGTCGATGCGATCATGATCCGCACGACCGACCATTCGCGGCTTCTGGAGCTGGCGGAACACGCGACCGTTCCGGTCATCAACGCGCTGACGGACCTGACCCATCCCTGCCAGATCATGGCCGACATCATGACCTTCGAGGAGCACAGCGGACCGGTGAAGGGCAGGACCATCGCCTGGAGCGGCGATGGCAACAACGTGCTGCATTCCTTCATCGAAGGCTCGGCCCGCTTCGGTTACCGCCTCAACATGGCGACGCCGCTGGGCTCGGAGCCGGACGACAAGATCCTCAACTGGGCGCGCAACAATGGCGGCGACATCATGCTCTGCCACGATGCCGACATTGCCGTGAAGGACGTCGATTGCGTCGTCACCGATACCTGGGTTTCCATGAATCAGGAGCATCGCGCCCGCGGCCACAATGTCTTCCAGCCGTTCCAGGTCAATGAGGCGCTGATGGCCAAGGCCGCAAAGGACGCGCTCTTCATGCATTGCCTGCCCGCCCACCGTGGCGAGGAAGTGACGGACGAAGTCATCGACGGCAAGCAGTCCGTGGTTTTCGACGAGGCGGAAAACCGCCTGCATGCGCAGAAGTCGGTGCTGGCCTGGTGCCTCGGCGCGCTCTGACGCCGGGCATCCCGCCATATTGAAATACCGCGGCAGCGACCCAATCTAAGCGTCAAAGACGCCGGCGCCCTTAACGGGTGCTTTGGCACGCTGTACACTCAACCCATCCGGTCCAGCCGTTCGACGCGGCCGGGGCCTGCCGACCAAGCCGCCCGCCAGACGATGGCGGCGGCTGTCGGATCAAATGAGCATCGCGCATCGGGCGCCGCCACGGTATCGTCGTGCCGGCAGATCGACCGCATGCCAAGGAGCAAGAACGATGACGGATACCATGCCCGGCCTCGGCCAGTTCGATTTCGCCGGCGACGATCATGTCGTGCCCTTCCAGGTGGAAGGTCTCGATGTGCGCGGCCGCGCGGTGCAGCTCGGACCGATGCTGGATGCCATCCTCGAGCGCCACAACTACCCCCTGCCCGTTGCCCGGCTGGTGGCGGAAGCGGTGGTGCTGACCGTCCTGCTCGGCACCTCGCTGAAATTCGAAGGCAAGCTGATCGTCCAGACCAAGAGCAATGGCCCGGTCGATCTCGTCGTCGCCGATTTTTCGACGCCGGACCGCGTGCGCGCCTATGCCCGTTATGACGCCGATGCGCTGGCGCGGGCCGAAAAACACGGCGCAACCCAGCCGCAGGAACTGCTCGGCGAAGGCGTGCTCGCCTTCACCATCGATCAGGGCGCCCATACCCAGCGCTACCAGGGCATCGTGCCGCTCGACGGCGCTTCGCTCGAAGAGATCGCCGCCGTCTACTTCCGCCAGTCGGAACAGATCCCGACCAGGGTGCGCCTCGGCGTGGCCGAACTTCTCGACCGCGATGAGAACGGCAAGCCGCGGCATCGCTGGCGGGCCGGCGGCATGGTCGCGCAGTTCCTGCCGGAAGCGCCGGAGCGCATGCGTCAGCCCGATCTTCCCGGCGGTGACGGCAGCGATTCGAGCGACGGCTTCGAGACGGACGATCTCTGGGAAGAAGCCTCCGTCATGGTCGAGACCATCGATGCGGACGAACTGACCGACCCGACGGTCGGCACCGAGCGGCTGCTTTACCGGCTTTTCCATGAGCGGGGTGTCAGGGTCTATCCGCCGCAGGCCGTTTACGACCGCTGCAGCTGCTCGCGCGAAAAGATCCGCGACGTGCTGGCAAGCTTCAGCCAGGAAGACATCGACCATACGGTCGAGGACGGGCATGTCAGCGTGACCTGCGAGTTCTGCTCGACAACCTATCGCTTCGAGGCGACGGAAGTCCGGCCGCAGTAAAAAGCAGCGTAAGAAGCCCGAAAGCAGACGAAAAGCCGCCTTCGTTTACCGGAGGCGGCTTTTTTCAGTTGAGCGTGCGGACCTGACCGGGGCTGTCGAGCGAGAAGGCGGGGATATCGACCTTGAAGCTCTCGCCTTCCGGAGTTTCCATCGAATAGTGGCCGTACATCATGCCGGACGGCGTATCGAGCGGGCAGCCAGAGGAATATTCATAGGTTTCGCCGGGATTGAGCACCGGCTGCTCGCCGATCACGCCGGGACCGTTGACCTCATCCACCTGGCCGTTTTCATCGGTGATGTTCCAGTAGCGCGACATCAGCCGCACGGTTTTTCCCGACTTGTTGGCGATCAGTATCCGATAACCCCAGACATAACGGCTGTCATCCGGATCGGACTGCTCCTCCAGATAATACGGTTCGACCGTCACCTCTATGTCGCGGGTCAGAGCGCGATACATTACAAACCCTCATTCCTGTTCCCGCATAGCTTACAACAAGTTGGTTTCGCGAAGAATAACGCGAAGTCAACTGTGTGCTAAGGCACGGCCGGCGCCGGCGGCCCGCTTCGAGGGCGCGGGAGCCCGTCCGATTTGGATTGAATCAGACGGGCTCCCGCTTTCTTCGTTTCGTTTGTCTTTTCGGGAAAACCGGCTTCCACGTTCCCCGACAAGCTCCGGGCGGATATTATTCGCGGATAATGGCGCTCGGCGGCGCAGGCTGCGAGGTCGCCTCGCGCAGCCATTCCCGCCAGATGGCGACGAGAAGCGCCATCAGCACGGGCCCGACGAAGAGACCGAGAAACCCCATCGTCTTCACGCCGCCGACCAGCCCGAAGAAGGTGGGCAGGAACGGCAGCTTGATCGGCCCGCCGACCAGCCGGGGACGCAATGTCTTGTCGACGATGAAAAGCTCGACGGTCCCCCAGGCGAAAAGCGCCAGCCCCTGGACGGGAGAACCGCTTGCGACCAGATAGACCGAAACCAGTGTGAACGACAGCGGCGCGCCGCCGGGGATCATGGCCATGATGCCGGTGATGAGACCCAGTGTCACGGGTGACGGCACGCCGGCAAGCCAGTAGGCGATGCCGAGAACGATACCTTCACCAATGGCGATGATGCCCATACCGGTAACGGTCGAACTGATGGTCAGCGGTACAATGCGCGAGACACGCTCCCAGCGCATCGGCAGGATGCGCTCGCCAAGCTTGTCGATCTGCGCGACGAAGGACTCGCCGTCGCGATAAACGAAGAACAGCGAGATCAACATGAACAGCAGTGTTAGAAGAGACTGGGCCGCCGACGCTCCGACCACGAGCACGCCCCGATATATATTGCCGATATTGGAGCCGCTGATCAGCTGGACAAGTTCGCCGAGCGCCTTGGGATGGCCGACATATTTCGTCCATTGAACGGTCAGCCAACCGCCGATACCCGGCACATCGGCAAACCATGGCGGCACCGGCGCGCCGACCCTGTTGGTTTCGATGGCCCACAACAGCCAACCGCGAAGCTCATCCACCGCATACATCGCAGCCACCGTGATCGGGACCACGATAAAGGCGACGACACAGAGGATGGCAATGGTCGCACCCAGCGTACGGTTGCCGCCGACCGCGGCAAGCAGCCGCCGGTAGATCGGCCAGCTGGCAAAACCGATGACCAGCGCGGCCAGAACCGGCACCAGGAAACCATGGAAGAAATAGACGCCCGCCAGAAGCACGAAGACGAGCAACCACCGTGCGGCCGAGATCGGCCCGATGAGCGCCGAGCGCTCCGACGCAGGGCGGCCGAAAAGGCGCGGCTCCTGCTGCAGCGGCATTTCCCGTTCGAATTGGCCAAGCGCCACGAAATTTTCTCCTCTTCCGACCTTTAGAATGCCAGCAAAACAACGATACGACCAGCCGTCCTGCCATGTCTGACGGGCCTATAGCACATGCCGGCACAAGTAATGACGTCAAGGGGAGGATGACAAGGGCGCGACGCCGCATTTTGTTTCAAACGGGACAGAATGCGGCGTCTTGTCATGCAGATGTCGTCAGGCGGCGGACTTTTCCCCGCCCGAGCGATCGATCAGCGCCGAAACGAGGAATATGGCGATGCCCGCCACGCCCATGATCGCGCCGACGATGCCGGTCGAGGTCCAGCCGTAGCCGGCGGCAATCGAAACGCCCCCGAGCCAGGCGCCGATGGCATTGGCGATATTGAAGGCGGAATGGCTGAGCGCGGCTGCCAGCGTCTGGGCTTCACCGGCAACGTTGATCAGCCGCATTTGGACGCCCGGAACCACGGTGAAGCCGCCGCCGATCAGGAACACGTTGAGGACGGCAAGCCATGGCGAGGACATGGTGAAATAGAAGAGGAGGAAGGCCACCAGATTGAAGACGAGAGCGATGCCGATCGCCGGCATCAGCGCCCAGTCGGCGAGGCGGGAGCCGACGATATTGCCGGCGATCATGCCCGCGCCGAAGACCGACAGCATCATCGGAACGCTGGCGAGCGGCACGCCGGCAGCTTCTGTCAGCGCCGGCGTGATATAGGTAAACACGGCGAACATGCCGCCACAACCGATGGCGCAGATGCCGAGCGTCAGCCAAACCTGGATGCGGGCGAGAGCGCCCAGCTCCTTGAGCGGGGTGGCAGCCGGGTTGGCCTTGTCCTTTGGAACATGGATATAGACCAGAACGACCGTCAACAGGGCGATACCTCCGACGATGCCGAAGGCCGCGCGCCAGCCGAGCGCCTGGCCGAACCATGCGGCAAGCGGCGTACCGAGCAGCGTCGCGACCGTCAGGCCCATCATCACGCGGCCGATGGCGCGCGCCTGCTGGTTTGGCGGTGCCATGCCGGCAGCGACCAGCGCCGCGACGCCGAAATAGGCGCCATGCGGCAGGCCCGCGAGAAAGCGGGCGGCGACAAGGAGGCCGAAACCGCCCGCAATCGCGCTGGCCAGATTGCCGAGCGCGAAAAGCGCCATGAGCGCCAGAAGCACCGTGCGACGCGAATAGCGCGCGGCCATGACGGCAATCAGCGGGGCGCCGACCACGACACCGATGGCATAGGCGCTGATCACAACGCCGGCGTCGGGAACCGTCACCGAAAACGTATCGGCAACCTGTGGCAACAGGCCCATGATCGCGAACTCGCCGGTACCGATGCCGAAACTGCCGGCAGCAAGCGCCAGTTCGGCAATAGAATATCCGGCCAGACGAGCAGCCGGAAGTGCCCCCTGATCAGGGGTACGGGAAAGAGCGTCATCAGACATGGCAAAACCTGAGCGAGCGCCGGTGCGCTCAAATGGATGAATTCAAAAGATTGTTCGAGGAAGCGGCTCACAATGCTTGGGAGGAATCGTTGAGCCTGCCGCACTGCAATATAGCGCCAATGCCGTACCGAGCAAAGTGCCGGGAGCGCAATGGAAGCCGCTAAATCTAGCCAGATCGCGGCATTGTGCCGCCCTTGGATTGACGTTTACGTTAAGGTTATATAATTCCGGAAGGCGCTTGAGGAGCGGCGGCAAAAACGGCATGCTGCACCAGTGGAGATACGGGAGGTGTCCCCGCAGCAGGGCGGCAGCCGGCAATCGCTTACCGGGCGCGTGGCGCGACGGGCGCGGCTGCAGCGGACCGCCTCAAGCCATAAACAGACAATGCGCGGGAGAGAGACAGCGATGCCGGACATTCAGACCCAGACCCAAGGCCACCCGACCGAGAGACCTTGGCTCGCGTCCTATCCGCCCGGCATGCCGGCAAATATCCCGCCCTCGAGCCATAACTCAATCGGCGAGCTTTTCGAACGATCCTGCGCGCAATATGCCAGTCGCCCGGCCTTTACCTGCATGGGCAAGACCCTGAGCTTTACCGCGCTGGAAGCGGAAAGCCGCAAGGTGGGCGCATGGCTGCAATCGACCGGCCTGCAAAAAGGCGACCGGGTCGCTGTGATGATGCCGAACATCCTGCAAAATCCGGTGATCATCTTCGCGATCCTGCGGGCCGGTTTCACCTTCGTCAACGTCAACCCTCTCTATACGCCGCGCGAGCTGGAATACCAGATCAACGATTCCGGCGCGAAGGCGATCTTCGTTCTCGAAAATTTCGCCCATACGGTGGAGCAGGTTGCCGGCCGCACGGCGCTCAAGCATATCGTCGTCACCACGATGGGCGATCTTCTCGGCCTCAAGGGCATCATCGTCAACCTGGTGGTGCGCCGCGTGAAGAAGCTGGTGCCCGCCTGGTCGCTGCCCGGTCACCTCTCCTTCAAATCGGTGCTTTCGGCTGGAAGCGGCAAGAGCCTGAGCAATCCCGGCGTCAAACAGGAAGACGTCGCTTTCCTGCAGTATACCGGCGGCACCACCGGCGTTTCCAAGGGCGCGACGCTGACGCATTCCAACCTTCTCGCCAACATGGCGCAGATGGGCCTGTGGCTCGAAACGGCGTTCCTGCGACGACAGCGGCCGGACCGGCTGGTCTTCCTCTGCGCGCTGCCGCTCTACCATATCTTCGCGCTCACCGTGAACGGGCTGATGGGCTTGAGCACCGGCGGCGAAAACATCCTGATCCCGAACCCGCGCGATATCCCGGCCTTCGTCAAGGAAATCGCCAAGTACAGGATCAATATCTTCCCCGGCCTCAACACGCTGTTCAACGCGCTGATGAACAATGCCGATTTCCAGAAGCTCGACTTCTCCTCGCTGGCCCTGACCTTCGGCGGCGGCATGGCGGTGCAGCGGCCCGTGGCCGAACGCTGGCAGAAGATGACCGGATGCCCGATCGCCGAAGGCTACGGCCTTTCGGAAACATCGCCGGTCGCGACCGCCAACCGGCTGGATACGGAAGCCTTTACCGGCACGATCGGCATGCCCCTTCCCTCCACCGACGTCGAAATCCGCGATGACGACGGCAATACCCTGTCGCTAGGGGATATCGGCGAAATCTGCATCCGCGGCCCGCAGGTCATGCGCGGCTACTGGAACAAGCAGGAAGAGACCGAAAAGGCGATTTCCAGCGACGGCTTCTTCCGCACCGGCGACATCGGCATCATGAGTCCGGAAGGGCTGATCAAGATCGTCGACCGCAAGAAGGACATGATCCTCGTTTCGGGCTTCAACGTCTTTCCGAACGAAATCGAGGAGGTGGCGATGACCATGCCAGGCATCCTCGAATGCGCGGCAATCGGCGTGCCGGACACCCATTCGGGCGAAGCGATCAAGCTTTTCGTGGTGCGCCGCGATCCGGCCCTGACGGAAGCCGACGTCAAGGCATTCTGCGCCCAGCTCCTGACCAACTACAAGCGGCCGAAATTCGTTGAATTCCGGGACGAATTGCCGAAATCCAACGTCGGCAAGATCCTGCGTAAGAACCTTCGCGGCTAAGGTCGGCCGCCCAGCCGTTTCCAGCGATCGAAATTTCGGCCCGCAGCCTCTGCGGGCTTGATTTACACTGCCCAAAGCGACTAGCTAACGCATCCCCATGCGACGCAAGGAGCTTCCATGAACGCGCGTGTCGAACAGCTGAAATCCACGGTTTCGGAGACAAAGGCAACGGATATCAGAGCGGCCTTTGCGGCTGATCCCGCCCGCTTCTCCAGATACAGCGTCACGCTCGACGACCTGTTGTTCGATTATTCGAAATGCGCCGTCAACGACCGCATTCTCGATGGCCTCGAGGCCCTTGCGACCGAAGCCGGCGTTGCCAAAAAGCGCGACGCGATGTTTGCGGGCGAGCCGATCAACTTCACCGAAGGCCGCGCCGTTCTGCACACAGCACTTCGCAACCGCGCCAACACGCCGGTTCTGGTCGATGGCAAGGATGTGATGCCGGAAGTCAACGCCGTGCTCGATGCCATGGGCGCCTTTTCCGACGGCATCCGCTCCGGCGCGCTGAAAGGCGCGACCGGCAAGAAAATCACTGATGTCATCAACATCGGCATCGGCGGCTCAGATCTCGGCCCCGTCATGGCGACCTTGGCGCTCGCTCCCGACCATGACGGCCCGCGCCTGCATTTCGTCTCCAACATCGACGGCGCCCATATTGCCGATACGCTGAAGCTGCTCGACGCCGAGACGTCGCTGTTCATCGTCGCATCGAAGACCTTCACGACCATCGAGACGATGACCAATGCCGCGACAGCGCGCAAATTCATCGCCGACAAGCTGGGCGATGTCGCCGTCGCCAACCATTTCTGCGCCGTCTCCACCGCGCTCGACAAGGTTGCAGCCTTCGGCATCGACGAGAGCCGCGTCTTCGGCTTCTGGGATTGGGTCGGCGGCCGTTATTCGATCTGGTCGGCCATCGGCCTGCCGCTGATGATTGCCATCGGCAAGGAAAAATTCGGCGAGTTCCTCGCCGGCGCTCACGCCATCGACGAGCATTTCAAGTCGGCGCCGCTGCGCCGGAACATCCCGATGCTGCTCGGTCTTCTCGGCTTCTACCATCGCAATGTTCTGGGTTACGCCACCCGCGCCATCCTGCCCTACGACCAGCGCCTGTCGCGCTTCCCGGCCTATCTGCAGCAGCTCGACATGGAATCGAACGGCAAGGGCGTCACCCTCGACGGCAAGCCGGTCGATGGCAATTCCGGCCCGGTCGTCTGGGGCGAGCCCGGCACCAATGGCCAGCACGCCTTCTACCAGCTCATCCATCAGGGCACGAGCGTCATCCCGGCCGAATTCCTGATCGCCGCCAACGGCCATGAGCCGGAACTGCGCCACCAGCACCAGCTTTTGATGGCCAATTGCCTTGCCCAGTCGGAAGCGCTGATGAAGGGCCGCAGCCTGGAAGAAGCCAAGGCGCAGATGGCCGCCAAGGGCATGGATGCCGCCTCGGTCGACAAGATCGCGCCGCACCGCGTCTTCACCGGCAACCGCCCGTCGCTGACCTTCGTCTATGACAAGCTGACGCCCTATGCGCTTGGCCGGCTGATTGCCCTTTACGAGCACCGCGTCTTCGTCGAAGGGGCGCTGTTCGACATCAACTCTTTCGATCAGTGGGGCGTGGAGCTCGGCAAGGAACTGGCGACGGGGCTTCTGCCGGTTGTCGAGGGCAAGGAAAGCGCTGCAGGCCATGACAGCTCGACGGCGGGCCTTGTGGCTGCACTTTTGAAAGCAGCGACGTAAGCATCATCAATGGGTGGGCTTGGTTTGCCAAGCCCCGCCCAGACTTCACGCCACCACCAAAAGTCCTTTCCGTCATTCTCGGCCTTGAGCCGAGCACCTGCGCCTCAAGCTCCGTCCCTACCCTTGGCACGGCTCCTTAGGTCAAGCCGGAGGATGACGAAAAATGACGCGCGGACTCGCAGTCGCCTCAGGAATACGAACCGACCCGCCGGCCGCGCCCGGCAAAGGCGTTTTTCGGCACGCGGCTAAGGTTGGACAGAAACTGCCGGCCGCATTCGGCCCAGCTATAGGTCAGCGCTTTCTCACGCGCCTGCTGTCGCGGGATATCCAGCGCCTTGAGCGCCGCCTGTTGCAGATCGTTGGAAAGCGTTCCGCCGCCATCCGCGAGAATATCGCGCGGCCCCGTCACCGGGAAGGCGGCGACCGGACAGCCGCTGGCCAAAGCCTCCAGAATGACATTGCCGAAGGTATCCGTCCGGCTCGGGAAGACGAAGACATCCGCCGAGGCGTAGATACCGGCGAGATCGGTGCCCATCTGCCGTCCGAGAAAATGAACGTCGGGGTAGCGCTGCTTGAGGGCGGCCAGATCCGGGCCATCACCCACCACCACCTTGCTGCCCGGCAGATCGAGATCGAGGAAGGCTGGCAGGTTTTTTTCGACAGCAACACGGCCGACATTGAGGAAAATCGGTCGTGGCAACCACTCCTCGCGCCGGCGTGACGGATTGAAGAGATTGGTGTCGATGCCGCGCGTCCAGCGCTTGATGTTGCGAAAGCCACGCGCGGCCATTTCCGCGCCAAGGGTCGCGGTCGCAACCATCATGCCATCGCCGGAATTATGAAACTGCCGCAGCCACCAGTAGCTCCAGCTCTCCGGTATCGGTAAGCGGGCACTGACAAATTCGGGAAACCGCGTGTGATAGCTCGTCGTGAACGGCAGACGTCGCTGCAGGCAGATGCGGCGGGCAACCAGGCCGAGCGGGCCTTCCGTCGCGATGTGAATGAAATCGGGCGCGAGGTTGTCGATCTCTTCCGTCACCTGCCGCCGGGTCGGCAAGGCAAGGCGGATATCGGGATAGAAGGGCAAGGGGATCGTCGGAAAATGCTCCGGCGTTAGAAAGTGGATTTTCGCACCCTGCTCCGCCACGGTCCGCGACAACTCATCCAATGTCCTGACGACACCATTGACCTGGGGGTGCCAGGCGTCGCTGACGATCAAAATCGTCGTGTCCATATCCACCTCCGCCGCAATCCGACGAGATCCCGGATCGCGCCTGAACCCAAGGGAATCAGGATGCCCGGCGCGTCCTGGCGTCTTTGAACACGGCAGGATGACATGTGGATGAAGGGGATGTCAGTGGAGCGAGGGATACTGCCGGCTTACATGCCGATTTCTTGCGCCCAGGGCGGATTGGCCCCGGCCCGCGAAACAGTCACCGCCGCCACCTTGGCGCCGAGCGTCAAGGCAGCGCGAACAGCCTCTTCACTGAGCGAGGCGACGGCGCTCTTGGTCAGCAATCCGTTGAGCTTCAGCGATGCGAGAATACCCGCATCGAAGGTGTCGCCCGCGCCGACAGTATCGACAACGGTGACGCTCTCGCCCGGCACGGAAACCTTGCCGCGAACCGTATAGCCGTCGGCACCATCCTTGCCTTTGGTGATGACCACGAGCTTGGGGCCGCGCGTCAACCATTTGGCGACGAGTTCGTCATGGCTGCCCGCCTCGCCGAACCAGTCGAGATCCTCGTCGGAGAACTTGACGATATCCGACATCGCCGCCATCCGCAGCATGCGCGCCCTATGCGCCTCGGCGTCCTTGATGAAGCCGGGGCGGATATTGGGGTCGAAGGAGATGACGCGCTTTTCGTGCTCGCGGGCCATCAGTGCCTCGTAGGTGGAGCCGCAGGGCTCCGGGATAAGGCTGATTGCACCGAAATGCAGCGCCTCGCAGGCGTCGTCAAGATCGGGCAGATGCTCCTTGGTGATCATCCGGCCGGCGGTGTTTTCATCGAAGAAGGCGTAGGTGGCAGAGCCGTTGACCAGCTTCACGAAGGCAAGCGTCGTGTGCAGCGAAAGCGTGGCGCAGGGGCCGAAATCGACATTGCTGCTCTTCAGCGTCTCGCGCAGGATATCACCGAACATGTCGTCGGAGAGGCCAG
The DNA here is from genome assembly GCA_031556925.1 of Pararhizobium sp. Taxonomy (GTDB): domain Bacteria; phylum Pseudomonadota; class Alphaproteobacteria; order Rhizobiales; family Rhizobiaceae; genus Pararhizobium. Next base: position 13,430 of record JAVBSF010000122.1, read on the forward strand.
TGAAAAAACCGGTCGGAATGCCGAGCCGCCCGAGCGCAATCGCCGTGTTGAAGATCGCGCCGCCGGCATAGGGCGAAAACGCCGCCTCGCCGGCTTCAGTCTGCCGCGGCAGCATATCGATCAGGGCTTCCCCGCAGCAAACGATCATGACAGCACGTCCTCCAGAACCACTATTTCAATCGATTTAATACAAGCCTTCCGAAAAGGCCAGAGCCTTTGCGGAGACTGTTGTCAGGCGCTTGCGAGCGCGCTGACACCACCGTTGCGGCCGGACCATTCGAGCGGCGCATTGAGGAAGGCTTCGACTTCTGAAAGCGTCTTTTCATCGAACAGCTTCTGTTCTTTCGCGACGGCCAGCACGTTGCGCCAGGTGGCGATGTTGTGCAGCGTCACACCCTTTTCCTTCATCTGGCCACGGGCTTCCGGGAAAATATCGTAGTAGAACAGGGCGATACCGTGATCGACGACGCCGCCGGCCGCGCGGATCGCATCGATGAACTTGAACATCGAGCCACCGGCCGTCGTCAGATCCTCGATGACGAGAACGCGTGCACCTTCCGGCATATGGCCCTCGATCTGGGCGTTGCGGCCGTGGCCTTTCGGCGCCTTGCGCACATAGATCATCGGCAGCGCCAGACGCTCGGCCAGCATGGCGGCGAAAGGAATGCCTGCGGTCTCGCCGCCGGCCACCACATCGAACTGCTCGAAGCCGGCATCGCGAAGGATGGCGGCGGCGGCGAAATCCATGACCGTCGAGCGGATGCGCGGATAGGAAATCAGCTTGCGGCAATCGATCTAGACCGGGCTCGCCATGCCCGAGGCGAGCTTGTAGGGCTCATCGGCGCGGAAATGCACAGCCTTGATTTCCCACAGCATCTTGGCGACGAGTTCGGCCATCACGGCCTTGTCGGTGAAGGATGTCTGGATCATGGGCAAGGCTCCTGCGGCGGCGGTTTTTCGTTATCCGCGCATAGCAGGTAGCGTCGTTCAAGGCCAGAGAAAGTGGCGCGGCAAGGGTCGCCGCGCCGGCATTTTCAAGGGATTTCAGGCCGTCTCGTTGTCAGACTGGTTCTGCCCTTGCTGCTGGCAGAAGGTGATCCGGTTGTTGAAGGGGTCGATCACACCGACCTCCAGCCCCCAGGGCTGTTTTTCAAGTCCCGGTTTCGGTTTCGCAATCAAGCGCTTCGCTGATCAGGCGGTCGGCTGAAGCGCCAGATCAGCCGGGATCGGCCCGAACCGATTGTCACCGCGCGTTCCCTCCGACGCATACCAGACGATCAGCACGATGATGCCGATCAGCGGGATGAGCGTAATCAGGATCCACCAGCCGGAGCGATCGACGTCATGCAACCGGCGCACGGCGACACCCAGTGCGGGAAGCAACAAAGCGAGGGAGGCAACGATGCTGACAAACTCGGTGTTCATCATGAGGTCGATGACCGACGCGACGACGTTGAGCAGGAAATTGAACAGCGTGAACCACCAGAATTCCGATCGGCTCGCCCGACCGGAAAAATCGACGTATTTCGACAGAACCGTGGAAACGGATTCGGCAAAGGTCATGGCAATCACCCTCCAGAACGAGCCAGACTCGCGGGCGCAATATATTGCACCCTTCCCCAAAGCTCCGGCATATCGCAGACTATGCACAATTCCTGCGCGCGAAAAGTGCTATTTCAGGAACTTTCACGCCAGTCGCTTCAGCGAACGACATCCCAATGGAGCGGGAACATCGGATCGAACACGGTTACCGTTCCGGCTTCCGTCTCAATCTTTGCCGGGAAACTGACCGCGTCCGCCTTCTTTTCCAGCGTCATCGTCTCGTCGTTCGGCGCGAGCCCGTACCAGGCCGGGCCGTTCAGCGAGGCGAAGGCCTCGAGCTTGTCCAGCGCACCTTCCTCCTCGAACACATGGGCGAGGCAGCTCATGGTGTTGATCGAGGTATAGATGCCGGCGCAGCCGCAGGCGCATTCCTTCAGCGGATCGACATGCGGGGCGCTGTCCGTGCCGAGGAAGAAGCGGGCATCGCCTGAAACAGCCGCCGCCCTCAGCGCCAGCCGGTGATTTTCGCGTTTTGCGACGGGCAGGCAGTAATAATGCGGCTTGATGCCGCCGACGAGGATGGCGTTGCGGTTGATGATCAGGTGATGGGTGGTGATCGAACCGGCGAGATTGCCCTTCGAGCCCTTGATATAGTCGATGCCGTCCTTCGTCGTGACATGCTCCATCGTCACCTTCAGCTCCGGCAGCCGCTTGCGCAGCGGGTCGAGGACGGTTTCGATGAAGACGGCCTCGCGGTCGAAGATATCGACCTCCGGCGTCGTCACCTCGCCATGCACGCAGAGCGGCAGGCCGATCCTGGCCATGCGCTCCAGCACCGGCATGGCATTATCGATATTGCGCACGCCGCCGTGGGAATTGGTGGTCGCGCCGGCGGGGTAGAGTTTGACGGCAGTGATGAGGCCAGACTTTTTGCCCTCTTCGACATCATCCGGGTTCGTACCTTCGGTAAGGTAAAGCGTCATTAGCGGTTCGAAACGATCGCCGGGCTTCAGGGCCGCAAGGATACGCTCGCGATAGGCCTTGGCATCGGCGGTGGTCACGACCGGCGGCACGAGGTTCGGCATGATGATGGCGCGGGCGAAATCGCGCGCGGTATCGCCGATCACGCCCTTGAGCATGCCGCCATCGCGCAGATGCAGGTGCCAGTCATCGGGACGGCGGATCGTCAGGCGGGGCGCGGTCATGAGGCTCTCCGGGCGCTGGAGCGCTGCAACGAAGACAACGCTCGAAAATCAAAATCCAGAGGCGATAAGCCGGCCTCTGGCCGGAGGTTGCGATACCATCATTGAGGCACGAAAAACAACCTGCGCCTTTCAGTCCATGGAGAAGATTTCGAGCGCGATATCGGCAGGCCGGGAATTTTCGATGATACGCCGGCCATTGGGCAGGTCGTTGCCGTGAAGCTTCCACTGGATGCCGGTTTCATCGAGCCCGTAATGGACCCAGCGCGCCCGCAGGCGTTCTTCCAGCACCTCCACCGAAGGACCGACGAAGATCGAAAGATCGAAGAGACCGGCAAGCCGCGACCATGGCGCTTCATCGAGAAGCAGGTAATTGCCCTCGACGAGAACGATCCGCACCTCCACCGGAATGGCGCGGGCCGAGGCAATGGCTAGTTCCCGGCTGCGGTCGAAGACCGGCACCAGCACCTCTTCCTCACCCTTTCGAACGGCGCGGACGATGTCAGCGAAAGCGCGGACGTCGAAGGTTTCCGGCGCCCCCTTGCGAGGCAGAAGCCCCCGCTCTTCGAGAATGCCGTTGTCCATATGAAAGCCATCCATCGGCAAGACGACGGAGCGCTCTCCGCGGCTGACGAGTTCGGCATCGAGCGCATCGGCAAGCGTGGATTTGCCGGCCCCCGGAGGGCCGGCAATGGCGACGAGGAAACGGCGGGCATGCCCCGCACGCTCCAGGATACGGTCGGCTATATCCGCCGGCGTCATGCTCATGCCACCGCCATAGCCTCCGGCGGCACTTTCGCGCCGGTCATGAAAGCGACGGCATCCGACATCGTGTAATCCTTCGGATTGATGACGCAGAGCCGCTTGCCGAGCCGGTGAATATGGATGCGGTCGGCCACCTCGAACACATGCGGCATGTTGTGCGAGATCAGCACGATCGGCAGGCCGCGGCGACGAACGTCGAGGATCAGCTCAAGAACCTTGCGCGATTCCTTGACCCCGAGCGCCGCCGTCGGCTCGTCCATGATCACCAGCTTGGAACCGAAGGCGGCGGCCCGCGCTACGGCGACCCCCTGACGCTGGCCGCCCGAGAGCGTTTCCACCGCCTGATTGATGTTCTGGATGGTCATCAGGCCCAGTTCGGAGAGTTTCTCGCGGGCCATCTTTTCCATCTTCGGCCGGTCGAGCATGCGGAAGAACTGCCCGAGCGGCCCGCTTCTGCGGATTTCGCGACCAAGGAACATATTGTCGGCGATCGACAGTGCCGGGGAGAGCGCAAGGTTCTGGTAGACGGTTTCGATGCCGTTGTCCCGCGCCTCCATCGGCGAGGAGAAGCTGACGGGCTTCCCTTCAAGACGGATTTCGCCCTCGTCGGGCCGGATGGCGCCGGAGATCGCCTTGATCAGCGAGGATTTTCCGGCGCCGTTATCGCCGATGACGGCGAGGATTTCGCCCGGATAGAGGTCGAAATCGGCGTTGTCGAGGGCGGTAACGCGGCCGTAGCGCTTCACGAGACCGCGTGCGGTGAGGATCGGTTCCATCAGCCTGCTACCTTTCTGATCCACTGGTCGATCGCAACGGCGGTGATGATCAAAACGCCGGTCAGGAAGACTTTCCACTGGGGATCGGCCCCCATCATGTTGAGCCCCATGGAGACCACGCCGACGATCATCGCGCCGATCAGGGTGCCGAGGATCGAGCCGCGCCCGCCGAACAGCGAAATACCGCCGATCACCGCCGCCGTGATGGCCTGCAGATTGTAGTCCGTCACGGCCCAGGACGGTGAGATCGAGCCGTTACGGCCGATCGAGACCCAGGCGGCGATCGCGGCGATGAAGCCTGCCAGCGCGTAAGTGCCGATCAGCACCCGGTCGACGCGGATACCCGAAAGCTTTGCCGCTTCGGGATCGTCGCCCACGGCATAGAGATGGCGTCCCCAGGCGGTGTGATTGAGCGCATACCAGAGCGCGAGCACGAGCAGCACCATGGCGATGACGCCGAAGGTGAAGACGGCGGAGCCGATCTTGAAGCTCTGGCCGAAGAAGCCGAGGAACGGCGCGTTGGTTTCGATATCGGCGCGACGGATCGTCTCGTTGGCCGAATAGATGAAGTTCGTCGACATGACGATGTACCAGGTGCCGAGCGTCACGATGAAAGGCGGCAGCTTGAGCTTGGCGACCAGCAGGCCGTTCAGCAATCCACAGGCCGCGCCGACCACGAGGCCCACCAGAATCGAAATTCCCGCAGGCAGCCCATAGGTCACCGCGCAGTTGCCCATGGCGACCGCCGAGATGACCATGATGACGCCGATCGACAGATCGATGCCGGCCGTCAGGATGACCAGCGTCTGGGCGGCGCCGAGAATACCAACGACGGCGATCTGCTGCAGGATGAGCGTCAGTGTGTTGGCGGAGAAGAATCTCTCGCCCTTCAAGACACCGAAAACGATGATGGAGAGAACAAGCACAATGGCGGGCACCGCCGCCGGGGTCGAGTGCAGGAAATGTTGAACACGCCTGAGCGCCGACTGATCTTCAAAACTCGCAACAGCGGTATCGCTCTGGTCGAGAGCCTTCTCGAATTCCTGGATACTGGCCATGGCTACCCCCTCCCAAGGGTTCCGGCGGGAAAAGCCGGTGCTATGACTTTAAAGAAAAGGGCGGCCGTGACCGCCCTTCGCGTGAGATAGTGAACCGGAAGGTTCAGGGTATCAACCCCAGCACTTGTCCGTGCCGGTCTTGACGTCGATCGATTCGACGCCGGCGGCCGGCTTGTCGGTGACCAGAGCGACGCCGGTGTCGAAGAAGTCCTTGCCTTCGGTCGGCTTCGGCTTGGTGCCGTCCTTGGCGTACTGGGCAATGGCTTCAATGCCGAGCGATGCCATCAGCAGCGGGTACTGCTGCGAGGTGGCGCCGATGACGCCTTCGCCAACCGACTTGACGCCGGGGCAACCGCCGTCAACCGACACGATCAGCACGTCTTTTTCCTTGCCGACGGCCTTCAGCGCCTCATAGGCGCCAACGGCGGCAGGCTCGTTGATCGTGTGGATCACGTTGATGTCGGGATCCTTCTGCAAGAGGTTTTCCATGGCGGTGCGGCCGCCTTCCTCGTTGCCGTTGGTGACGTCGTGGCCGACGATGCGCGGATCATCCTCGTCGCCGATCTTGTTCGGGTCCTTCGGATCGATACCGAAGCCGATCATGAAGCCCTGGTCGCGCAGAACGTCGACAGTCGGCTGCGAGGGAACGAGATCGAGGAAGCCGATCTTGGCATCCTTGGCCTTGTCGCCGAGGGTGGCGGCCGCCCACTGGCCGATCAGCTTGCCGGCGAGCAGGTTGTCGGTCGCGAAGGTCGCGTCGGCGGCCGTCGCCGGATCGAGCGGGGTGTCGAGCGCGATTACGAGAAGGCCGGCGTCCTGAGCCTTCTTCACCTGATCGACGATCGCCTTGGTGTCGGAGGCGGCGATGAGGATACCCTTCGCGCCGTCGGCGATGCAGCTTTCGATGGCGGCCACCTGGCTGTCATGGTCGCCATCGACCTTGCCGGCATAGGCCTTCAGATCGACACCGAGTTCCTTGGCCTTGGCTTCGGCGCCTTCCTTCATCTTGACGAAGAAGGGATTGGTATCGGTCTTGGTGATCAGGCAGGCCGAAACATCGGCAGCCTGCGCGGGGGCGGCGAAAACGACGCCAAGCGCCAGCGCGCCGAGAGCGGCGGAAACAATAGTCTTCTTCATGAATATCCTCCCAAGGATGAAAAACAGTCCCGGAAACCCGGCACGTCAGGTCGCGTCGGGATCGGCACTCCTCTGCCCTCCAACGACGCTTCCGGCGAGCAAGAAACATCTAAAATTTCGGCCTGTCAATAAATAAATCAAATTGAATTATTAAATATATATGCCATTCTCTGCGCGAAAATTGAGCATATGGCCCGCTTGAAATGCAATCCGCTCTGCGGGAAGGACGTCGGGGCAGGAGAAAGCCGGATATCAATTTTCTGGGTATGGCCCTGGAGAATACAGCGAACGGGATCGCGCCGGCATCTGGCGCCGATATAGTCGTTGCGACAGATTGAACCCGGCCGCAGAGCCGGGACGAACAATGCCGACGGAGGAGACCGGGCATGACATCACCAGCCGAAGCGAGCGCCCCCGCGCTGGCGCCCGAGGTCATCGACCCCGGCGGCGGTGCGAACCTGACGCGTGTGCGCGCCTATAACGAACGTCTCGTGATGTCGCTGGTACGGTTGCATGGCAGCCTCTCGAGAGCCGATATCGCCCGCCGCTCCGGCCTTTCCGCCCAGACGGTGACGGTGATCATGCGCGCGCTGGAGAAGGAAGGCCTGCTGATCCGCGGAGAGCCGGTGCGGGGCCGCGTCGGCCAACCCTCCATCCCCATGCGCCTCAATCCCGACGCGGTCTATTCCTACGGCGTGAAGATCGGCCGGCGCAGCGCCGACCTCGTCCTCATGGATTTCGTCGGCAATATCCGCCTGCATCTGCACAAGACCCATGCCTATCCGATGCCGCAAGACCTGCTCGCCTTCATCACCGAAGGCGTGCCGAAACTGGAGAAGATGCTGACCGGGAAGCAGCGCGAGCGGATCGCGGGTATCGGCATTGCGACACCTTTCCAGCTCTGGAGCTGGGCGGAAGAGACGGGCGCGCCAAAGGAAGAGATGGAGACCTGGCGCGGTTTCGACCTGCAGCACGAAGTCGCCGCCCGCACGAGCCATCCCGTTTTCATGCAGAACGACGCTACCAGCGCCTGCGGCGCCGAGCTCGTTTTCGGGGTTGGCGCCAGTTATCCGGATTTCATCTATTTCTATATCGGATCGTTCATCGGCGGCGGCATCGTCCTGAATTCCGCGCTGTTTTCCGGCCGCACGGGCACCGCCGGCGCCGTCGGCCCGCTGCAGGTCTCCGACAGAAACGGCAAGCCGCAACAGCTCCTGAAGATCGCCTCGATCTTCGTCCTGGAAAACATGCTGCGCGAAGCCGGCATCGATCCGAAACCTCTCTGGTATGCGGCCGACGAATGGATCGATTTCGGCGAACCCTTGGAAAACTGGATTCAATTGACGGCCGCCGCGCTCGCCCAGGCGATCGTTTCGGCGGTATCGATCATCGATTTCGGCGCCGCCGTGATCGACGGCGGTTTCCCCGGCTGGGTACGCGAACGCCTTGTCGCCGCCACCCGCAAGGCAGCCCAGGATCTCGACCTCGAAGGCGTGGCTCTGCCGGAAATCGTCGAAGGCGCCGTCGGCCCCCATGCCCGCGCCATCGGCGGCGCCAGCCTGCCGCTCTTTGCCCGCTATCTCACGGACACCAATGTTCTCTTCAAGGAAACCGCCTGATGCTCAAAGGCCTTAATCCCCTGCTGGGGCCGGAACTATTGTCGACCTTGCGCGCCATGGGTCACGGCGACGAAATCGCTCTGGTGGACGGCAATTATCCGGGCGAGGAACACGGCCGCCGGCTGATCCGGCTCGACGGTCATGCCCTTATCCCCGTTCTGGATGCTATTCTCAGCGTGCTGCCGATCGACGATTTCGTTCCGGCGGCCATTTTTCGGGCAACCGTCAAACAGGATCTCGACGCGCTCGATCCCGTTCACCGGGATATCGTCGCCTGTTGCGCCCGTCATGAGCCGAACCGGCAGGTCGTGCCGCTGCTCGGCGCAGACTTCTATCCGCGCGTCCGCGCGGCCCACACCGTCATACAAACCAGCGAGCCTCGGCTCTATGGCAATGTCATTTTGCGCAAGGGCGTGATCTATCCGTAAGCATGAAACGACAAAAGCCCCGCCGGGCAGCCGGCGGGGCTTTTGTCATGCGGTCAGCAATCAGGCGCGGCGAGCGTCGATCGAAAGCGAGCCGGCGCCGTAAGCGGCCAGAACCAGGAAGCCGCCAGCCATGGCAAGATTCTTCTGGAAGTTGATCATCTGCATCTGGTCAGCGAAGTCGAAGTGAGCGACGAAAGCCGTTGCCACGCAGAACAGCGCCAGAATGTAGGACGCGATGCGGGTCTGGAAGCCGACGAGGATGGCGATACCGCCAAGGAGCTCGACGAGGGCGACGACGACTGCCGTTACCATCGGAGCCGGCAGGCCCATGCTGCCGAAATAGCCGGCCGTGCCGCCAAGCGCGGTGATCTTGCCGAAGCCGGCGAGGATGAAGATGATCGAAAGAAGGATACGTCCGACGAGGACAATGGGGCTCTGCTGCATTGACGTGGTCTCCGGTGGGGTTCGTTGTGACGTTAGATTTATCAGCAAATCCAAATTCTTCCAGCCGGCGGGCAGAAGACAGATTGTTCACGAATTGAAAACGATCCAGGGTGGTCGTCAACCTGCATCGCGGTGTTACCCCGGTAGCAAGCCCTGACGCCGGACGGCGCATACACTTTCGCTCATTTCCTGTTGCAACAGGGAAAAACAACGGAAAGTATTGCAAACACAGCGAACGCCCGCACGAGGACCATGCATGAGCGAGATCAACAAGAGCCCAGCCTTCTGGCGGTCCTTCCCGATTTTCGAAGAATTCGACAAGGATACCATCGCATCGCTTGCCTCGCTGGCGACCCATCGCAAATGGCTGCCCGGCACCGTGATCTTCCAGCGCGGCGACGAGGGCAACTATATGATCGCGGTCGTCTCCGGCCGCATCAAGCTGTCGCTGATCACACCCCAGGGCCGCGAGCTGCTCCTGCGGCACATCGAAGGCGGCGCGCTTTTCGGGGAAATGGCCGTTCTGGACGATCAGCCGCGCTCGGCCGACGCGACGGCCATCACCGCGACCGAAGGCTATGTCATCAGCAAGAAGGCCTTCATGGACTTCATCACCCATCGCCCGGCCGCCGCCGAGGCCATCATGCGCTATCTCTGCACCTTGCTGCGGGACACCACCGAACGGCTGGAAACAATCGCGCTCTACGATCTCAATGCGCGCGTCGCCCGCTTCTTTCTCGCAACGCTGCGCCAGATCCATGGCAATGAGCTGCCCGATATCGCCAATCTGCGCCTGACGCTCAGCCAGTCCGACATTGCCGGTATACTGGGCGCAAGCCGCCCGAAGGTGAACCGGGCCATTCTCGCGCTGGAGGAAAGCCACGCCATCAAGCGCCACGAAGGCGTGATCGAATGCCATGTGGAAAGACTGCAGCGTATCGCCGAGCCGGATGAGGAGTAATCCTTGAAGCAGCTGCGGCTCTCCCGGATCAGGCCTCTCCATGCCGGTATCGCCGCCAGTATCCTTTCGGCGGGATTGCTGCTTTTCTTCGGCAATCTCATCGCAACCCAGCGCGAACAGTTCTTCGACGGGATCACCCAATGGGTTTCAAGCCCGGCCTCCGGCAATCTCGCCGTCATCGATGTCGATCGGAAATCGGAGCTTGCGACCGGCGACAAATCCTGGGACCGGGCCGATACGGCGCAGTTGATCACCAAGGCGGCTGACGCAAAAGCGAAAGTCATTGCCGTCGATTTCGTGTTCAGCGGCGATTGCCAGCCGAAGGATCCCGCCAATAAGAGCCTCGCAGACGCAATTGCCCGCGTCCCGACGATCCTCGGTTTCCTGATTGCCGACAGAGCGGGTGAGCGCCCCGCCCCCGTTCCGCCGGTTGCGGTGCGCCGGCCCCTCAGAATTCCGGAACTCTGGTTCATCGACGGCACGGAAACCGCCTGCGATTTTCTCCAGACGCCTGCCCGCTCCGCAGCCGCCGCGTTCCTCGTGGGAGATGCGGATGCCCGCATCCGGCGCGTGCAGGCCTATTCGATCCTCGGCAACGATGCCTACCCCGCTTTTGGTCTGGAAGCAGCGCGCCTCGGGCTGGGCAACGGCACGCCGATCCTGGGTGGCGACCCGCCCTGGCTGAAATTCGAAACGCGACTGCTGCAATTCGATGAAAACGGATCGATGCGCTTTGCCGCCGCGTCCGCGAGCCGGATCGAAAGCCGCACGGTTTCCGCCGCCGATGTGATGAACGGAAGCGTGGGTGAGGAGCGCCTCGCGGGCAAGATCGTGCTGATCGGCAGCAGCCTTCCCAATCTCGGCGGCCTGCGGCCCACCGCATCCATGCCTCTCGAACCATCCGTGCAAATCCATGCCGACATCGCCAATGCCGCGCTCACCGGCTTCATCCCCTATCGCAATGCCCGGCTGCCGCTGATCGAAGCGGCGATCGCCCTTTTCGGCGGCGTTCTCGTCGCATGGATCGCCACCCGGCTGCGGCCCGTCACCGCCGTGGTCCTCGGCTTGCTGGCGGTCATGTCGACGCTCGGGGCAGCCACATTGCTCTACAGGTTCCATGCGCTGCTTTTCGATGCGCCGGGCGTGAGCCTTGCATTGCTCACCGTGCTGACCATCACCAGCACCCTGCAGTTTGCCCGTGTCCGCCGCTCCGAATCGACCGCGCGGGCCAAATTTTCCCAATACCTCCCGCAATCCGTCGTGGAGCGATATATCGACAATCCCGATGACGACCCGGCCGCCAGCGAAGAACGTCCTGTGACGGCCCTGTTCACCGACATCGAGGGCTTTTCGACCCTGACCCACAAGCTTTCGCCCCGCGATCTCGTGGCGCTGCTCGATATCTACTACGCGGAAGTCAATGCCATGGTGGCGATCCATGGCGGCATGGTGGACAAGGTGGTGGGCGATGCCGTCCACGCCTTCTTCAATGCGCCGGAAGACCTGGACGATCACGTCAACAAGGCGATCGACTGCGCCGAGGCCATTCATGTTCTGACGGAGGAAATGCGCACCCGCGCCGGCTTTGCCGAATACGGCTTCGGCCGCACCCGTATCGGCATCGAAACCGGCATGGCCGTGCTCGGCGAGGTCGGCGCCGGCGGCAAGCTGGATTACACCGCCCATGGCGACGCCATCAATCTCGCCGCCCGCCTTCAGGAAGCCAACAAGTTTCTCGGTACCGCGATCTGCATCGGCCCGCAGGCCTGCGCCGAGAGCGGCCGGGACTTGCGCTCCCTCGGCATGCACGACATCCGCGGTTTCGGCGAGATGGAGCTTTTCACAACCAATGCGTAGGCATTGACTTACCTTTTGAGCCCGACACTCGCATAGGCTTCGACGATACGCGGCTCTTTCCAGAGCACAGGCTTGCTTGGCGCATCGCCGGGCTTTGCAATCTCCACGCCCTGGCCCGCCCCCACCATCTCGGTGACGCCGCCGCCTTCCACGGCAACCTGCCCGTGCTCGACGAAAACGCCGAAAACACCCCGGCTTGGGCCACAGAAGAATTTCGTGCCACGCACGCCGATCATTCCGAAGGTGGTGCGCAAGGTGAGATCGACCTTCGGCAAGCCTTCCGGCCGGTCGAACACCATCTGCCCCATGCCAAGCTCAAGCGTCCCGCCCTGATTGGCGATGAACCTGTCAAGGAGCAGCTCGGTCTGGTTTCCCAGCAGGATGCGCGTGTCGCCTTCGAGCTGCAGATCCGCAAAACCATCAGGCCCGGTCGCCACCAGATCCTTTTCCATGATCTCCGCGCCGGCAGCCAGGCCTTCATGCGACTGCTGCCGTTTGCGCTGCACCGTCCCGCGAATGTCGAACGCCTTGCCGATCACGGTTTCGGCGCGGGCCGGAAGGGAAAACAATCCTCCGGCGACGACGACACAGCCTGACATGAAGGTGCGGCGGCCGATTGGAAACAGCCCTTGGCCACGATGCTTCAGTGTCATTTCCAGTTCCTTCTCCGGCCTGGGCCCTGATCTGCGCCCATTCTCCGACACCTGATCGAAGAAATGGCTCCATCTGCTCCCCATTCAAGAGAGAGGGCTTATCCACCTTTTCCTCTCTTGTTGTGCCTTCAGCTGTTTCCGGCGGAACAGGCACGGGCGTTCTGCTGGCTTAGGGTGACACGAAATCAAGGGAGAAGACCATGAAAAAGGTTTCCGAAAAACACATTTCTCTTATCAACGCCCTGCTCATCGGCATTGTCAGCGCGCTTTCGATTGCGGCGATTTCGCTTCCGTCCGCGCGCGCCGCAACGATATTGCCCGCCGATCAGTGCGATGCCGAGGCCGGCAGCGAATATGACCTGCAGCGCAACTTCTCCTTTCGCCCCGTGGCGACGGAAGACATCGATATCGGCGTCGCGCTTTCCGCCTGCCGCGAGGCTTACAAGCAGGATGCCGGCGCGCGACAGACATTCCAGCTCGCCCGCGTGCTTCACAAAGCCGGACAGCGCACCCAGGCCATGGCGATACTCAAGGAAGCGTCCGAAAAAGGACATGCGCTCGCGATGGTGAATTACGGCGTGATGCTGGGTGAAAATGGCGAGCATGAAAGCGCCTTTTCCCTGTTTGAAAAATCGGCCGCGGCCGGCAACACGCTTGCCGCCTATAATCTCGGCGTCGCCTATCGCGATGGCGTCGGCACCGTGGCGGACGCTGCTCTTGCCGCCCGCTGGTTCGAGCGCGCGTCGAAGGCCAAAGACGATCTCGGCGCCTTCAATCTTGCGGTCATGCTCGACGAAGGCAAGCTGATGCCGGAAGATAATGCCAGGGCGGCGAAGTTCTATGCCCTCGCGGCGGAACGCGGCAATGTCGATGCCATGGTCAATCTGGCGATGATGCTGCAGAACGGCGAAGGTGTCGCGCGCGATACCGCCGCCGCCCGCGACCTCCTGACCAGAGCCGCCATCGCCGGCGACGAACTCGCGATCGCCTCGCTCGCCGTCCGGCCGGCCGAGCCTGTCGATATGGCGATGATCGACGACAGTGTAACGGGAAGCATCGCGGCCAGATCGGTTCTCAAGAAGACGGCTCGCCTGAAGTAATACTGCATATCCCTTCTCCCCGCCTGCGGAGAGAAGGTGCCCGAAAGACGGATGAGGGGCAAAAGCCTCGACGCCCTCAAGGATGAAAGTTTGCTCCTCACCCCAGCCCTTCCCTCCGCGCGCGGAGGGAAGGGGAGACGGAGCTAGCGGATATTGCCCGCTTCCGGCCCCCAGGTATCCGTCAGTGCAAAGCCCTCCGCCAGCGGATCGAAGGGATCGAGCGCCACCTGATGCAAGCCGAAGGTCCAGCCCCGGCCGGAGATTGTCGGGATGATCGCCGGCTTGCCCGCGACTTCCGTCACAGCCTGCAGACCGACCTTGAATTCCGAACCGATGATCGAGCGCGACGTGAAGACATCGCCGACCTTGGCGAGACCACGGGCATGCAGGGTCGCGAGATTGGCGGAACTGCCCGTGCCGCAGGGGGAACGATCGACACGCCCCGGCCACATCGTCGTGCAGGTGCGCACCGCGCCATCGGCTTCCGTATCGCGGAACATGACATAGGCGACGCCGCTGATCTCGGGAATTTCCGGATGAACGACTGACATCGTCCGGTTCACCAGTTCCTTCAGCTTCATGCCGGCTTCGACCAGCGTGCGGGCATTGGCCTTGTCGATGGTCGTGCCGATCTGGGCGACATCGACCAGCGCATAGAAAATGCCGCCATAGCAGAGATCGAGCTTGATACGACCCCAGTCCGGCGTGTCGACCTCGACATCCAGTTCATGCACGAAGGATGGCGTCATGGTCAGCGTCACGCGCTCGCAGCGCCCGTCCTTGCAGGTCGCCGTCGCCTTGACGAGACCGGCGGCGGTATCGAGCATGACGATCGTTTCCGGCTCCTTCATCTCGACGATGCCGGACTCAAGCAGTGCCGTCGTCACGCAGATCGAGTTGGAGCCCGACATGGCATGCGCCTGGTCGGCTTGCAGGATGATGAAGCCCGCATCCGCCTCCGGCCGCTTCGGCGGCACCAGCAGGTTGACGGAGCCGATCGAGGCGGCGCGGGGCTCGAGGCAGAGAAAGCGGCGCAGGCTGTCATCGACCGTGTTGATATAATGGAGCTGCTCGGCGATGGAGTTGCCGGGGATTTTCGGAACGCCACCGATCGCCACCTTGCCGATCTCGCCTTCGGCGTGAACATCCAGCAGCTGGATCGTGCGTTTCCATCTCATGGCGATACTCCTGGTGCTCTCGTCGGCAGCGGCCGAATCCGTGTCATGTGCTGGTGATATCGCAGGAGAACAGCCTTGCCTACGGGCGAAAACACGGATTTGCTGTTGCGCAAAAACCCCGCCCGCCAAACCAGCGATTTCAGCCCAATTATTGTTCTTGACCCGTTCATTGCCGTGGCGTCCTCTCCGGCCGTCCATCCATCCAAGGTTTCCGCCATGACGAAGCTTATCCTTTTCACAGACTTGCATATGGTCCCCGAAGGTCGGACGATCATCGGTCTCGATCCCGCCCGGCGCCTTGCCGCCGGCATTGCGCATGTCAACCGCTACCATGCGGATGCCGATCAGGTGATCGTCATGGGCGATCTCACCCACCGGGCCGACAGGGCGTCCTATGAGCGGCTGAAGGGGGAACTGGACAAGCTTGTGCCACCGCTTGCCATCACCATCGGCAATCACGACCGGCGCGAAATCTTCCTGGAAGTCTTCACGGATGCGGTGACCGATGACAACGGTTTCGTGCAGCGGGTGATCGATTTCGACGACTGTCGCGCTGTGCTGCTCGACACGCTATTTGCTCCGCCTTACGATTATCCCAACAGTCATGCCGGCCTGCTCTGCGAGAAGCGGATGGCGTGGCTTGAGACGCAGCTGGAAACAGCCGGCAACCGGCCGGTGCTGCTCTTCATGCACCATCCGCCACATGCGACGGGCTTTACCGGGATGGACATGATTCGCCTCACCAACGAGGTAGAGTTCTACGATCTGGTGAAGCGGCACGGCAATGTGCTGCACATCTTCGCCGGCCATGTGCATCGCACGATCTCCGGTTCCAGCCGCGGCATCCCCTTCTCGGTTTTCAAGAGCCCGGTTCATCAGCAGCCCATGCCTTTTGAAGCGCCGGACGCCTCGCTCTCCGTCGATGAGCCTGCAGCCTACGGTATCGCTGTCATGACCGACACTGGCGTCCTCGTTCACACCGAGGATTACGAGATCGCCAAGCGCGAGGCCGCAGTGGCGTGAACTGCCCAGAGCAAGTGGTTTCTCATGACGCCGGACCATGTTAGCTTCGGCGCATGAGTGCATCGCCAGAAACCTTTGACTGTCAGAGCTGCGGCGCATGCTGCGCCTATTCCGCCGATTGGCCGCGTTTTTCGCTGGAGACGGATGCGGAGATCGACCGGATCCCGGCGGAATACGTCTCCGAAGACCTTGGCGGCATGCGCTGCTCGAATGATCGCTGCGATGCCCTGGAAGGCAAGCTCGGCATCCATGTCGGCTGCCGCATCTATGCCGTTCGCCCTCATGTCTGTCGAACCTGCATGCCCGGCGATGACGAATGCCTTATGGCGCGTCATCGTCACCGCGATATTCTGGCGGCGGGCGCTTTTCAGCATTCTTCGGCCAGATAAATCATCAGCCACATAAATCACCGATAAAAATATCAAAGATAGTTATAAAATCTACGAATTATCAATTTGACCGGATAGATATACGGAAGAAGCAGTCGTATTTTCGCGCCCGATAATGAAGATGCCGAAGCGCGCCTTAAGGGGGATGAACGATGAGCCAGCCGCAACCGATCGCAGACGAAACCGTACAGCCCTTCGCCAATTTCGCACCGCCGATCTCGGCCCCGACGCCATTGCGTCATGCGATCACATCAGCATACCGTATTCCCGAGACTGAAGCCGTTCCGCGCCTGCTTGAGCAGGCCACGCTGCCGGACGACATCCGCGTCCGCGCCAAAAATACCGCGCGCACCCTGATCACGGCGCTGCGCGCCAAGCACAAGGGCTCCGGCGTCGAAGGGCTGGTTCAGGAATATTCCCTGTCGAGCCAGGAAGGCGTGGCGCTGATGTGCCTTGCCGAAGCCCTGCTGCGCATCCCCGACACCGCCACCCGCGACGCCCTTATCCGCGACAAGATTTCCGAGGGTGACTGGAAGTCCCATATCGGCGGCGGCAAGTCGCTGTTCGTCAATGCCGCGACCTGGGGCCTCGTCGTCACCGGCAAGCTCACCTCGACCGTCAACGACCGCAGCCTTTCGGCGGCACTCACACGCCTCATCGCCCGAGCAGGCGAGCCGGTCATCCGCCGTGGCGTCGATATGGCCATGCGCATGATGGGCGAGCAGTTCGTCACCGGCGAAACCATCGAGGAAGCGCTGAAGCGCTCGCGCCCGCTCGAAGCCCGCGGCTTCCGCTATTCCTATGACATGCTCGGCGAAGCCGCGACCACGGCCGCCGACGCCAAGCGCTATTATGCCGACTACGAAAATGCCATCCATGCCATCGGCAAGGCGTCTGCCGGCCGCGGCATCTATGAAGGCCCCGGCATCTCCATCAAGCTTTCGGCCCTGCACCCGCGCTACACCCGCGCCCAGGCCGCCCGTGTCATGGGCGAACTGCTGCCGAAGGTGAAGGCCCTGGCGCTGATCGCCAAGAACTACGATATCGGCCTCAACATCGACGCCGAGGAAGCCGACCGGCTGGAACTGTCGCTCGACCTGCTCGAAGCGTTGCGCCTCGATCCCGATCTATCCGGCTGGAACGGCGTCGGCTTCGTCGTTCAGGCCTATGGCAAGCGCTGCCCCTTCGTGCTCGATTTCATCATCGACCTCGCCCGCCGCTCCGGCCACCGCATGATGGTGCGTCTCGTCAAGGGCGCCTATTGGGATGCCGAGATCAAGCGCGCCCAGCTCGATGGCCTCGACGGTTTTCCGGTCTACACCCGCAAGATCTATACCGACGTCTCCTACATCGCCTGCGCGAAAAAGCTGCTCGCCGCCCGCGACGTGATCTTCCCGCAGTTCGCGACCCATAATGCTCAGTCGCTGGCGACGATCTATGAAATGGCCGGCCCCGATTTTACGGTCGGCGACTACGAGTTCCAGTGCCTTCATGGCATGGGCGAGCCGCTTTATGACGAAGTGGTCGGCAAGGAAAAGCTCGATCGTCCGGCCCGCATCTATGCGCCAGTCGGCACCCATGAAACGCTGCTCGCCTATCTCGTTCGCCGCCTGCTCGAAAACGGCGCCAACTCTTCCTTCGTCAACCGCATCGCCGATCCGGCGGTCTCGGTGGACGAGCTGATCGCCGATCCCGTCGATATCGTGCGGGCCATGCCGGTTCCGGGCGCCCAGCATGACAAGATCAAGCTGCCGGAAGCGCTCTATGCCGGCCGGCCGAACTCGAGAGGCTTCGATCTTTCCAACGAAACCACGCTCTCGATGCTTGATGACGCATTGCTTGCGACGACCAAGGTCGACTGGCAGTCGGCACCCGTTATCGGCGGCAAGGCGGCTGAGGGAGAAAGCCGCCCGGTCCTCAACCCCGGCGATCTCGGCGACCGCGTCGGCACCGTCGCGGAAACCCGCGAAGCGGATGTCGCGAGCGCCGTCGCCATCGCCAACGCGGCAGCCGCCCAGTGGGCCGGCGTTTCGCCGGCCGAACGCGCCAGCCGCCTCGTCCGCGCTGCCGATCTGATGCAGGAGCGCATGCCGTCGCTGCTCGGGCTCATCGTCCGCGAAGCCGGCAAGTCGCTGCCGAATGCCATCGCCGAAGTGCGCGAGGCCATCGACTTCCTGCGTTACTATGCCGAACAGGCCAGCCGCACGCTTGGGCCCGCACACGCACCGCTCGGCCCGATCGTCTGCATCAGCCCGTGGAACTTCCCGCTCGCCATCTTCGCCGGCCAGATCGCCGCGGCGCTCGTTGCCGGCAATCCGGTTCTGGCGAAGCCTGCCGAAGAAACGCCTCTGATTGCCGCCGAGGGTGTGCGTATCCTTCATGAAGCCGGCATTCCCGGCGACGTGCTGCAGCTTCTGCCGGGCGATGGCCGTATCGGTGCGGCGCTTGTCGGTTCCGACGGCATTGCCGGCGTGATGTTCACCGGCTCCACGGAAGTTGCTCGTCTCATCCAGGCGCAGCTTGCCGGCCGTCTCTCCAAGATCGGCAAGCCGATCCCGCTGATCGCCGAAACAGGCGGCCAGAACGCCATGATCGTCGATAGCTCGGCGCTTGCCGAGCAGGTCGTCGGCGACGTCATCGCATCGGCCTTCGACAGCGCCGGCCAGCGCTGCTCGGCGCTGCGTGTGCTCTGCCTGCAGGAAGACGTCGCCGAGCGCGTTCTGACCATGCTGAAGGGCGCGTTGCGCGAACTGGAAATCGGCCGCACCGACCGCCTGTCCGTCGATGTCGGCCCGGTGATCACATCCGAGGCGCAGGGCATCATCGAAAAGCACATCGAGACGATGCGTGGCATCGGCGCAAAGATAGAGCGCATCGCCCCCGGCGAAACCGCCGCCAGAGGTACCTTCGTCGCCCCTACGATCATCGAACTGAAGCAGCTTTCCGACCTGAAGCGCGAAGTCTTCGGGCCGGTCCTGCACGTGCTGCGCTACGAGCGCGATGATCTCGACCGCCTGATCGACGACGTCAACGCCACCGGTTATGGCCTCACCTTCGGCCTGCACACCCGGCTCGACGAAACGATTGCCCACGTCACCTCGCGCGTGAAGGCCGGCAATCTCTACGTCAACCGCAACATCATCGGCGCCGTTGTCGGCGTGCAGCCTTTTGGCGGGCGCGGCCTTTCCGGCACCGGCCCGAAGGCGGGCGGCCCGCTCGATCTCGGCCGCCTCGTTTCGACCCCGCCGGTGCCGCCGCAGCACAGCTCCGTTCACACCGATCCGGCGCTGCTCGATTTCGCCAAGTGGCTCGATGGCAAGGGCCTGAAGAACGAGGCCTCCGCCACCCGCGAGACCGGCAGTCTTTCGGCGCTCGGCCTGTCCAGCGAACTTGCCGGCCCCGTCGGCGAACGCAACCTCTATGAGCTGCATCCGCGCGGCCGCGTGCTCGCGGTGCCGCAGACGGAGACCGGCCTCTACCGTCAACTGGCCGCAGCACTCGCCACCGGCAACACCGTCGTCATCGATGCAGCGTCCGGCCTGCAGGACAAGCTGTCCGGTCTGCCGGCTTCGGTTTCGGCCCGCATTTCCTGGTCGAAGGACTGGAAGGTGGATGGTCCGTTTGCCGGTGCACTGGTGGAAGGCGATGCGGATCGCATCGTGGCCGTCAACAGGGAGATTGCGGGACTTCCCGGCCCGCTGGTTCTCGTACAGGCGGCAACCACTGGCGAACTGGACAAGAACCCGGATGCCTATTGCCTCAACTGGCTGCTGGAAGAGGTCTCCACCAGCATCAACACGGCTGCGGCAGGCGGCAATGCCAGCCTGATGTCGATTGGCTAATGATGTGAAACGAAAATGCCGCGCCTAAAGCGCGGCATTTTCACACCATCGATACGCCCATGTCCCTCTCCTCCGTCATGCTCGACTATTTGGCGGAGGATGACGACTGAGGGTGGAGCGCGGCTTGCCGATCAGCCCATGTGCCCAATAGGCGCGGACATGAACAGCATCCAGATCGCCATGGCGATCATCATCAGGTTTTCCGTCAAGGACAGGAAACCGAGCGGCACATTGCTGCCACCGCCGACGCAGGCGCATTTCAGTTCCCGCTTGTCGATATAGACGGCCTTGAAGACAGAGACAGCGCCGATCGTGCCGATGAACAGCGCAACGGGAATGGAAATCCAGTTCAACGCGCCCGCGATCATCAGGATACCGGCGCCCGCTTCCGCGAAGGGATAGACGTAGCCGTACCGCACCCAGCGCTTGGAAAGCAGGTCATAGTTCAGGAACATCGTCGAAAAGCTCTCGATGTCCTGCAGCTTCAGCATCGCAAGGATCGCCATGCTGAAGGCGATGAACCATTCGCCGGCGCGTATGGTGAGAACCGTGCCGAAACTGGCATAGCTCGTCGCCAGCGCCATCAGCGCCGCAATCGCAAAAACCGCCAGCACGGGACGGTAAGTGACAGCCTTCGGATCACGCACCGTCTTGCCGAAGAAGCGGCGGGTGTCGTCATAGCCGCCGACGCGGTTTCCCTCGATGAAAACCTGCGGCGTCGTCTTTACGCCATGCTCGGCCTTGAACGCGTCCGTTTCCTCGCGCGTCTTCAGCCAATGGTCCTCGACCTCATAGCCCTCACGTTCCAGAAGGTCTTTCGCCTTCAGCCCATAGGGGCAGGTGTGCTTGGGCATCACCATCCGGTAGAGAACGGCCTTGCGACTTGCTGACTTCAACATGATGCAATCTTTCAGGGTTGGGTATTGCGTGACTGCATCCCATATAGGGTCGGTACCATAGTACGGAGTCAAGAATGTCAACCATGACAATTGCAAAGCTCGCGCGCGAAGGCGGCGTCGGCGTGGAAACGGTTCGTTATTACCAGCGTCGCGGCTTGCTGGAACTGCCGGAGCGAGAGCGTGGAGCCGGCTTGCGCGGCAATGTCCGCCGCTATGGCGACGCCGATATCCGTCGCCTGCGTTTCATTCGTTCGGCCCAGGCTGCAGGCTTTACGCTGGAACAGATCGGCGAGCTGATCGAACTCGACGCCACCGAGGACAGGGCGCGGGCGCGAACCCTTGCCAACCAGCGCATCGAGGCGCTGGATAAGAAGATCGCCGAGCTTCAGGCCGCGCGAAAGGCCTTGCATCGACTGGCCCATGATTGCGCCCATGGCAAGGCCGGCCCCTGCCCGATCCTGACGGCCTTCGATGGCGATTGAGGCGATTGCCGGGACGCCGCCGCTCGGCTACATCAGCGCAACACGGAAATAACCACTCGCCATGTTGACCCTTCGCGCCACCGAAACCTTCAGTCAGGATATCAAGAAGAGCCGCTTCATCGCGATCTACGGCCCCGTGTCCGATGAGCAGGAAGCGAAGGATTTCATCGCTGTCCATTCCGATCCGGCCGCAAACCACAATTGCTGGGCCTGGCGCACCGGACAGATCTACCGCTTCAACGACGACGGCGAGCCGAGCGGCACCGCCGGAAAGCCGATTTTACAGGCCATCGACGGTCAGGGGCTGGATCACGTCGCTGTCGTCGTCATCCGCTGGTTCGGCGGTATCCTGCTCGGCAGCGGCGGCCTGATCCGCGCCTATGGCGGCACCGCCGCGATGGGCCTGCGGGCCGCCGAAAAGACCGAGGTGATCGAGACCGACGGGGCAAGGATCGCTTGCGCGTTTTCCGATCTCGCCATCGTCAAGGCGCGGTTGCTTTCCAACGGCGTTACCATCGCGACGGAAAACTTCACCGGCACCGGTTCGATCTTGGAAGTACAGATGGCCAAGCCCTTGCGCGAAACAATCCGGGCCATGGTCCGCGATCTGACGCGAGGCCGTGCCGAAATTCGCTTCGATGACGAATAGGCTTTCGCCTCCGTCATAATGGGCTTAGAAAGCCCGGCTAAACAAACGACGTTTCAACATGATAGGCGAGGAACCCATCCATGAAGATCAGAACGCTTGGCCGCACCGGCGCCACCATTTCCGAAATCGGCTTCGGCGCCTGGCAGATCGGCGGCGCCTGGGGCGACGTTTCCGAGGAAGACGGCAAGCGCGCCCTGAATGCCGCGCTCGACGCCGGCGTCACCTTCATCGACACGGCCGACGTCTATGGCGACGGCCGCTCGGAAAAGATCATCGCCTCCGTGCTGAAGGAACGCGGCGGCGAAAAACCTTTCGTCGCGACCAAGGCCGGCCGCCGGCTGAACCCGCATGTCGCGGATGGTTACACCGGCGCCAATATCGAGGCCTTCATCGATCGCAGCCTGACCAATCTCGGCGTCGAAACGCTTGATCTCGTCCAGCTGCATTGCCCGCCGACCGATGTCTATTACCGTCCTGACATGTTCGGCGCCCTCGACGATCTGATCATCAAGGGCAAGATCCGCGCCTATGGCGTCTCCGTCGAGCGTGTCGAGGAGGCCCTGAAGGCGATCGAATATCCGGGCGTTGCGACTGTCCAGATCATCTACAACATCTTCCGCCAGCGTCCGCAGGATCTGTTCTTCTCGGAAGCCATCAAAAAGAATGTCGGCGTCATCGTGCGCGTGCCGCTCGCGTCCGGCCTGCTCTCGGGCAAGATCACCGCAGACACAAAATTTGCTGATGACGATCACCGCAAGTTCAACCGCCATGGCGAGTTCTTCGACGTCGGCGAAACCTTTGCCGGCGTGCCCTTCGATGTGGCGCTCGAAGCCGTCGAGCAGGTTCGCCCGCTGGTGCCGCAAGGCGTGACCATGGCGCAATTCGCGCTCGCCTGGATCCTCCAGAGCAAGGCCGTCTCCGTCGTCATCCCCGGCGCGCGCAACGAGGCGCAGGCCAAGGGCAATGCTGCGGCAAGCGATGTCGCCGCCTTCTCAGCGGAAACGATGCAGGCTTTGGCGGATGTCTATGAGCGGCTGATCAAGGCGCATGTCCATCAGAAGTGGTAGCCACAACCACGAACGTCGATGGGAAAGCATCCGCCCGGCGTCCGCAAGGTCACCGGGCGGATTTCATTTTCAGGGCACGATGAGCGTGCCCGCACCATGCTCGGTGAAGATTTCGAGCAGGACGGAATGGGCCGTCTTGCCGTTCAGGATGACGACGCCCTGCACACCGGCGTCGATCGCCTCGATGCAGGTCTCGACCTTCGGGATCATGCCGCCGGAGATCGTGCCGTCCTTGATCAACGCGCGGGCTTCGGCCACCGAAAGCTCCTTGATCAGCTCGCCCTGCTTGTTGAGAACGCCGGGAACGTCCGTCAGGAACAGGAGGCGCGTGGCATTCAGCGCACCGGCAATGGCGCCGGCAAAAGTATCAGCGTTGATGTTGTAGGTGGCGCCGTCGCGGCCGGGGGCGACCGGGGCGATGACCGGGATCATCTCGGAACGGGCGAGCAGATCGAGCAGCGTGCGGTCGACCTCGACCACCTCGCCGACGAAGCCGAGATCGAGCACGCGCTCGATATTGCTGTCGGGATCGACAACCGTCTTCTTCGCCTTTTCGGCGAAGACCATGTTGCCATCCTTGCCGCAGAGGCCGATCGCCCATTCGCCGGTCTGGTTGATCAGCGCGACGATCTCCTTGTTGATCGAACCTGCCAGCACCATTTCGACGATCTCGACGGTCTTGGCGTCAGTGACGCGCAGGCCGCCTTCGAATTTCGATTCGATCCCCATCTTGGTCAGCATCGCGCCGATCTGCGGGCCGCCGCCATGAACGACGATCGGGTTGACGCCGGACTGCTTCAGGAGCGCGATATCGCTGGCGAAAGCCTTGCCGAGTTCGGCATTGCCCATGGCATGGCCGCCATATTTCACGACGATGGTCTTGTTTTCATAACGCTGCATATAGGGCAGCGCCTGCGCAAGAAGACGTGCCTGGGTTTCGCTTTCGGATGCGGACATGGGAGGAACCTTCAAAAAATGCCGGATGCTGTTTAGCGCAAGTTTTTCGCGGATGGAATGATCCGTCGTGAAGATTACGGCGTAGTGACGGACAACGAGAAACGGGGCAAGCTGGCATAACCTGTTCACGCCCGGCGTGATTCTATGCGGTCAGAGTGGATTGTTGATGGCTAGCGATGACACCGCAACCCTGCTTCAGCGTATTTGCCTGAGGGATCGTGAGGCGTTTGCGGCGCTTTATCGCCAGACGAGCCCGAAACTCTTCGGCATCTGCCTTCGTATCCTGCGCGACAAGGCCGATGCGGAAGAAGCGCTGCAAGAGGTCTATATCAAAATCTGGCAAAAAGCCGGAAACTATGCCGCGTCGGAAACCAATCCGGCAGGCTGGCTTGCCGCCATCGCCCGCAACCATGCGATCGATGTCATCAGGGCTCGAAAGCCGGTGGCCAATACGATCGATGATGCTTATGATCTGGCAGACTCCTCCGATGATCCCGAACGCTCGGCGGTCCTGAGCGGAGAAGGCCGACGCATCGACGACTGCATGCGCGAGCTGGAGACTGACAGGGCCGACGCCGTGCGCAGGGCCTATGTCGAGGGCCATAGCTACCAGGAACTGGCGGAGCACTTCGCCATTCCGCTGAACACGATGCGAACGTGGCTGCGCCGCAGCCTGCTAAAACTGAAAGAGTGCATGGAGCGATGAGCACACAGACCCCGAAACGCGGAGATTCCCGACGCGACGAAGTGATCGCGGGCGAATATGTGCTCGGCGTGCTGTCGTCCGACGACCGCAGGAAAGTCGAGGCCCGCATGGTGCTCGACAGCAATTTCGCGGCCATGGTCAACCGCTGGCAGACCAACCTCTCCTCTTTCGACAATGCGTATGAACCGGTGCGGCCCGCACCCAAGGTATACAAAGCGATCGAGCGCCGGCTGTTCGATCAGCCTGCCCCGGCTGAAACGACGAGCCTCTGGAATTCGCTCGCTTTCTGGCGGCTGCTGACCGGCGTCGCCGTTGCGGGGCTTGCTGCCATCGCCATCCTGGAAAGCGGCGCATGGACCTCGCCTGCGCCGCCGGCCGTCCTTGCCGAGCTTTCCGGCGAAGGCGCTGCCATTGCCCTTTTTGCCCGCTATGACGCGGCGAGCGGAAAGCTGGCCGTCACGCCCGTTGCCGCCAGGGAGCCGGAGCCGCGCTCCCTCGAAGTGTGGATGATCGAGGATGGCGGCGCGCCAAAGTCGCTCGGTGTCTTGCCGCAATCCGGCGAAGGCGAAATTCTGATTTCGCCGGACGTCGCGCACAAGCTCGGCGCCGGCGTGACGCTCGCCGTCAGCGTGGAGCCTGCCGGCGGTTCGAAGACGGGCGCGCCAACCGGAGCTGTCGTTGCTGCCGGAAAGACGCATCTGCCCTGAGTCTGTCTGCGCAGAACGCTGCGATCACGCTCGCAGCCTGACATTTTCCTTCCCACCCGCTGAAACTCTTTCCTTCGAATACCCGTACATCCTTTTGTCCTCTGCGCAGAGAACGACAAAAACCATGAAACGGGAGAAGGCCGCGAGCGGCCGAAGAGATCAACGGAAGGAATGCCCTATGTTTACGTCCCTGCTGCGCACCACCGCGGTTGCTTCGATCCTGGCGGTCAGCACGCTTGCGGCCCATGCCGAAAACCCGACGGTCGGCGGCGCGCCGATGTACGACAATAAGACCATTGTCGAAAATGCCGTCAATTCCAAGGACCACACGACACTGGTTGCAGCCGTAAAGGCCGCAGGTCTCGTCGACACGCTTTCGGGCGTCGGTCCGTTCACCGTTTTCGCCCCCACCAACGAAGCCTTCGACGCGCTTCCGGCTGGCACCGTCGATACCCTGCTAAAGCCTGAAAACAAGGATCAGCTGATCAAGGTTCTGACTTGCCATGTGGTTGCGGCGAACGCCATGTCAGACGCCATTACCAAGACGGTGATGGATGACGGCGGCACCCACGACGTCAAGACGGTCGGCGGCTGCGTGCTGAAGGCCAAGGCCGATGGCGGCAAGATCACGCTGACCGACGAGACCGGCGGCGTGGCAACCGTCACCATCGCTGACGTCAAACAATCGAACGGCGTCATTCATGTGATCGACAAGGTTCTTCTGCCGAAGAGCTGACGGTCGGGGTTCAGGACCGGGTTCCCTGCCGGCCTGCGCATGGCTTAGTCTCGAAAGACCGGAGCCGTGCGCATTTTTTTGCGTCAAGCCGGTCCGGCTCGCTCCGGATCACGCAGCGTTGACGACCATGTGCTTTGTCGCGATTTTTGCGCGACGCTAGTATGCACGGATCATTGATGGGAGAGACCGATGCAAAGCCGCCGTATTTTCCTGCTTTCCGGCGTGGGGACCCTTGCCCTCGCCGCCTTCCGACCGACCTGGGCCGCGAGCGAAACGTTCGAGGTCACCCATACCGACTCCGAATGGAAGGCGATGCTGACCGACGAGCAATACCGGGTTCTTCGCCACGAAGACACCGAACGCCCCTTCACAAGCGCGCTGAACACCGAGAAACGCAAGGGAACCTTCCACTGCGCCGGCTGCGAGCTGCCGCTCTATTCATCCGAAACCAAGTATGACAGCGGCACGGGCTGGCCCAGCTTCTGGGAAGCGATGCCGAACGCCATCGGGCTTCGCGAAGACACGACGTTCGGCATGGTCAGAACGGAATGTCATTGCCATCGCTGCGGCGGTCATCTCGGTCACGTCTTTAACGACGGCCCGCCGCCGACCGGCAAGCGCCATTGCATCAATGGCATCGCCATGACCTTTGCCGCCGGCACCGCGTCGTGAGGCACCGGCGGCCGTGTGTCCAGATCAGAGAGTGCCCGGCTGAGGCGAAGCGGGCGCCGCGCCGGACAGAGCCGCCTGCAGCCTCTGTTCCTGCTCCGGCGACAGCGAGGTCTTCAGCACCCGGCCCTTGAGCCCTTCGAACTCCGCCATGACCTTTTCGGGCTGCACCTTGCGCACGAGCACGAACAGCGCCGAGGAATTGTTCGGGATCGTCTCGCCGAGCGATTTGATGAAGGTGTCGTCGATGCCGTAGTCGGCGAGTGACCCCGATAGCGCGCCGGCGCCAGCGCCGATCGCTCCGCCGATCGCAAAGCCCGCCAGCGGATTGAGGAACAGCAGGCCGACGAGACCGCCCCAGAGCGAGCCGGAAAGAAGCCCGGACGTCGCCCCGACCGCGGTCAGGTTGAGGCTCTGCTTCAGATGAACCTTGCCCGCGTCGTCCCGCACGACGACAACGGCATCCTCAAGGTCGATCAGATATTCCTTTTTGAGACTGTTAAGTTTGAGAAGGACACGGTCTGCGTCCTCGGTGTTATCAAAGCCAATGACGATCAAGTCCGACATGATGCTCTCCTTTTTCCCTCGATCACCACAATACACGCGCGGCAAGGGGTAGCTAGGGTAGATTTCATGTCAGGGTAGTGACAGGGTTGTTTTCGCGTTCTTTTGACGCGGCAAGCTTACTGCGTGATCACCGTCTCGATCGCGTTGCGCAGTTCATCGAGCCCGGACACCTTCTCCGAAGACGTGGCCAGCACCTCCGGAAAGGCAGCGGGGTGCTTCTTGATCTTTTCCAGCGTCTCGGCGATCAACCGCGGCACGGCGGGATCCTTTATCTTGTCGGTCTTGGTCAAGACGATCTGGTAGGAGACCGCCGCCTTGTCGAGCAGTGACAGCACCTCGTCATCGTTCTTCTTGATGCCGTGGCGGCTGTCGATCAGCACATAGACGCGCTTCAGGGTCGAGCGGCCGCGCAGATAATCGAAAACGAGCTTCGTCCAGGCGTCGACCATTTCCTTCGGCGCCTGCGCATAGCCGTAGCCGGGCATATCGACCAGCGCCATCGGCGGCAGATCGCCGGCCTCGCCGGAGAAGCCGTCAGGTACGAAGTAATTGAGTTCCTGGGTGCGGCCCGGCGTGTTGGAGGTTCGGGCAAGGCCCTTCTGCGCGACCAGCGCGTTGATCAGCGAGGATTTGCCGACATTCGAGCGGCCGGCAAAGGCGATCTCGGCCGGGCCTTCCGGCGGCAGGAACTTCATGGAGGGTACGCCGCGAATGAAAATCCAGGGGCGAGCGAACAACGGCTTGTCATCCTGGGCTTTTTTATCCGTCATGGCAGTATCCTTCTGAAACCGCGACCAAGTCGCAGGGGCTCCCGTTTCCTAAAGCATGTCTCGCAAAAGTGTGCAGCGGTTTTGCGAAAAGACATGCGCAAAGCCAAAGATCTAAAGCGTATGAGCGAATCTGAAAGATCGCGACACGCTTTAGGGGCTTTGCGGTTTTAACGTCCCTTGTCAAGTTTCGTCGCGGATGCGGGCGCCTATCCCGTCGGCTGACGGGCTGCCCGCTGCTGCCGCAGCAATTCGATCGTCAGGTAGGAGAGAAGCGCGACCAGCACGACCGAACCGCCGACGATGGTATGGAGGCTGGGAATTTCCCTATGGATCAACGCCACCCAGAGCGGCGCCAGAACGGTTTCCGCCGTGCCGAACAGCGCCGCCAGCGCCGAGGGCACAAGCCGCGCGCCGGTTACGAACAAGGCCAGCCCCAAACCGAAATTCAAGGCGCCGAAGACGATGAGTATGCCAAGCTCGGGCAAGGTCACGGCAAAGCCCGACGTCTGCACCGCCGCGAGCACGCAGGCGATGATGGTCCCGAAACAGACCGCCGGCGTCATGCGCACATGGGCGTAGCGGCGGGTGATGACCGTTGCGAGCGCAAAGGCAAAGGCGATCAGGAGCGCAAGCGCATCTCCAACGGGCGAGACAGCGCCGCTGAGCGAATCCGAGACCATGATCAGCACGCCGCAGATCACCGCCGCGATCGCGGCCCAGGTGGAAGCCGGCACCCGCTCCCGAAACGCGATCCAGCCGATCAGGGCGGCGATCAGCGGCACGCCTGCCTGCAGCAGCATGATGTTGGCGACCGTCGTATAGCCGAGCGCAAGCACGAAGGAGATCGACGCCGTGGCAAAACAGCAGCCGACCGCGACGCCGGGAACGCCCATGTCGCGGAACAGCCGTACCGAGCCACGGAAACCATCCCGCGCCAGCATGAAGCCGATGAGGAAGAGCGCCGCGAAAAGCGAGCGCCAGAAGACGATGGTCCAGGCATCGTCGATATCCAGAAAGCGCGCCAGTGTTCCGCCGAAACTCCAGACGATGGCGGACCCCAGAACCAGCATCAGCCCCTGTGTCTGGCTGAACTGAGCCGACGCCTGCTTTGGTGGGGAAATTGGCAACGACATGACGCTTCCGATCCGGCAGAGGCTGCCAAAGGAGACACGCGGCCATGCGGGCCACCTGAGCTGATAGCCCTGCCTTGTTACCTGTGTTTGGTTCCGCGTGCTTCGATAGCGGCGACATGGCGCCGTCGCAATTCCACCTTCGCACAAAAAAGCCCCGGAAACGGGTCCGGGGCTCGATTTCGCCTGGTGGCGGAAGATTATTCCGCCGGTTTCGGCTTCTTGGCGAACAATCCCTTGAGATTGTCGAAGAGCTCGATCTTGGCGCCGTGGCGCTTCATGATGAAGGCCTGCTGGATGATCGACAGCGTGTTGTTCCAGGCCCAGTAGATGACCAGACCGGCCGGGAAGCTTGCCAGCATGAAGGTGAAGACGACGGGCATCCAGGTGAACAGCATCGCCTGGGTCGGGTCCGGCGGCGTCGGGTTCATGCGCATCTGCAGGAACATGGTGACACCCATGACCAGCGGCCAAACGCCGATCAGCAGCATGTGCGGCACTTCGAACGGGATGAGGCCGAAAAGGTTGAAGATCGAGGTCGGATCCGGCGCGGAAAGATCCTGAATCCAGCCGAAGAACGGCGCATGGCGCATTTCGATGGTGACGTAGATCACCTTGTAGAGCGCGAAGAACACCGGAATCTGCAGAAGGATCGGCCAGCAGCCGGCGACCGGATTGATCTTCTCATCCTTGTAGAGCTGCATCATCGCCTGCTGCAAGCCCATGCGGTCGTCGCCGAACTTCTTCTTCAGCTCTTCCATCTTCGGCTGAACCTTCTTCATGTTCGCCATGGAAGCATACTGCTTGCTGGCGAGCGGGAAGAACAGCGCCTTGACGACGATGGTGGTCATGAGGATCGCCACGCCGAAATTGCCGAAGTAGCGGAAGAAGAAATCCATCAGCTTGAACATCGGCTTGGTGATGAAGTAGAACCAGCCCCAGTCGATCAGGAGATCGAACTGCGGAATGCCGTAGCTTGCTTCATAACCATCGACCAGCGGAACCTGCTTGGCGCCGGCGAAGATCAGGCTCTTCACGTCGGCGCTCTGGCCGGCGGCAACGGTGATCGGATCCTGCTTGTAGTCCGTCTGGAAGCGCTCGCGGCCATCGGTGAAGTGCGAATAACGCGCCTCATAGGGAGTTGCCTGCGGCGGCACGATCGTCGTCGCCCAATATTTGTCGGTGATGCCGAGCCAGCCGGTCGTCGCCTTGCCGGGCTCAACCGGCGCATCGTTCTCGACCTTGGAGTATTTCACTTCCTGCAGGCCATGCTCGCCGATCACGCCGATGAAGCCTTCATGCAGCACGTAAACACTCGGCGTTGCCGGCTTCGAAAAGCGGGTGACGCGACCATAACCGGAGAGCGATACGGGCTCCGTGCCAGCATTGGTGATCTTGTCGTCGACCTTGAACATGAAGTGCTCGTCGACCGAGATGGTGCGATCGAAGGTGACGCCCTTTTCATTGGTGTAGGTGAGCGTGACCGGCGTCGCCTGGGTCAGCTGCGCGCCGCTCTTCAGCGTCCAGACCGTCTGCGGGCCGGGCGCCGAACCGGAAGCCTCATTACCGACATAGCCAAGCTCGGTGAAGTAACCGTCCTTTGTCTCGGCCGGGCTGAGCAGTGTGATGATCGGGCTCTTGTTGTCGACCGTCTCGTGATATTCCTTGAGCTTCAGGTCGTCGAAGCGGGCGCCGGTCAGGTTGATGGAGCCGCTCAGAGCCGGCGTATCGATGGTGACGCGCGCGGACTTGGCGAGCGACTGATCGCGGCTTTCGCCCGTGCCGGGAACCGCAGCATTGTTGGTCGCGCCCGGAAGCGCCGTCGCGGCGCCTTCGCCTGCGGCCGGCGTCGTCTGGGGCTTTGCCAGCTCGGCCTGCTCAGCGACGATCCGTTCCTTCTCCATCTTCGGATTGATGTAGAGGAACTGCCAGGCGATCAGGATCACCACGGAGAGGGCGATCGCCACGAAGTAGTTGCGGTTATTTTCCATCATTCTTTCCTGGAGCCGGTCGGCGGCCGTGAATATTCTGCTTGCTTTCAATGCGATCGCAGAGCCCCTTCGTCAGCCGCTCGAAAGGGGCAGTCAAAAGCTCGCGTCTGGCGACAATCACATAGTCGTGTCCGGGCTTCATTGCAAATCCGGCGGAAAGTCGCACGGCCTCTTTCAGACGGCGGCGCATCCGGTTGCGCTCAACGGCATTGCCGTGCTTCTTGGTCACCGTAAAACCGACGCGCGCGGCGCTGTCCGGTTCCTGGCGATCCAGAACTTCGAGAAGGAACAGCGGACCTTTGCGCTTTTCACCTTCTCGGACCTTGAGAAACTGCGGGCGGGTTTTAAGCCGCTCCGCAGGTATTTTCCGGTCGTTAGCCGTCATATGCCAACGCCCTTTTCTTCGGCAACCGCCCGACACCCTGAAAGACAGAGGAGGAAAGCTGCCGAAAAGCCGCGCAGGGCGTATTCCGGTTCGATGAAACGGACGACGCCCATGCGCCGGCAGGCCTTAGGCCGACAGACGCTTACGGCCGCGTGCCCGACGGGCAACGAGAACCTTGCGGCCACCCTTGGTGGCGATACGTGCACGGAAGCCGTGACGGCGCTTGCGAACAAGCTTGGACGGTTGGTAGGTACGCTTCGTCATTTATTTTAATACCGCGGTGTGCGGCCCTTCTTGAGTTTGCTTTTTAGCAAGGAGCGTTATCGTCAGGACACGGCGCTGCCACAGGGCAAGCGGGCTTGTCCAGACGTGCGCGGCTTATAAGTGCAAAAGAGAGCGCGAGTCAATCGCAGCCACGAGAAATGCCGGCTTTCCGGCATTTGCGCGGGAAAACACGCTCAACCTGCACTATGAGAAAATGGTAATATTGACGGCAATTGTGGATTGAAACGGATCGATGCTGAGCAGATTCCCATGAACAAGGCGTTAATCGGCCATCCCTAGAATGGCCGATAGCCTTGATAACATTCATTAACCAGCGGAGACCTATGGTTTTTTTCATGTGTGATCTGTAAGCAGCGCCTTTCAGGGTCACATTCAATGAAGGACCCTGTACTATGAAAATTCGTGGCAAGATTTATTTGATCGTCGGTATCATGAGCCTGATCACCATCGTGGTGACAGGCATGGCCCTTGCGGTTGTCAAGCAGTACAACACCAAGCTTCATCAGTTCGACGTCGCATCGAACCGTGCTTTCAACGGCGAGCATCTCAACCGTCTTGTCACCGCCGTCGTCATGGATGCGCGCGGCATCTACGCCTCCGCGAACCCGGAAGCGGCCGCCCCCTTCGCCGAAGGCATCGCCAAGAATCTCGACGAGATCGACGCGCTTCTGAAGGAATGGCGTCCCCTGGTGCCTGCCGAGCAGATGCCGACTTTCGAAGCCGTCGTGACCCGCTCGGCCGAGTTCCGCACCTTCCGCACCGAAACGGCGCGTCTCAG
>JAVBSF010000003.1:0-6480 GCA_031556925.1 Pararhizobium sp.
CGCTAAGTTGATGCCAATGGTGTAGATATCGGCAAGATACATCTCCAAAGGATCCTTAATAGCGCCAATTTCAAAGGCCGCAGTTGGCGTCACCGGGGTGACCACCAGGTCGCAGGCTTCAAAGGCGCGGTTATAGCTGTCGATAATCAAGCGGCGCACCTTCTGCGCTTGACGGTAATAGGCATCCTGATAGCCAGCAGAGAGCACAAAAGTTCCCAACATGATGCGGCGCTTAACTTCTGGACCAAAGCCATCTTCCTTCGACAGGCGATATACCTCATCGAGTGTTTTGGCATCTGGCGAGCGCACGCCGTAGCGCACGCCGTCAAAGCGGGCCAAGTTTGTCGACGCTTCAGCACCGGCTAAGATATAATAAACCGCAATGGCATGTTTGAGGATACTTAAGTCTACATCGACGATAGTGGCCCCTAAAGAGCGGTAGACGGCTAATGACTGCTCAAAGAGCTTGCGCTCTACACTTCCCAGCCCTTCAAGAAACTGCCAAGGCACACCGATCTTCATGCCCTTAATTTGACCATCCATCACAGACAGATATTGATCTGCTGGGGCTGTCAAACTGGTGGCATCGCGCGCGCAATGAGCGCCTAAAACCTCCATGGCCAAAGCTGCATCTCGGCAGTTATGTGTAAAAGGGCCAATTTGATCGAGCGATGAACCAAAAGCTACCAGGCCATAGCGCGACACGCGGCCATAGGTGGGCTTATGGCCAACAACGCCACAAAATGCTGCTGGTTGGCGGATAGATCCACCAGTATCGCTGCCTAGCGCTATCGGCACCATCCTTGCTGCTACGGCGGCAGCTGAGCCTCCAGAAGACCCTCCAGGGGTGCATTTTAAATTCCATGGATTGTAGGTGCGCTGTAGAGCAGAATTCTCTGTCGATGAGCCCATAGCAAACTCATCTAAGTTGGTTTTGCCAATAATGATCGCATCTTCATTTTCAAGGCGAGCAACGGCCGTTGAATTGAAGGGCGCGCGGTAGTTGGTCAAGAATTTAGATGCGCAAGTTGTCAGCTCACCGAGAACATGGATATTGTCCTTGATAGCTACCGGCACACCAGCAAGGGCACCTAAAGGTTTATCTTGCGCGCGCTTTTTGTCGAGAATTTTAGCTTGCGCCAACGCGCGCTCGGGCAAAGTCTTCAAAAAAGCGCCAATTTCGCCGTCTGTATGTTGAATATGGCTTAAAAAGTAAGTCGTAATAGCCTCAGCGCTATGTTCTCCACGCAGGAAGGCTTCGCGCAGTTCAATGGCAGAAAGATGATGCATAGAAATAACCCTATCCGTTGGAGGTAATCACAGGAGG
This sequence comes from Pararhizobium sp., assembly GCA_031556925.1. Classification (GTDB taxonomy): domain Bacteria; phylum Pseudomonadota; class Alphaproteobacteria; order Rhizobiales; family Rhizobiaceae; genus Pararhizobium. The sequence goes on from JAVBSF010000003.1 coordinate 1,328, forward strand.
AACTTTTACGAGAGTGCCTGCACGTGCAGGAACATTTTCGAAGAACAGGTCTTTAAAGGCGCTCTCTTCGACAAGATCATCGCGCATGGCATTGGCATTTTCACCAAGCACATGGTAGCATGGCTCTACAGAAGAAGTGTCGACTTGCTGGAGTTGCTCGATGTAAGTGACGATGTCTTGCAAATTAACGAGTAAGTTTTCTTCTTCCTCGGGAGTGCACTGTATACAGCAAAGCTGAGTCAGCTTCTGCACCATTTCACGGTCAAGCGCTACCATTTTAAAACCTCTAAAAGCATGTTTGACATTTTGTTGTGAGCTATAGTGTACTTGAAGGTTTGCAATCCGTCAACCTCACTTCAAACCTAGATGGCATGAAAATTTTCTTACGGCATTTAAGTTTTTCACAGCCTTGCAAGGACGACATAATTAACCTCAGGGTTTTAATACACATTCATTAGAGCATGTCTTCAAAGTCCGAGTCGGACAATTTGTGTGACTATTTTTTTCCCGCTTATAGTGCAATTTAGCAGCAAAGCATCCTGATCACACTTTGAAGACACACTCTTAGCTTAAAGCTCGGCATAGCTCATTGACCACGCGCGCGATATCTTCATCCGTGAGCTCTGGATAAAGGGGCAAGCTCAGCGCCTGGGAGAAATGCCTTTCCGCTTTCGGAAAATATTGGCTTAAGTCTCCTAAGCGAGTTTGAAAGTAGCGATGGCGATAAATAGGCATATAATGCAGTTGTGTGCCAATCTGGCGGCTGTGCAGCCGCTGCATGACGGTGTCGCGCGTTTTGCCGCACGAGGCAAAATCAACTAGCACAACAAAGAGGTGAAACGCTGTGTTGTGGTCATAGCAATCTGTCAAAGGAACAATATGTTCCTTGCCTTGCAAGAGCTTGCGGTACTTAGCAACTAAGGCCCTTCGCCTTTCAACAAAGCTATCGATCCTTTGAAGTTGGCTGACGCCAAGAGCGGCCTGCATTTCAGTGAAATTATAATTGCTGCTGATTTCTTCAACGTCGTAGTGCCAAGGCTGCGGCGCATGATCTAAGTAGCGGGGATCTCGCTCAATACCGCTGTTGCGAAACAAGCGAAGTCTTTTATATAACCTTTCATCATTCGTTGTGACCATTCCCCCCTCACAGGTGGTAATGATTTTGGCTGGATGAAAGCTAAAGACGGTCATTTGACTATAGTGGCAACTGCCAACGCGGCGGCCACAGGTATAGCGCGAACCCAGAGCGTGGCACCCATCTTCGATGACCACACAGTTGGGATCTTTAATTCTTTGATCTAGCTCAACCATATCTACCGGTATGCCTGAAAAATGAACCGGCATGATGAGGTTGCGCCCACGAGAAGCGGGCCGCTCTAAGGTGTAGCAAACATGATCTAAATCCATATTGCCAGAGCTATTGTCGATGTCTACAAAAATTGGCTCTGCGCCACACTGCACAGGCGAGGCTACGGTAGCAATAAATGTATTGGGGGTAACAATTGCGCGATCATCGCGAGAAACTTCTAGAGCCACGCAAGCAGCTTGCAGAGCCGTAGAGCCGCTATGAAAGGCTAGCGCAGATTTTGCCCCACAATACTCCGCAAACAAATTTTCAAACTGTTCGACATTAGAACCTCGGGTAATGATGGGATCGGCGAGGGCGGCGGCGGCGGCCTTAATGTCGCTGTCAGTGACCTGCTGGCGCGCATAGGGGAGATAATGTGCAGACATAAAATCCTTATCTAAAGATGCGATTGGACTTGCTTTCAAATAGCGTGTGATCCTCTATTACATGCCAATCACAACTATTTGACAAGAAAGATTTGTCTGCAGAGAGCAACTTAGAGGGGGTCACAAACTAAAGCTTCTAAAAACAGCGGTTTTGCACTTGAAGAGAGGCATGCCAAGCCGCAAAATGAAAAAGGGCATTTCTTCTGTAGTTAGGGCAAAGGTTGAGTGCTAGTTATGCTTCGCTTGTTAGTCAAGCGCAATGAGTAACATTGAATGGATTTGATGATGTATAGACTATAAAACGTCACCATGTGGATCATAAAAATTTGTTGTGCATGCGAAAAAATGAAAGATCAAACTCTTAAAATCAAAGCAGCAGCGAAATCATCTCCATTTAGGAAAATGGTCAAAAATATCAATTCAAACTTAATAACAATTGCATAAAAAGTATGACTCTATTAGATTGATATATTTGTGTGATAAGATGACTGTTTCAATCAAATCGCTAGTGGCCAATATGCCAAGAAAATAGGCGGTTTATTTGGCAGACATTACAAAGAGATGGCCATATGATTTGTATGCTAAACTTAGCAAATAGTGGCGCAAAGCAGCCTCATCTCTTTTTGTAAATTACACTTATGTTGAAAAATTCACTTGCAGGTAAACGCAAGAATGCATTACAAAGATAAGGCAATGGAAAGAGAGCAGTAAAAGCCTTGAATGAATCTGGCAATAGCTCAAAACAACCTAACTAAACCACAACAACGAACAGCAAAAAAACAAAAAGGAAGGAAATGATGTCAACGCAAGAAACTCTACAGATCGATGAAGTGATTGCACAGGCAGTAAAGAAAATTGAAGCCACACGCGAAAACGATATTTGCCGTTATTTGCCGATGCCATCTGGTGGTTATATTCACCACTTTACTATGCGTAAAATGCGCCTAGAAGATCCTGTTAAACTTCGCGAAATGATTGAGCAACACATTCTGCGCACTAACAAGCCTATCTCTGTTGCACCAAAGCCTCGTGCAGCTCGCGGTTCTCGCAAGCGTCGCGATCAGCTACAATTTACAAAAACTGACATTGAGACAATGTTGAACTTAGCGCGCAGCGCCGGCAACAAAGAAATGATCCGCAAGCTAATGCCGAAGAAAGATCTTCGCACTGTTAAGCGCGAGCTGATCGTTTTGATCCGCCACGGCCAAGTTGACAACGAACTATGGCAGCTATACTCTGAGCTAGTCTTTCAAATGACTCAAGCTTAAGCTGTTCAGATTATTTGCAACACACTTTCACAGTGTGTTGCGCCTAAAAAACTGGCAAAACCTCCAGCTATTCCCCCAAATTTTCCTCATACATCGCAACTACCCTCTACTGCTAAAGTAAAGCTTTTCTAAAGGCCCATCTTTAGGCTCATCTTTCATATGAGAATTCTTTCGAAATGTCATTTACTAGTTAGAATGTTGTGTTTTGGTATCCCTAAACAAATAGTGTTTTTGATCATCGAGGTTTCGTGTCATTCAGCAGGAGGCTTCGAACTAACTCAAAAAGCCCAAGTTGTGGGAGGGAGCCGGCCTTTCAGGCCTTAGAAATTTTGATTCTTCTTTATCGGTCAGCATTGAGATAATAGCAATGCCCTGTTGAAATCACTACCCCTTTAGGACTACCTATTTTTTGCCCTCCTGACTTAAAGGCAACCCAACTAGTACTAGCGCCCAACCTTAATTTTGCTGTGTTGGATGAAGCCAAAACCTCGAAGCTTACTTATCATAGGTCACCTAATATTAGCGGCAATGGAAAAGTGTGGCAGGAAAGTTGCGAGAGTCTTTACAAAGCCAATACAACAAAATTAATAAGATCGGATACTAGGCTGCAGGCTTATATTTATCTAACCGACAGGTCATTTTTCGGCGTTAGGAGACTGCCTCTTAGAGACTATCTCTGGATTAACATTTTGCCGGCTTTTTGGATTATTTTGGCAGCTTTTTGCTTCAAACTTGAACGGCTATATATAGAGATATTGCCCTTCAAGTTTGAAGCAAAAATCTGCTCAAAAGAACCGAAAAATCGGCGAAAATTTAATTCAGAGAAAGTCTCTTAATCGCTCTGAGCCTCTGAACTATTGCGATTCATCAAGCAATTTTGAGGGCATCCCTTGCGATATAGCCGAAAAATTAGATGCTAAAGATGCAAGAAATTGCCACTTTAATCTTGCCCGAACTGTTCGCCAATGGCTTTGACTTGCTCCTTAGAGATTTTCTGTAAGTTTTCCAGCAGCAGCGCATTGTCGGGATAAAGCTGCAATAGAGCTTCCGTTAAAAGGCGAGCTTGCTCCCAGTTCTTTTCATTAAAAGCCTTGCGCGCTAAGAATGACTTAGCCTCACTAGACCTATCAACAATTGCACCATAGTATTTTTCGGCACTTATAAAGTCTCCTTGCAGAGCCGCAATGCGCGCAATTAACTCTTGCCCCTGGAGGGTCAAACTCAAGCGAGCATGGCCAACTGCTGCCTTTTGAGCAAGGTCGTAGCGCCCCTTTTCAATGTAATTTAATGCCAGCAACCATGCCGCCGCCGTGCCACGATCAGATGTATAGCTGCTAATTGCTTGCAATTGATGTAGGGCAATATCGCTATCTTTAGTTTTTTTCAACAGATTAGCAATAGTGGCAGCGAGCAAAGGATTTTCCGGTTGCTGTGCAGCAAAGACTAAGGCTGTAACCTCATCGCGATTGACCTTTAAAGCATTTGTCATCGCTAAGGCCAGCCATTCCGGAAATTCAGGAAGATATTTTTCTTCGCCATGCAGGTTCAAAGCAGCTTCAGACCAACCTGCGCCAAGCAATAAAGCTGAAAAGATCTCTGGGCTATCCATGAGCGGTTGCCATGCTGGAGCAATCGGCAAAGAGCTATCAGCCACAAGATTTAAAAACTGTTCGGCTGAAGCAACTTTAAGTTGCAGTTCATCTGACGCACTGTCGCGGTAGTACTCTATAGGCAAAGCGCGCTGGCGATAGCGCAAGGTTCTAAACAAAGCTTTATGCAATGCCGGCTGTAGCGAGATGGCTGAGCTATCTGCATGAGCCACCAGCTCTAAAGCGCTATGCTCGCGGCCACTTTTCAGCGCATCGACAACTTTTAGCCAATGCGCCACAGAGAAGGCCAAAGGGCTCAATTGACCGCGATCAACGAGCTTGCTGCCGCGCTGATTCCAAAATTGACCGCTCGGCATAGATAATAGATAGCTCATAAAGGCGCGATTAGAGCCATAAGGCAACATCTCTAAAGCCAGCTTTCGATCTGGATCTACAACGCGAGACCAAAAAAGCACTTTTAACAAAGAATCGCCTTGTTGCGCGCGCGCAGCATTTTCCTTCCATAAGGCTATAGCCGGAGGAAATTGCTGCTGCCGAACAT
>JAVBSF010000237.1:0-4959 GCA_031556925.1 Pararhizobium sp.
CGGTCGACATCGAGCCTGTCGAGGATCTGCCGGGCCTGCGGGTGACCGCACTGGCGCGCGTCACCGGCAAGACCGGCGTCGAAATGGAAGCGCTGACGGCGGCATCCGTCGCCTGCCTGACCATCTACGACATGGCCAAGGCGGCCGATCGCGAGATGGAGATCGGCGGCATCCGTCTCGTCAGCAAATCCGGCGGACGCTCCGGCGACTTCCGCCGAGCGGAATCCTGAACCATGACACTGCTGCCTGTCGACGACGCCCTGAAGCGGCTCCTCGCGCTGGCGCCGGGCGCGCGCCGTACGGAAACAATTCCGCTCGATGCCGCGCAAGGCCGCGTTCTCGCCGATGATGTTGCCGCGCGGTTGACCCATCCCGCCTTCGACAATTCCGCCATGGACGGCTATGCGGGCCGCCACGACGACTTTTCGAAGATTGGTGCGGAACTGACGGTCATCGGCCAATCCGCGGCGGGACATGGTTTTTCCGGTCATGTGGGGCCGGGCGAAGTCGTCCGTATCTTCACCGGCGCGCCAGTGCCGGCCGGAGCAGATACGGTGCTGGCGCAGGAAGATGCGGAGCAACTGAGGGACAACCGCATCCGCACGCAATTTTCTCCGTCGAAAGGCCGGCACATTCGTCCGAAAGGGCAGGATTTTGCAGCGGGTGACGTTATCCTTCATACCGGCGAAATCCTGACGCCTGCGCGCCTGACGGTCGCGGCGGCCATGAACCATCCCGCGCTGCCGGTTGTCGCACGGCCGAGGATCGCCATTCTCGCCACGGGCGACGAATTGCGGTCGCCGGGCTCCGATCCGGCGCCGGGCCAGATCATTGCCTCAAACAGCTTTGGTGTTGCCGCAATCGCGCGGGCAAACGGTGCTGACGTCATCGACCTCGGCATCATCGGCGACGACAGGGCCGCGATCGCCAGCGCCGTCGCCAAGGCGATCGAATCGGGTATCGACGTTCTGGTGACGCTTGGTGGCGCATCGGTCGGCGATCACGATCTGGTCCGGCCGGCGCTTCTGGACGCCGGCATGCTGCTCGATTTCTGGAAGATCGCGATGCGGCCGGGAAAGCCGCTGATGGTCGGCTCTCTCGGAAAAACCGTCATTCTGGGCCTGCCGGGAAACCCGGTTTCAAGTCTCGTTTGTTCCTACCTGTTTCTGGAGCCGCTTCTGCGTCACATGGCAGGTTTGCCCGCCGCTCAAAGAATCGCGTCTGCCCGCCTGGGCCAGCCCCTCCCCGCCAATGACGGCAGGCAGGATTACATTCGCGCGCGATTGCGCGAAAATGCCGATGACATCAGGATCGCCCAGCCTTTCGCACGGCAGGATTCATCGATGATTCGGGTATTTGCGGAGGCGAATTGCCTCATCATCCGGCCGATCGAGGCACCGGCGGCTGCGGCCGGTGCGCTCTGCGACATCATGCTTCTCGGCTGATTTTATTGCAGCGGAATGCCGACATTCGCACCGCTTCCCGCGCCGAGAAACGGCTGGGGATAGGCACCCTGATAATTTGCATAGCTCGTGTTGTTGCCGCTGGTGCTCGCGCAACCCGAGAGTATTGCGAGCGCACTCACTACGGCCAACGTCACAGATCTAAAGGTCATCACTCTCTCCGGTCATCATTATTTTCAAGCGCAGGCATAACAGTTTCGCACCCGCCATGGCTAGCACGGTAAGCTGTTGAATGTTCCGCAACAAGCGGTTTTTTGCACCACCCGGAATGTGTATCGTTTCGGGAAACAACCCGTAGCCCGGCATGGTGTAAACTCAACAACAGGCTGCCGTGACGACCGGGATACTTCGAAAAATATTCGCTCCTTCGCCAGTTGCGCAGACAAATAGACTTGGATTTTTGAGCCCCTCAGCCCTATGAGTCCGCGCATGCACCATTTTTAGTCACCGGATGCCCTATTTCCTGCGCCGTCATCTTCATCGCTTCGCTTATCGGCATGAATCTCGCAGTCACTCCCATCGTCATCTCAAATCAGGTAGCGGCGATGGTTGCCATGCTGGCGGTCGGCGCGCTGACCATGGCGACGGGCATACCGCTTCTGATCGCGCCTTTCGTGCCAGTGCCGTTTTGCTGTTCGGCAGCGTTATCCTGGTCATGATCGCTGTCGCCCATCACGCGATCCCGCCGCGAAGCGAGTATCCACTGCGCGCACCCGCAGAGGGTCGATAAAGCGTTCCCAGGAAACACACGAAGCCGATTTCCCTCTGGAATACGTAAAAATAGCTGGGGTGTTTTCGTGCAAGAAAGACGGAAGCCCTCTGAAAAGAGCTATCCCGCGCTCGGCGAGCGCGTAGCGGATGCAACTCACCGACAGCCGTGCATAAAAATATCCGATGGGGAAGATAAAATGGTGCCCCCAAGAGACTCGAACTCCCGACCCTCTGATATCCAATCAGGACTTTGAATTCTGATTCATCAAGTTTGCCAATGCACGACGATCAGTGACAAGACCGACCCATGCCCGCTCGACCGGGTGAACCGACACTTCTTCGCGCCTGCGTCGAACATGCTCTGGCTTTCTGATTTCAACTATGTGGCCACTTGGCAGGGCTTCGTTTACGTCGCGTTCGTGATCGATGCCTTCGCTTGCCGCATCGTTGGTTGGCGAGCAAGCCGGACTGCCCATGCGGGCTTCGTTCTCGATGCCCTTGATCAGACGCGTCATAATCGGCGGCCCGTCCGCCGTGGCGGACTGGTTCACCATTCCGACTGCGGATCGCAGTATGTGTCCATTCGCTATTCCGAACGGCTGGCGGAAGTAGGCATCGAGCCGTCTGTCGGGAGTGTCGGCGACAGTTATGACAGAAACGATCAATGGTCTTTACAACGCCGAGGTCATCCATCGGCGAGGACCGTGTCGAAACTTCGAAGCCGTGGAGTTCGCCACGCTGGAATGGATCGACTGGTTCAACAACCGTCGCCTTCTGGAGCCCATCGGCAACATGTGCCAGCCGAAGCCGAAAAACGATATTACGCCATGCTGGACGCACCGGCCGTGGCCGCATAACTTAACGAAATGGCCTCCGGCAAACCCGGTGCGGTTCATTGCCCCCCTGCTTTGGCGGTACCGACCTTGAAAGCGAAATTCGGTTTGTCAGCCCTGGAAGCGTACAAGGCCATCAAGCACGCGCAAGACCTTCGAGCGCTCCGGTCCTCAGCCAGTGTAACGTTGAAATTCGAAAACTAAGCTCGACCGCTGGGACGATACCCGTCAGGAGGCATTGTCTGTCGTTCACATCTAGGCCAAAGTCCCTGCGGTTAGAGGACGAGGTTTTCATGTCTGATCCCGATCCACCGAAATTGAAGCTGGTATCCGAGAAATCAAAAACTGAAATTGAAGGCGAGTGGGCGAAGCAAAAGCTTGATCGCGCTCTCATTGAGTTGGCCGCCAACCTGATCCGGGTAGTTCGGGGAGCTGGAAAGCCGGACGACGTGATCGACCACTGCGTCGGTGTCGTGAACGCAGCCGTTGAGTACCAAGAAATCACAAAGCGCTATCCCCGAGCCTTCGATGTCGCATCGACCCTGCGGTTAGAGCATGAACGGATCACCGACTACGATTCGTTCTGGGCAGGTCGGCAGCTTGCGATCCGTGACATGATCAGCGGCAGTCTTCAGGTGGCAGCCTCTACCCTGATAGGGCAAAGGCTGCAGATCAACCAGGGCGAAAAGGAAATGGATGGGGCCTTCCGGGAGATGGAACGCCTTGTCGAAGAGCTTAGAAAGAAGCGGGCTGACGAGGAGCGAGCAGCCAGAGCAGCACGAAAACCGAAGTCAAAACCAAAGAAAAAGCGGCCCACGCTCCGCCTTTGAAGCACTTCTCGCTTCCTGAGCTGATTGAATGCAGCCCCGCAGCGCATTTTTCGGCCGTAGGAAAAGTTACCCCGAGAGTTACCTCAAGCCCAATGAATGCTCACTCTTTGGTTTAAGAATTCCCGTTAAATGTTTGGAATTAAATGGTGCCCCCAGAGAGACTCGAACTCCCGACCCTCTGAGTACAAATCAGATGCTCTACCAACTGAGCTATAAGGGCGCCATGGCGCATGGCAGTAGCATATTTTGCCGGTCTGTAAAGCGAAAAGGCGCATGACGGGCATTTTTGAACGAAACGGCTGGATGTCGATCGTACCTCGCGCAGCCGCCTTCGCTTTCGCGACAGAAACAGCCCGCAAATACAAAAAAGCCGGACATCATTGCCCGGCTTTTCGCTGTATCGCCAACTGGCCGCTCAGGCCAGATCGTCAACCACCGCGTCAGCGCTGCCGCTGATGCGGTGAGCGAGCGCGGCTTCCATGAACTCGTTCAGTTCACCGTCAAGCACGTCCGAGGGGGCGGTGCTTTCGACGCCGGTCCGCAGATCCTTGACCAGCTGGTAAGGCTGCAGAACATAGGAGCGGATCTGGTGGCCCCAGCCGATATCGGTCTTGGAGGCCGCTTCCGCGTTGGCCGCGTCTTCGCGCTTCTTCAGCTCGGCTTCGTACAGGCGCGCGCGCAGCATGTCCCACGCCTTGGCGCGGTTCTTGTGCTGGGAGCGCTCCTGCTGGCACTGGACGACGATGCCGGACGGCATGTGCGTGATACGCACGGCCGAGTCGGTCGTGTTGACGTGCTGGCCGCCCGCGCCGGAAGAACGGTAGGTGTCGATGCGGCAATCGCTCTCGTTGATATCGATCTGGATCGAATCATCGACCACCGGATACACCCAGATGGACGAGAACGAGGTATGACGGCGCGCATTGCTGTCATAGGGCGAGATGCGAACGAGGCGATGGACGCCCGATTCGGTCTTCAGCCAACCATAGGCATTGTGGCCCTTGACCAGCAGCGTCGCGGACTTAATTCCGGCTTCTTCGCCGTCGTGGATTTCGAGAAGCTCGACCTTGAAAACCTGACGCTCGGACCAGCGCGTATACATGCGTAGCAGCCTGTTGGCCC
>JAVBSF010000125.1:0-8803 GCA_031556925.1 Pararhizobium sp.
CGGTCGACAAGTTCGAATACCGTCGCGGCTACAAGTTCTCGACCTATGCGACCTGGTGGATCCGTCAGGCGATCACCCGCTCGATCGCCGACCAGGCCCGTACGATCCGCATTCCGGTGCACATGATCGAAACGATCAACAAGATCGTTCGCACGTCGCGCCAGATGCTGCACGAAATCGGTCGCGAGCCGACGCCGGAAGAACTGGCCGAAAAGCTCGCCATGCCGCTCGAAAAGGTCCGCAAGGTCCTGAAGATCGCCAAGGAGCCGATCTCGCTCGAAACCCCCGTGGGTGACGAAGAGGATTCGCATCTCGGCGATTTCATCGAGGACAAGAACGCGCTTCTGCCGATCGACGCCGCCATCCAGGCGAACCTGCGCGAAACGACGACCCGCGTTCTGGCATCGCTGACGCCGCGTGAAGAACGCGTGCTGCGCATGCGCTTCGGCATCGGCATGAACACCGACCACACGCTCGAAGAAGTCGGCCAGCAGTTCTCGGTTACGCGCGAACGTATCCGCCAGATCGAGGCGAAGGCGCTGCGCAAGCTGAAGCATCCGAGCCGCTCCAGGAAGCTGCGCTCGTTCCTCGACAGCTGATCCGAGGCGAAGAAAACAGGAAAAGGCCGGGCTTTTTTGCCCGGCCTTTTCGTTTTCCGGGTCAGATCGCTCGCCTGTGAGTTCTCCTTCCTCCCCTTGCTTTCGGTCCATGATCTCGCCCATCTTGCGTCGCACCCGCCACCAGAGGATTTTCCATGAAGCTCCAGCTTTTCCGCAACGCCACCCTGAAGCTCGACTATGCCGGTCATACGGTACTGATCGATCCGTATCTTGCGCCAAAGCATTCACTGCCGTCGTTTACCGGCCGCTCGCCCAACCCCAAGGTCGATCTGCCGGTTTCGGTCGAAGAGATTCTGGATGGTGTGGGACTGGTGATCGTTTCCCATCTTCATACCGACCATTTCGATGATGTCGCCAAGCAGCGCTTGCCCAAGACGCTGCCGATCTTCTGTCAGCCGGGCGATGAGGAGGAAATTCGCAAGGCGGGCTTCACGGATGTTACGCCATTGACCGATGGCGCCACCTGGAAAGGGCTCAGCTTGACCCGGCGGGAAGGTAGCCACGGGCTTGGTCCCGTCGTCGAGCTGATGGGGCAGGTGATCGGTTTCACCCTGGAGGGAGAGGGAGAGCCGCGCGTCTATTGGGCCGGCGACACCGTGCTTTACCCGCCTGTCGAGAAGACGATCCGCGAGACCAGGCCGGATGTGGTCATCACCCATTCCTGCGGCGCGAAATGGGATGGCGACCTGATCGTCATGGATGCGGCGGAAACGGTCGACGTTTGCAGGCTTGCGGGCGAGGCAACCGTCGTGGCCGTGCATATGGAGGCGCTGGATCATGCGACCGTCAGCCGGTCGGATCTGCGCAAGGCTGCGGATGCGGCCGGCATCTCCCCGTCGCAACTGCTTATCCCCGCAGATGGTGACACCATCGCGCTTTAGGGTTACGGCAGGCCGGCTTTCGTTCTTCAAATGCGCGTCAGCCCTATTGATATTTCGGCTTCGCCGGCCAAACTGAAGGGGATGGTTTCATTTTGACCCGTCGCGTTTGGCGAGGCGGGTGTGTGGGTCTTTATGCAAGAGAAGAAAGCGCGAGATTGGAAGGAGCTTCGCTGGGGCACGGTTGTCTCGGTTGGGCTTCATGTCGTGCTCGGCATCGTCCTCCTCTTCCAGCTGCCCATGCCGGATTTCACGCCGCCGGAGGAGGAAACGGTCAGCGTCGAGATGGTGCCACCGCCACCGGAGGAGGCAGAGGAGGAGCAGGCTGAAGAGGAGCAGGCTGAGGAGCAGCCGCCCCCACCGCCTCCCGAGCAGGCGCAGCAGGAACAAGCCGCCGCCGAACAGCCGCCTGCGGAAATCCCGATCCCGGTCCTGCGCCCCGTCTATGAATTCGGCGAAAAGGATACCGGCTCTTCCCGCGCGCTCGAGGGCAATGCCTCCGAAGACAAGCCCGAACTTCAGCCGGAAAAGCCGATAGAAGAGGCAGAAGCGAAGCCACCTGAACCAGAAAAGACCGAAGAGGCTGAAGCTAAGCCTGAAACGGAGGCACTGGCCGAGATGGCCGAGGCGATCCCCGCCGAAAGCCCGGAACCCGAGCCTGAGGTTGCCGAAGAGAAGCCGAAGGAAGAGGCCGCGAAACCCGAGGAAATCGACGAGGATATTCCAGAGGTGAAGAAGCTGTTTTCCGAGGAGGCGAGTGACAATCCTATCGCGCTGACCGCCATGGGCAACCTGCCGCGCAGCGAACGCATCGCCCGTCTTTGCAGCAGCGAGCTCTATGCGCAGTTGAAGAATGGTTCGCCAGCTTACAATGCCGAGCTCGTGCCGTCCTATACTCTGCCAAACGGCAATCTCCTGAAAGTCCAGCGCGCGGCCTTTCGCGCCAAGAACCGCTGGTACGATCTTTCCTTCCGTTGCGAGGTCGATGCGGAGGGAACCCGTATTCATTCCTTCGGTTTCGATGTCGGTGCCGAAGTTCCGAAAAGCCAATGGCGGCGCCGGGGATTTCCATCGTCCTGAGATCATGGCCGGTGACGCGTGAAACACACGTCATGAAAACGGGCAACAAAAATGCCGGGAGTTTCCGCCCGGCATTTGTCGTTTCAGCCTGTCTTCAGCTTATTCAGCCGCGACGATCTTGCCGCCTTCCCACTTGAACAGCGAGAAGCTCGGCGAGGTCAGGTCGCCGTTTTCGCCGTAGGTCAGCTGGCCGATCGCCGTCTGCACGGGTTCGCCGGCCTTCAGTGCGGCGGCGACGGCCATCGCATCGTCGGCGCTGCCGGCCTTCTCGATGCCGGCCTTGATCACTTCGACGGCGGCATAAGCGTTCAGCGTGAAGGCTTCCGGCGGGATGCCGGCCGCTTCGAGAACCTTGACGGCGGCTGCGGAATCCGGGTTCTTCAGGGCGTCCGAAGCATTGGTGAAGACCGTGCCGGCAGCCGTTTCGTTGCCGATTGCCCAGAACTCGGTGTTGGAGAGGCCTTCGCCGCCGATGATCGTCGCCTTGACCTGCAGGTCATGCAACTGGCGGGCCAGCAGGCCGCCTTCCGGGTGGTAGCCGCCGAAATAGATGGCTTCGACGCCGTCCGCCTTCAGGCGGGTGATGAGGGCGCTGAAATCCTTGTCGCCGGGGGTGATGGAATCGTAGAGCGTCTCGGTGATGCCGCCGGCATTGATCGCCGCCTTGAAGGCATCAGCCAGGCCTTTGCCATAGGCGCCCTTGTCATGGATGATCGCGATCTTCTTGTCCTTGAAGGTCTTCAGGACATAGGCTGCGGCAACTTCGGCCTGCTGGTCGTCACGGCCGCAGGTGCGCAGAACATTGGTCAGGCCGCGGGCCGTCAGGTCCGGCGCGGTTGCCGTCGGGGTGACCATCAGCACGCCGTTTTCGGCAAAGACGTCCGAGGCAGGAATGGCGACGCCCGAAGTGACCGGGCCGACCACGAAGCGGATGCCTTCGCCGACCAGCTGGTTTGCGGCCGACACGCCCTGCTTGGGTTCGCCGGCGTCGTCTGCGAGTTTCAGCACGACCTGCTCGCCCAGAATACCGCCGTTCTTGTTGATTTCGGCGACGGCTGCCTCAGCGCCGTTCTTGACCTGCGCGCCCTAGGCGGCGACCGGGCCGGTCAGCGGCGCGACGAGGCCGATGGTGATGTCGGCATAGGCGGCCGAGGCAAACAGCAGGGAGGCAGCCAGCGTGGCGCCCGTCAATGTCTTCAGTTTCATGTCTTTCTCCTTGGGTGGGCCTCCTGGGGAGGCCAGGAAGGCCTGCCGATCGGTTCGATCTTTCCGGGACTGCCATTTGCCGGCCTCCGTACGGGGCCGAAGTCGTTGCGAGGGGCCGCAGTCTTTTCATAAATGACCGAAAGGCCGGTTATCGCGGTGTTTAGCTACGAAAACAGGTCCAGCCAGGCAACAAAATAATGCAAACCGCACAGTTTGTAGCCATCATTTTGCTCATGAATTGTTCAATTGTTTTGATCCCATGGCTGCCAGGAAGGCAGGAAGGCCTGCCCATGGAACCCATGCCGCCGCTCAACCATTCCGCTGGAACACGCATCCTGGAGGAGAAAATTGATGACCTATGTCGATGGTTTCATCGTCGCCGTGCCCAAGGCCAATCTCGATGCCTATCTCAAAATGGCGACGGCGGCCGGCAACGTCTGGAAGGAATACGGGGCATTGTCCTATGTCGAATGTGTCGCCGACGATGTTCCCTATGGAGAGCTGACATCCTTCCCCCGCGCGGTGATGGCAAGCGAGGATGAGACGGTGATCTTTTCCTACATCACCTATCCCTCGCGGGAGGCGCGCGACGAGATCAACGCCAAGGTAATGGCCGATCCACGCCTTTCGCCGGAAAAATGGAATATGCCCTTCGACGGCAAGCGAATGATCTATGGCGGTTTCAGGAGCATTCTGGAATTGTAGGGATCTCCATCCATGTCGAGGCCTTCATGCCGCAACAGATCCTTTCCGTTTCCACCCGCGGCGCGGGGCTTTACGAATTTACCGGCGACGCCGCCGCTTTCGTCGCCAAGGCAGGGCGGAGCGAGGGGCTGCTGACGCTCTTCGTCCGCCACACATCCTGTTCGCTGACTATCCAGGAAAATGCCGATCCCGACGTCAAGCGCGATCTTCAGCTGTTCTTCCACCGGCTCGTTCCACCGGCGGACGACCCCGCCATGGATTGGCTGCATCATACGATGGAGGGGCCGGACGACATGCCCGCCCATATCAAGGCAGCGTTGACCCAGGTGTCCGTGTCTATCCCCGTTTCCGCCGGGCGCATGCTGCTTGGCACATGGCAGGGCATCTATCTTTTCGAACACCGCAACCGTCCCCACAGACGGGAGATCGTCCTGCATTTCGGTCCTTGACCGACGACGATGTTTTCTCTGGACAGGCGTTTTTGATGGGAGCAGGCTCTGACCTGCCGCGCAGCCGATTCCTCTATTTTTCATGGAACGAAATCAGTGGTTTGTCATTTTCCTGACACTGGCATGACGGCTCCGGGGGAGCTTTGCCGCAATCGCTTCAGGAGACATGGCCATTGACCGACGCGCAAACCATCGCCAGCCGCTTCATTGAAGCGCTCAACGAGCGTGATTTTCAGGCCATCAGCAGCGTTCTCGACGAGGACGTCGCGCTCGATACGATGCTGGGGCAAAGAACGATTGGCGCGGAGCCGTTGCGCATGGCGATCATGAGCTACTTTCGCCATTTCGACGAGCAGTTCAGCGATATCGTGGTGATGCACGATGCCTTTGGCCAGCGTGTTGCCGTCGATGCGACCGCGCGCGGTTACTATCGGCAAAGCTTTCCCGGTCTGCCGCAGGCGAGCGGACAATCCTATTCCATCCCCAGTGTCTTCGTCTTCGAGATCGATGGCGGACTCGTGACGCGCCTGACCCACTATCGCAACATCCGCGTCTTCGAACAGGCGCTGGCGCGCTGATCGATCCGCTCGCGAACGAGCCTCGATTGTGCCTGAACCGCGCATGAATGGGCGGTTCGATCGCCGTTCAGGTGACCTTCCCTAATCTCCGCTTCATAGCCCGACCGAAGATTCTTGTTCGAGGAGGGCAGGTCAACGAAGTTCCTGGGAGAATGAAGATGAAGCAGCTTCTTGCAAAACTGATCGTCGCAGGCCTGACGGGTCTTTCCGCTATGGCGGGGCTTGGCGCGCCGGCAGCTTCGGCTGAAACCCTGTCATTCGGCATCGGATCGAGCGGGATCGTCGATGTTCAGTATGGCGGTGGCTATCAGGATCGCCGGCCTGGCTGGGGTCATGATCGTCGGCCCGGCTGGGGTCATGATCGCCGCGGCCGTTGCGAGCCCTGGGTCGCCACCGACAAGGCCCGCGCTTATGGGTTGCGCCGCGCGCAGGTCGTGCATGTCAGCCCGCGCCGTGTTGTCGTTGAAGGACGTCGTCACGGAAGCTACCGCAGCATCGCTTTTGTGAATGTCCGCGGCTGCCCGATGCTCGGCCGATAGACCGGGGCTGGCGGACCGTCTTGTCCGCCGCTGCGACCGTGCGGAATATCGCCTGAAGAAAAACCTCCCGCGACGGTCTCGCGGGAGGTTTTTATGTGCCGGGACCGAAGCTGTCGCCACGCGTGACCGGACGGCAGTCGCAGGGCATTTTACTGCTTGATGGCGAACGTAACGTTGACGTTGACGTTATAGGCGTTTTCGCCGGTTACGATCGGCACGGCATCGGCGGCATATTCCTTCGCCATGGCGCGCACCATCGGCATGGGTTCGGGGCGCTGCGAATTTTCCGAGATTTCAACGATCCGGCCGAGCGAGACGCCCGCGGCTTCGGAGAGCACCTTGGCCTTTTCGATTGCATCGGCGACGGCCGCCTTGCGCGCTTCGGTGATGGTCGCTTCCGGCTTGTCGTTGGTGAACTGGATGCTGCCGCCCTGATTGACGCCGAGCGTCACGGCCTGATCGATGATACCGCCGAGCTTGGTGAGGTCGCGCACCCGGATGGTCAGGGAATTGGCCACCTGATAGCCGATCAGCACCGGGGGCTTGTTTCCGCCGTCGCTGTTGTCTGGATATTGATATTGCGGGTTGATGGCAAAACCTGACGTCTGCAGGTCGTGATCGGCGATACCGCCGCCTTTCAGCGCGTTCAAGACATCGGCCATGGTCTTGTTGTTGGCGTCGAGCGCCTCGCGCGCGGTTTTGGCATCGTTGACAACGCTGAAGGACAGGACGGCCATGTCCGGCGTCGTGGTTGCGCGGCCTTCGCCGGAAACGGAAATGACCGCTTCCCGTGGCGTGCTTTCATCGGCGCGAGCGGCCGTGGTGGCGGCAAGAACGAACGCCGTGGCGGCCACGATGCCGAGTGCCGGACGTGAAAAATTCCTGATCGTCATGAATGGTTCTCTCCAATTGATCTGTCCCTGCCGTCTTCTTGGCGGCGGATTGTGTAGGCATTACGGCAAAGCCTTGTGGGGAATGAGAATTTGGGTTAGAGCCAGACGCGCAGCGGACTGCCATTGATCCGCTGCTCCTCTCTTTCGAGAGGCCGGGCCTGTAGCTCAATGGTTAGAGCCGGCGGCTCATAACCGCTTGGTTGGGGGTTCGAGTCCCTCCGGGCCCACCATTTCTTTTCAAGCCCGCCATGAACGTCTGATCCCACCGCCATCAACCTCTGAACTTCAGGGACAAAAAAAAGACCGCCGCGGGATGGCCGAGGCGGTCAAAAAGGCGGACTTGAGATGCGATTTTGCGAGAAAAGCCGTCAACTCACAAAGATGTGAACAGCCCGGCCAAATGGTCGGGCGGCACAAAGTCGATATTCAGTCAATTCCTTGAAATTTAATCGTAAATGTGCATAGGCTCCGCAAGGCTTTTCGGCTCGGCGACGTCCTTCTATCCTCGACGTCTTCGATATCCTCTTCCAGAGAGACGCCATATTCTCAGAAATTCAGGACGTCACTTTGGAGACCGAGTTCTTCAATTTTCTGTCGCTCACATGAATGCAAATGAAGTCATGCATTAGTCCCAATCGCGGTCTCCGGTCGCGTGGTCGCAGTTGGTTCAGTCTTCCTTCCTGCCGAGGACCGAGGCCGCGAAGACCCCTACTGATAATCAAAGACCTCATATCTAGTCTGGGCCGCCGTCGGTGCGAAACCGTCCGATCTGGAAAATCTGGAATTCAGGGCATCATGGAACTCCTGATTCTGTTTCCCTATGCTGCATATCCCACCCGAATCATAGACGTCGTTTCGCTCCCCACTCCTTCAACCCCCGCACCTTTCTTCCGAGGCGGATGACACGCTCGCGACGTCTTCCATGACGGCGAGCACTCTAATGAAGCCAGCCGATGCCGGGCCGCGCCGGCCGCCAACGAGAATACTCCGCGTCGACGCGACATTTGTTGTCGTCGAGGAAATCGTAGACCTGGATTGTTCGACGTCCAGAAGTCCGGTGGCGCACGCAGGAGACACTTCGCGGATCGATTCGATCACGACCAGGAAGGAAGGTGTCTGCATCGTGGGCATGACCAGCGGCAACGATTGACGGAAAGAAAGACTCCCGGGTTACCACTCCCACTTCGGCAGGAGCGCCAACGGCATCTTTAATGTCGAGCAAATGAATAGACCTCGATAACACGGCTCCGAACGGTGGCCGTCTTGGCCAGGGCGTTCAGCCTATTCGAGCGGTAGTGATCGAGGTCCAGGTTTTCATGGTGAACATAGATAGAACAAACGTCCTGCTTGTCTAGGGGGCAGCCGCAGTTTTTTCTTCCTAGCATTCGCTGGTTTTACGTAGAGGTGAAGGCTAGCTCGTCCATACATTATGATGTTCTAAATTTCACACGTTGCCGACGCTGGCCCGAAAAAAATATTCTGGCGGCTTTCGTGTCGTGCAAAAGGGCAGGGCGTGTTTGGTCAAGGGAAGGCTTGTCAACTTCAGCGGACGGGCTTCAATATTTCGTCAGGAGCAACGAAGTCAGGAGTGAAGGATGGCCAATCGCCTGTGCCGCCGACCAAATAACAACGGCCCGCCCCTTTAGAGGGCGAGCCGTTGTGGAAAATATGTTGGCTTCCTGATTGTTTATCGGGACTGCAAGGCAGAGAACCAATAGACCAACCGCAACACCAGCACCTAGCAGTCTGAGTGTTGCCGGTTGACTTGGTCCTGTCAACGGATTTCCGCGCCGACTCGTCCCTCATCATCAAAATTGTGCAGTCCGACGGGCCTGGGCCCGGTTGACTTACCGAA
>JAVBSF010000019.1:0-4834 GCA_031556925.1 Pararhizobium sp.
TGGTCCATCCGGCGAAAGGACGCCGATCTGGGCAAGCGTTCCATTCGCGAATGACAAGGCGGAGCCGTTGATCGCTGACCTGCCTGCCGGCGGCTTGATCGCCGCCGGCAGTAGTTTTCAATCCGAAGCAGCGCCTTACGACTTGGGCAAAGCAAAGGCGATGATGTTGTCGCCATAGTCCGGGGCGGCACGCGAGCCGCTAGCGGTCACGACCACATATTGCCGGCCGTCCTCGGGCGAGACGAACACCAGCGGGGTCGAGCCGCCACCGACCGGAAGCGGGCTCTTCCAGACGACCTCGCCGGTCATAACGTCCAGCGCGCGCAGATAGTAGTCCGACGTTGCCGAGAAGAAGACGAGACCGGATGCCGTCGGCACTGCGCCGCCGAGCGTGGGCATACCCATCTCGATCGGCAGGTGGGTCTTGATGCCGAGCGGACCGAACTGCTCGGGCGTGCCGAGGGAACGATGCCACAGCATCTTCTGCGTCTTCATGTCGATCGCGCCCATCGTGCCGAAGGGCGGCGTCGTGCAGGGAACGCCGAGGAAGGATTCCACCATTGCGCGTTCGGCGCCGTAGGGGGTTTCGTTCATCGGAACGACGCCGCCGGTGCTCGGAGACTTCTTGCCGGTTGCCTTGGTGCGGGCGATTTCTTCCTCACGGGTCAGCAGCCGCCCCTTCATCATGATGCGCATGTCGTTGACGATCATGATGTCGTGCTGCTTGTCGATCGCCTGTCCACCCCAGTTGGTCGTTCCGTACCAGGACGGGTTCTGGAGATACCAGCCGACCTGCGGCGGCGTATAGTCGCCAGCATAGTAGAGGCTCTTGAACTCAAGGCGGCAGCTCAGCTGGTCGATGGGAGTGATGCCCCACATCTTCGCCTCGGTCAGGACGTCGTCGCGCATGGACGGCATGCCAACCGAATAGGGCTGGGTCGGCGAGAGCTTTTCGCCGGGAACTTGCCCGTTCGTCGGGACCGGCCGCTCTTCGACTTCGGTGATCGGTTTTCCCGTCCGGCGATCGAGCACATAGATCTCGCCGTTCTTGGCCGCCTGCACCAGAGCCGGAATCCGGCCGCCCTTGCCGTCCGGCATATCGTAAAGCACCGGCTTTGACGGAAGATCGAGATCCCAGACGTCGTGATGGACGAGCTGGAATGTCCAGCGCTGTTGGCCGGTTGTCGCATCAAGCGCGACAACGGAGGTGCTGACGCTTTCGGTCGCTTCCGAGCGCTGCCCGCCGAACAGGTCGGGGGTGCCGCCGCCCGTTGGCAGATAGACCATGTTCAGCTCGGGATCATAGCTGGGCGTCGCCCACATGTTCGGCGTGCTGCGCGTATAGAACTCACCGTCGGCAGGTGGGTTCGGCTGCCCCGGACGACCGACATCCCATGCCCAGGTCAACTGGCCGGTCACGGCATCGAAGGCGCGCACGACGCCCGAAGGTTCATCGGTCGACTGGTTGTCCATGACCCAGCCACCGACGATCAGGTTTTGCCCCGCCAGCAGCGGCCCGGAGGTCGGATTGTAGAAGCCCGGGATCACCTTGCCCATGCCGACAGCGAGGAAGACCGTGCCGTCTTCGCCAAAACCTGTCACGGGCTTGCCGGTCGTCGCATCGAGCGCGATCAGCCGCATGTCACCGGTCGTAACGTAGAGGCGCTTTTTACCCGGGGCGTCATCGGCCAGTCCCGGCACTTCATAATAGGCGAGCGAGCGGCAACGCATCCAGCCTGCCGCCGAGCCGGGGTTTACTTCCGGATCGAATTTCCAGATCTGCTCGCCGGTGTCTCCCTTGACCGCGAACACCTGGTTCGTCGGCGTGCAGGGATAGAGCGTATTGCCGATCTGCAACGGCGTGTTCTGGTTTTCGCGCCCGTTCCCCGAGAGATCGCCGCTATGGAAGGTCCATGCGACCGTCAGGTCCTTGATGTTGTCGCGGGTTATCTGGCTATAGGGCGCAAATTGCTCGCCCGAGGTTGTTCGGCCGAAGCCAACCCAGTTGTCGGGTTCCGTGTTCGGCTTGTAGTCAGCAGCGACAGCCGGTTTATAGGTCGGCTTCACGAGCCAGATCGGGCTGAAGGAGCTGACGAAGGCGGCAATAAGGCCAAGCACCGTCACGCCGGCCAGACCGTATGTCGTCTGACGAAGACGCGTCTGGGGACGCGCGCTTGGCTGAACGAGCACCCAGATCGCCACGAGCAATCCGATCACGGCAAACATGCCAAGCCGGGCCGCCAACGGCCAGAACTGAAGTCCTGACTCCCATAGCGCCCACAGCACAGTCACAAGGAAAAAGGCCGCGTAGAGGTAAGCGCCGCGCAGATCCGAGCGAAGCAGAAGGACTGCGGAAGCAATCAAGGCAATGCCGGCAGGCAAGTAGTACAGGGATCCGCCCAGGCTTATAAGTTTCGCGCCGCCGTAAATAAAATATGCCCCGACAAGGAGCATGACCGCACTTACTATGAACGTGTATATTCTTACTGCTATGGGAACTTTCGTCCCGTTGAACTCTAAAACGGATGACAAAGTTTCTCTCCTCGGTGTTCTGGAAGCATCTGTTCTTCCGGGATTTTTATGATGAGGATCGGCCGATCTCAGAGCGCATAGAAGGAAATTGCATCATTGCAATAATGCGGTCTCTGGCGCCCGATGGTGACGCAGACTGCCTTTTCCAATACAGGGAACCGATACTGTCCTGATCGTTCAGCCCGTCCGGATCATTTGTCCTTGCGCAATCATGGTGCGCTGTTGTTCGCACCGCAGAGGCGGCCGGCAGCTGCGGGAGAATATGTAATCACATTCTCCCGGTTCCGGTGCCGATCAAGCGAATTGCCGCAGGGTTACAAGTACCGGTGGTTCGCTCAGCAATTGATCGAATGATGCCGCGAAACCGCTGAATGTGGGGGCAATAGCGTGGGCTTCCAAAGCGGCGGCATTTTCCCATTCTTCAAGCATGACAACGGTGTTCGGATCGCTGCGATCGATATGCGCCGAGTAGGAAATACAACCAGGTTCCGTTTTAACGGCCGGAATGAAATTCTTGATAGCGCTTGTCAGATCGTCAATCTTTCCGGGTTTCGCTTTCAACGTTCCGACAAGCTGGACATGATCTGTTGCGTCTGTTTGGGACATGGATAGGTCTCCTCTGTACGTATTTGCGTCTGTATGCCGCAGTGGACAGGCTCGAATATTTGCTAATCCGATGACGTTTCATCGTAAATGCTGTCGGGTTCTACGCAGAGTTTCCGTTAGGTCTCCTATCCAGTGGTCTGTTGTGACCCTATGCGTATGTGACCGCGACGTTCCGTCGAGGCGGCATCGGCATCCAGCAAATATCGGGGGCGTCGTAAGAACTGGCCAGGGAGCGACCGGAAACGCGTTTAAAGCGCGCCCTGTTGACCTTTCTCTGACAGGACATCCACGACGTATCGCACGCGGGCAAGCAGGTGACGTGTCTCTGGCCACAGGGCATAGATACCGACTGGAGCCGTTCCATAGTCGGGAAGAACCTCAATCAACCTGCCATCAGCCAGTGCCTGGGAGACAAGCGAAAACGGCATCTGCGCAATCCCGAGTCCGGCTATGGCGGCCTCGACAACGGCCGAGCCATCCCCGATTTCGTGCGTCGGCACGATATGCAACCGTTCCGTCGGGCCTGATCCTCTCGCAATCCGATAGCCAATCGGCACGTCATGCCGAACCCCGGTAATGCAATCGTGATGGTTCAGATCATCCGGCGTTGCAGGCATCCCTCGGCTGGCAAGATAGGACGGCGCTGCCACAATCGGCGCACGCTGTTCGGCAAGCTTTCTCGTGATCAGGCCAGTAGTGTCCGGAGTTTCCCCAAACCGAATGACGAGATCGACGCGCTCCTCAATCGGATCGATGATGCGATCCGTGAAGGACAGGGAAAGATGCAGCCCTGGATGCTCGCGCACTATCCCGACGAGGACTGGAAGAAGTACCGCGCGTCCCCAGGCCGCCGGTGCGTCCACGCGCAGCCTTCCGGCAACATCCCGGTTGCCACTTGACAGAAAGGTTTCCGCTGCGCTGATTTCCTCAAGGGCACGTCGCGCTACGGCGAGATAGGCTTCCCCGTCGGCCGTCAACACCAGGCGTCGTGTGCTGCGATGGATCAGCTTGGTGCCGAGCCTTGCTTCCAGCCGGCTCACGCTTTTTCCGATAGCCGATTTGGTCACACCGAGAGCACGGGCCGCCTCCGTGAAGTTCAGGTAACGGGCCGCCTCAACGAAGGCTTGAACGCCGGCGAGGTGATCGATCTGAACCATTGTAAAAACTCCACTTCCACCACGAAGGCGTGCTTCTTGTTCTTGTGGGTCGGTCGCCGCTCTCGTCCTTCACCGGCCGAGGTTTTGCCAGGACAGGATAAGGACGCTCCGGTTCGGCCGAGCAGTTCTTCGAAGCCGGAAAGAATGGGACGACCCCGTTGATATGAACGGCGCGATCACGGATGCCTGCTTATTGAAGCCTTTTCTTCTACTCAGAGTCGCCATGCGCCGACTTTAACGACGCAGAAGATACAATAAATTAAACCGGCTGTCATTCGCCGCGATCGAACAGGGATCGTGGCACAGATCTGAAGGAGATCACATCATGCCGGTAGTCAGAGTGAGCTGGTTCGAAGGTAAGGACCACGAACAGAAGAAGAAGGTCGCTGCGGAAATCACCGACAGCATCGTTCGCAACACGGGCACAGACGCGAACTATATCTACGTCATCTTTGATGACGTGGCGCCGAGCGACTGGGCCGGCGCCGGCAAGCTCTTTGGTGAGCCGCCTGCCGACCCCAAGGGCTGACCGCCCAGCG
>JAVBSF010000022.1:0-29219 GCA_031556925.1 Pararhizobium sp.
GATGCGGATGCCGAACCAGGCGACGCCGTAGGAGCCGCCGATGCCCACCAGCGAGAAGATCAGGATCAGCAGCACGTCGGAGACCGCCATGTGCTGCACCCAGCCGAAGTAGGCGATGATGATGACGCCGATGAACACTTCGAGCAGCAGGATGAATCTGCCCTGCGTCTGCATGTAGGTCTTGCAGGTCTCGTAGATCAGTTCGCTGACTTCAGCCATCGAGCGGTGCACCGGCATGGCCTTGATCTGCCCGTAGATGATCGCGCCGAACACCAGGCCGGCAACGCAGACGATCAGTCCGTAGGCCAGCAGCTGCCAGCCCGACATGCCCCCCAGAAAACTCGCCAGACCGACATCCCGCAGATTCGGCAATACCAGGTTCGCTTCCGAACTGGCCAAGGCGAATTGCGAATAAACGGCCAGCAGCAGACCAACAAACGAGGCGATAAAAGACCGCCCTCCCAAACGCGCGACGCCAGATCCTCTCATTTTGGTATCCCCAGAAAATGACAGCAATTGAAATGCAAAACCAGCTTTCGTTCTTGTTATTTTGCCGGCGGTGAGTCTACACCGTAGACACCCTGGCGACAATACAACGGCTTACGACAATGTTGCACAGAATGGTGCGCCACTGGCACCATTTCATGCAAATCGCTTAAGTAGTCTTATGGGACAACCGCGGGTCTGTGCCCGCTTTCCCCGCAAAAAAGTCAGAACAGACAGACAGTTCGGTGTGACGGGCGTGACTAGCGTACCCGCTTGACGCACGCCCCGAGGCACGACAATTTTTCCTCGATCCGCTCGTAGCCTCGGTCGAGATGATAAATGCGGTCGATCAACGTATCGCCCTGCGCCACGAGACCGGCAATGACAAGGCTGGCCGAA
The DNA here is from genome assembly GCA_031556925.1 of Pararhizobium sp. Taxonomy (GTDB): domain Bacteria; phylum Pseudomonadota; class Alphaproteobacteria; order Rhizobiales; family Rhizobiaceae; genus Pararhizobium. The sequence continues at coordinate 886 of JAVBSF010000022.1, forward strand.
GCGCGCAGATCGGTGGCCATGACGACGGCTCCGTCGAGTTTCGGAACGCCCGTGACAAGCGCGTTGTTCGCATCGATCCTGATGTCGGCCCCAAGCCGGATGAGTTCGACGGCATGCATGAAACGGTTCTCGAAAATCGTTTCGCGGATGACCGCCGAGCCTTCCGCGACGCAGTTGATCGCCATGAACTGCGCCTGCATATCGGTGGGGAAAGCCGGGTAAGGCGCCGTGCGGATACTTACTGCCTTGAGCTTTTGCGGTGCGCGCAATGTGATGGCTTCCGGCTGGCAATCGATATCGCAGCCCGCCTCGCGCAGTTTTTCGATTACCGCTTCCAGCCATGTGGCGGACGTGTGCGTCAGGCGGATATTCCCCTGTGTCGCCGCCGCCGCGCACAGGTATGTTCCCGTCTCGATCCGGTCGGGCATCACTGGGTGCGATGCGCCGTGCAGTTTCTCCACTCCCTGGATGCAGATCGTATCGGTGCCGGCCCCCGTTATCTTCGCCCCCATGGCAATCAGGCAGCGCGCGAGATCGACGACTTCCGGCTCGCACGCCGCATTTTCGATCACAGTCTGGCCGTCGGCCAGCGCCGCCGCCATCATCAGGTTTTCGGTACCGGTCACGGTCACCATGTCGGTTACGATGCGCGCGCCTTTCAGCCGCTTCGCCTTGGCATGCACGTAGCCCCCCTCGACGCCGATCTCGGCGCCCATCGCCTGCAGGCCCTTGATGTGCTGGTCGACCGGGCGCGCTCCGATGGCGCAGCCGCCGGGGAGCGACACGCGCGCCTCGCCGCAGCGCGCCAGCAGCGGCCCCAGCACGAGAATCGAGGCGCGCATGGTCTTGACCATGTCATAGGGGGCGAAAGGATTGTGCAGCCCGCTGCTGTCGAGCATGATCGTATTGCCGCCGTTTCTCTCCACCTTCACGCCCATCTGCTCGATCAGGCGCAGCATCGTCGAAATGTCGTTCAAGCGCGGGATATTCTCCAGATGCAGCGCGTCTTCGCACAGCAGGCCGGCGCAGAGGATAGGCAGCGCCGCGTTCTTTGCGCCGGAAACCGCCACTTCACCGGACAATGGCGCGCCGCCCTTGATCAACAGTTTATCCACGCTGTTCGCTCCATTCTTCCGGGGTCAGCGTTTTCATCGACAGCGCATGCAGTTCGCCGCTATCGAAATAGGAACGCAGCAGCGCATTGATCGCCTGTTGGCGTTGCACGCGGTTTTTCCCGCCGAAAAGCGGGCTGACGATCACCGCTTCGAAATGATCGCCGTCGCCCTTGACGGACAGGTGCTCGCAAGCCAGGCCCGCGGCAATGATTTTTTCCAGTTGTTCGGGATGCATCATGTCTCAATACCTCAGTTTGTATCCCTTGCGCAGAAGCGAAAGCGTCACCAGCGCCACGGCGATAAGGAACAGAACGGAAACCGCCAGGCTCGCCATGGGGGCGACATCGGAAACGCCGAAAAATCCGTAGCGAAAACCATCGATCATGTAAAACACCGGGTTGAAGTGGGAAACGCCTTGCCAGAAGGGCGGCAGGGAGTGAATCGAATAGAAGACGCCGGACAGCATTGTCAGCGGCATGATCAGGAAGTTCTGGAAAGCCGCCAGTTGATCGAACTTGTCGGCCCAGATTCCGGCAATCATGCCGAGCGAGCCCATGATGCCGCCGCCGACGATGGCGAAAAGCAAGATCCACAGAGGGGAAAAGAACCCCAGCGAGGCGAACCAGCCCGTCACCGCCAGTACCCCCAGGCCCACCATCAGCCCGCGCAGCAGAGCCGCCCCGGTATAGGCCAGGAAGAACTCCCCGTAGGATATGGGCGGCAGCAGGACGAAAACAACGCTGCCCGTCACCTTGGCCTGTATCAGGCTGGACGAACTGTTGGCAAAAGCATTCTGCAATACCGCCATCATGACCAGCCCGGGAATGAGAAAGGCCGTATAGCGCAGGCCGTTGACCTCCACCCGGCTCTCCAGCACATGGGCGAAGATGAGCAGATAGAGCAGAGCCGTCAGCACCGGCGCCGCCACCGTCTGAAAACTGACTTTCCAGAAGCGCAGCACCTCCTTGTACAGCAGGGTGCGAAAACCGCTCATCGGCCGCCTCCCAGCGACTCCGCCGACAGCGGCCTGCCGCTCATCACGTCGATGAAGACATCCTCGAGGTCCGCCTCAGCCAGCCTCATCTCCTTGATCACGCTCCCGGACTCGCGGACGGCCGCCAGCAGCGGCTCAACCTCGTCATACCCCGCCAGATGAAAGTCAAAATACTCGTTGTTCAAGGCTGCACGCCCGCGCAGGGCTTCCGGCAAACGCTCCGCTCCGCACAGCCGCAGGCTCAGGGTATGCCCCGACAGCCGCTCCAGCAGATTCTGCGTCGAATCCAGCGCAACGACCCGCCCGTACTTCAGCATCGCGATCCGGCCGCACAGCGTTTCCGCCTCTTCCAGATAATGCGTGGTCAGGATGACCGTATGCCCTTCCTTGTTGAGGCGTTGAATGAACTGCCACAGCCCCTGGCGCAGTTCGACGTCCACGCCGGCCGTCGGTTCGTCCAGGACAATGACGGGAGGCTTATGCACCAGCGCCTGCGCCACCAATACGCGCCGTTTCATGCCGCCGGACAGGCGGCGCATATTGGTATCCGCCTTGACGGTAAGGTCTAGATTCTCCAGAACCTCGTCGATCCAGTCATCATTCCTGCGCAGGCCGAAATACCCGGACTGAATGCGCAGGGTTTCCCGCACGGTGAAAAACGGATCGAAAACCAGTTCCTGCGGCACCACGCCCAATTGCCGGCGAGCCTCGCGGTAGGCCGACTGGACATCGAAACCCATCACGTTCAGTTGCCCGGAATCCGGGCGCACCAAACCGGCCAGACAGGAAATCAGCGTCGTCTTGCCGGCGCCGTTGGGGCCAAGCAACCCGAAAAACTCACCTTCGGCGATTTCCAGGGAAACGTTGTCGAGCGCCTTCAGGCTGGCGAAATTCTTGGTGACTTGCTGGATAGAAACAGCGGCGCCCATGGCGGCATTCGGAAAAAGATAGCGGCAGGAAAAACCGGGAGAATCAGGTGAGCGGCAGGGAGTCGGAAACACCGTACAGGCCGGCGAGGCTGACCAGGCTTGCCGGCGGGTTGATCAGTCGCAAGGCGACGCCGCGCTCTTTGGCGGTACGCATCAGCCCAAAGAAGACCCCGAGCGCGGAGGAATCGACATCGGAAACGGCGGCAAGATCCACGGCGATCTCCTTGTCCGTCTCGGCAAGCAGAAGCGCACGGCCGGCGTCAAGCAGTCCGCGCGCGTCGGCAATCAGTGCCGAACCGCTGAGCCGATAGGTTCCTCCATCCTTCTCGATCATTTCTTGCCGGCTTCGAGTTGTTTGTTCTTGTTGGCCAACATCTGTATCAGGCCGTCAATGCCATTGCTGCGAACCTCCTGTCCGAAAGTGTCGCGATAATTGGTCACCAAACTGACGCCCGCCACGACCACGTCATAGACCTTCCACCCCTCGGGCAGTTTCTCCAGCGAATAATCGAGCTGGATCGGCTTGTTGCCGCTCTGCACGACCTCCGTCCTGACGGTGACTTCCGTGTCGCTCTGCACCTTGCTGGGCTTGAAACGGACCGACTGGTCCTTGTAGCCCGTCAACGCGTTGGCATAGGTCCGGACGAGCAGCGTCTTGAATTCATCCGCCAGCTGCTTTTTCTGCTCCGGGTTCGCCTTGTTCCAGTCGCGCCCCACCGCCAGCGCCGTCATCCGCTGAAAATTGAAATGCGGCAAAACCTTGGCATCAACGAGCGTGATGACCTTGCCGGTATTTCCGCCCTGAATGTCTTTGTCCTGACGCAGAATTTGCAGGACTTCCTCGGTAACGTTCTTGACCAGAGCCTCAGGAGCCCCTTCCTGGGCAAACGAAGGGGATATCGCAAAAACCAATCCCGCAAGCAGTGAAAACAACCATTTCATAATGTTAATTCCGCAAAAAAAGTTGAAAGCCCACCGGCTCATTCATCGTCATCGTCTTTGAGCGGCGGTGGATTGCCGTCGTGTATCGCATTGCGCCGATTCTGGAAGTAGGCGTCCCGGATATAGTTGTATTTGTCGAACGCGGCTTCCTCCACGATCTTGTCGGCTGGCAGCAGACGCGCGCGTACGTCGACGAAACGCACGCCGACCATGGTGTTCCGCGTGGGAACGTGACCGACGTTGGCCACGGGATCAGCCACCGAATCTACCGCAAAGCCGAAAGTATCGCGCATGTTCCGCGGCCCGATGACCGGCCAGAAAAAATACGGCCCATCATAAAAGCCCCATTTGCCGAGCGTCTGGCCGAAATCCTCGGAATGCTTTTCCAGTCCGATTTCACTGGCCACATCGAACAGTCCGGCAATACCGACAGTGGTATTGATCAGCACCCGCCCTATGTCGGAAAGGCTGTCACCCGGTTTTCCCTGCAGCAAATTGTTGATGGCGATCCAGACGTCATCGATGTTGCCGAAAAAATTGCCGACGCCCGCCTTGATCGGCGACGGCATGACGTAATCGTATCCCTTGGCTATCGGCTTGGCGACGACGGTATCGATCCCTTCGTTCACCGAGAACATAGCCCGGTTGAACCCTTCGAACGGATCCTTGGGGTTGTTCGCCGTTGTCGCGCACCCCGACAACAGGCCGACCAGCGCCGCGGCAACCGCCACGGCACGAGACACACGCTTCACAAAGTCGCTTTTCACAAATATCCCCGCATTAGTCACTTACCTTCCGGAACATCCTCTGCTGCCTTGCTGAACAAAAACTGACCGATCAACTTTTCCAAAACTACCGCTGACTGAGTCTTGATGAACGAATCGCCTGCCTGCAGCATCTTTTCGTCGCCGCCAGCATCCAGGCCGATGTACTGCTCGCCGAGCAAACCCGCCGTCAGGATCGACGCGAAGGTATCCTTCGGAAACGTGTAGCGGCCGTCGACCATCATCGTGACCACCGCTTCGTAATTCTTCGGATCAAAGCTGATGTCCGTGACCCGGCCGACGACGACTCCGGCGCTTTTCACCGGTCCACGGACCTTCAAGCCTCCGATGTTATCAAACTTGGCCGTCAGCTTATACGTTTCGGCAAAGTTGGCCGATGAAAGGTTCCCTACCCGTAGCGCCAAAAACAACACCGCGGCGAACCCGACAACCACGAAAATCCCCACCCACAAATCAAGCAGCTTGCGACTCATTAAACCCCCCGGAACATGAACGAGGTTAACACGACATCCAGCGACAGAATGGCCAGCGCGGAATACACCACCGTTCTTTTGATTGAATTCGACACGCCTTCCGCCGTTGGCACGGCGTCATACCCTTCGAAGACGGCGATCAACGACACGGCAGCCCCAAAAACAAAACTCTTGATGATGCCATTCACGATGTCGATTCGGAAATCGACGGATCCCTGCATCTGCGACCAGAAGGCCCCCTCATCGACGCCGATCATGACGACGCCGACCAGATAACCGCCGAATACGCCAACGGCTGAAAACAGCGCCGCCAGCAGGGGCATCGAGATGACGCCGCCCCAGAAGCGGGGGGCAACCACCCGCGCGATCGGATTGACGGCCATCATATCCATGGCGGTCAATTGTTCCGTCGCCTTCATCAGGCCGATTTCCGCCGTAATCGACGACCCCGCCCGTGAAGCGAACAACAGCGCGGAAACCACCGGTCCAAGCTCGCGCGTCAGCGACAGCGCCACCAGGACCCCCAGCGCCTCGGAAGAGCCGTAGCGCTGCAAGGTTTCGTACCCCTGCATGCCGAGTACCATGCCGATGAACAGGCCGGAAACCAGGATGATCAGCAGCGACTGGAAGCCGGAAAAATAAATTTCGCGAATCGTCAAATGGAAACGGCGGAATGACTGCCCGGAATACATCAGGATGGCAATGAGAAAACGCGTGGCAAACCCCAGCGTCTGGAACGCATTGTTCATCCGATGCCCGACCGAGCCGATCAGACCGATCACCTTCTCAAACATGCGCAGCCCCCCGCATCAAATCCTGCGCAAACGGCTCGGCGGGATAGTGGAAAGGCACCGGCCCATCCGCTTCGCCAAAAACGAATTGGTGCACAAAAGGATCGGAGGAAGCACGGATTTCATCCGCCGTTCCCTGCGCCACGATCTGGCCCTCCGAAACGAAATACACATAATCGACGATCTGCAGCGCTTCCTGCACGTCATGCGTCACAAGCAGCGTCGTCGCGCCCAGCGCGTCGTTGAGCTTGCGGATCAGTTGGCCGATAACGCCCATGGAGATGGGGTCCAGGCCGGCGAAAGGCTCGTCGTACATGATCAGCATCGGGTCCAGGGCGATCGCCCGCGCCAGGGCGACACGCCGCGCCATGCCGCCCGACAGTTCCGCCGGCATCAGATGGTGCGCGCCACGCAATCCGACGGCATTGAGCTTCATCAGCACCATGTCGCAGATGATTTCCTCGGGAAGATCCGTGTGTTCGCGCATCAGATACGCCACATTCTCGAATACCGAGATATCGGTGAACAAAGCGCCGAACTGGAACAGCATCCCCATGCGCCGGCGCATGGCATAGAGTTCGTCATGGTTCATGTCCGGCACGGACTGCCCGTCTACGAGCAACTCGCCTGCCGTCGGTTTCAACTGGCCGCCGATCAACCGCAACAACGTCGTCTTTCCGCAACCGGAGTTTCCCATGATCGCGACAAGCCGCCCCCTGGGAATCGTCATGTTGACTCCCTTGAGGATGGATCGCTCATCGTAGGCGAAATTGATGTTGCTGACCTTGACCAGACAATCTGCCGACACAGCCATTTCCCAAGCAAAAGATTCTCTAATTATATCGCAATCGGCCTGAAGCATTTACGTAGTACGGCAAGCCGTTATAGAGTAGTCGAACCAATCAACCGCCTGAGGGCATTTGACATGGTCATTGGCTCTTATCGCGGCAATAACGTGCATTAGTTGGCAGGTTCAACTCCTTGCTTAAGTATCATTTGCGAAATGTGAAATAATGAACAGACACGTTTTCTGGACGCAATGCCCGCTCCCATGACGGAAACCTCGCCCCCGACACAAACTGGGAAGCCGTTGCTGCTCATCGTCGACGACGATCCGCTCATCACCGACACCTTGAGTTTCTCGATGAGCCAGACGTTCGAGGTTGTCACCAGCCACTCCCGCCCACATTGCATCCAACAACTGCGCCAACAACAGCGCATCCCCGAACTGGCGCTCGTCGATCTTGGCCTGCCGCCCCTGCCTCATCGGCCGGATGAAGGTTTTGCGCTGATCTCCGATCTTCTCAACCTCTCTCCGGACATCAAGATCGTGGTGCTTTCGGGGCAAAGCGACGCGAGCAATGCGCGCCACGCCCGCACCCTGGGAGCCGTCGATTTCGTCGCGAAACCGTGCAGTCCGGGAGAATTGCGCCTCACCCTCGAACGCGCCCTCAGCTACCGCAGCATAGAGGCCTACGCTTCTCCGGCGCGAGTCCTCCCTACCCTGATCGGCAACAGCCCCGCCATCGAAAAGCTGAAACGGCAACTGCAGCAGTACGCCGATTCGCCCTTTCCCGTCCTCATTGAAGGCGAGTCGGGTTCCGGCAAGGAGATCGTGGCGAGCAGCTACCTGCACCACAACACAAAGCGCGGCCACAAGCCCTTTTTCGCGCTCAATTGTGCAGCCATTTCCCCGAGCCTCGTCGAGCCGACGCTTTTCGGTTATGCCAAAGGGGCTTTCACCGGAGCCGTCTCGACGAAGTCCGGCTACTTCGAGGATGCCGGCGAAGGAACGCTCTTCCTGGACGAGATCGGCGAACTGCCGCTGGAGCTTCAGGCCAAGCTGCTGCGCGTGCTCGAAAACGGAGCCTTCCACCGGGTCGGCGAAACCCAGGAACGAATCAGTAATGCACGCATCATCGCGGCAACCAACCGTGATCTGCGCAAGGAGATCAAAGCCGGGAATTTCCGCGCGGATCTCTATCACCGTTTGTCCGTGTGCACGATCAGCGTACCGCCCCTGCGTGAGATGGAAAACGACAAGCTGCTTCTGCTGGAACATTTCCGCCAGCAATACGCCCAGCAGACCCAGCACACGCCCTTCGTGCTTTCCGACCAGGCGCACGAACTCTGGTGCAACTATGGATTCCCGGGCAATGTCAGGGAACTGCGCAACATCGTCATCCGGCTGACGGCAAAATACCCGGGGCAGATCGTCAGCTCAAGGGATCTGGAAACCGAGCTGGATCTGCAGGAAGACCCGCCGCCCGCGGCAATCGTTTCCACACCCCACCAGCTGGCTTTGCAAATCGACAGCGATAAGCAAATCGAAGCCGCCATCAATCACTTGCAGCAAACGGAAACATTCGGTCTGGACAGGCTCCTGGCGGAAACCGAGCGCAATTACATCGAAGCCGCCCTGCGCCTTGCCCGTGGCAATGTCAGCCAGGCGGCGCGCCTGCTCGGCATCAACCGCACCACGCTGTATAACCGCATGGAATCGCTGGCGCGGGAGCCATAATCGCTATGTACCTCGATCATTTCGGTTTGCGTGAACCGCCATTTTCCATCACACCCCACACGGAGCTGTTCTTCTCCGGGGCAAACCGCGGCGCCATGCTCGATGCGCTGAACTACGCCATCACCAATGACGAGGGAATAATCAAGGTCACGGGAGAAGTCGGCAGCGGTAAAACCATGCTTTGCCGCATGCTTCTGGAGAAGCTGCCAAAACATGTCGAAACGGTGTATCTCGCCACGCCATCGCTCTCGCGCGAAGATATTTTGCACGCGATCGCCGAAGAACTCGGTCTCAAGCTGACCGAATACCGCACCCACCAGTTGATGCGCAGTTTGCAGGAACATCTTCTCGAAATCCATGCCACAGGACGCCGGGTCGTCGTTTTGATCGATGAAGCGCATGCCATGCCGACCGAAACGCTGGAAGAGATCCGCCTGCTTTCCAACCTGGAAACCAATCGCCACAAGCTTTTGCACATCGTCCTCTTCGGGCAGCCAGAACTCGATGAACGGCTCGACCAGCAGGATATGCGGCAACTCAAGGACCGCGTCACGCACAATTTCAAGCTCGAGCCGCTGCACCGCAACGATATCGGCAATTACCTGATGTTTCGCCTGCGGGCGGCGGGGTACCGCGGCCCGGACCTGTTTACGGCAGACGCTTTGCAGTGCATCTACAGGGCGTCCCAGGGACTGACGCGGCGTATCAACATCCTGGCCGACAAAGCGCTGCTGGCCGCCTTCTCCGAAGAACAACACCTCATCAGCGGACGCCTGGCAAAAATTGCCATCCGCGATTCCCAGTTCGCGCCGATGCAAAACTACGCAAAGCATAATTTTGCCTGGGCCGCCGGCGCCGCAATTCTCATCCTTTTAGGCGCAGGATGGTGGGCGTTATCGAAGGGAATGATTCCGGATATTTTTCCGAAATCCGCAAAACCGACCGAAAGCACGCTCCAACACCCCGCGGGGGAGGATATCTCCCATCCCGGCAAGGAAGCCCCCGCATTCCTGCCGGAAAAAACGGATACGGAACCCAAAATACCGACCTTGGGCGAACGGATAAGCTTGGCAGATGAATGGCTGCAAAACACCCCTGACACACATTATTGCATCCAGCTTTTCAGCGCCGAAAATACCGACGACGACGGCCTCGAAATAGAGCTGTTTTTAAGAAATCTCGCCGCCGACCTTGACCCGCGGCAGATCCATGTGCATCGTTCGGAAATCGACGGGAACCGTCGTTTCGACGTCATATACGGCGACTATCCGAATATCGAAATGGCCGAAACGGAGATGGCGCGTTTGCGTAAAACCGATATTGCTGGCGAGCCTCGCATCCGGACAGTGGGAGAGTTCAAGGCCGGACATGCGGAATAGCTCGTTCTGACAACATCAATCAATACAAATCAATTAGTTGAAGAAAACTCTTTACGTGATATGATGATTTTGTCCTTTAAGCCAATAATATCAAGCATGTTGAGACTTGCCGGCTTTATCCTGCCTATCCTTCTGCTCGGCGCATGCACCCCGACGACTCTCAACAGCGGGCCGTCCACCGGCCATTTACGCGCTGAAAACGTCGCCAGGACGCAGGGGGCTATTCCCCAGCCCGTGCAGCACAGCATCCCCTTGCCGAGGCCAAAAGCAACAGGTAAAACAGAAACTTACAGTGTCGTCGTCAACAACATCAAGGTTCAGGATCTCTTGTTCGCCCTGGCGCGCGACGCCCGCCTGAACGTTGACATCCACCCGGGGATCTCCGGCTACGTCACGCTGAACGCCATCGACCAAACCCTGCCGCAACTGCTCTCCCGCATCGCCAAGCAGGTAGACATGCGCTTCGAACTCGACGGGCCCAACCTCGCGGTCATGCCCGATTCGCCTTTCCTGAAGTACTACCGGGTCGATTACCTCAACTTGTCCCGCGAAATCACCGGCACCATTTCGACGAACACGCAGATATCGACCAGCGCCTTGTCGGCCAGCGGTTCGACGACGTCCGGCAACAGCGGCAACGTCTCCCGCATCCAGATCGAAAACAAGTCGAAAAACTATTTCTGGGAATCGCTGGAAAAAAACCTGAAGGATCTGCTGCACGAAACCGACAAGATTCTCCCTGAAGGCGCCGCCGACCCCGTCGCCGAACAAAACCCCGCACAGGGGGCCACTGGCGCGGGAGGAAGCCCCCCGCTCAACGGCCAGGGCCAGCCCACGGCGGCCGGTTCGAATCCGGGCTCCGCGCAGAGCAGCGGTGCTTCCGCGGCCAAGCGGATAACCTTCCGTGAGGCGGCATCGGTCATCGTCAACTCCGAAACCGGCGTCATCGCCGTGCGGGCCACCTCCCGCCAGCAGGAAAAAGTCCAGGAATTCATCGACCGGATAATGCGCAACGCCCGCCGCCAGGTCATGATCGAGGCGACGATCATCGAAGTCACCCTGAGCGACAGTTACCAGCAAGGCATCGACTGGACCAAGGCCGAAACGCAGACCGGCTTTTCCCTGACGCGGGCAACGAATACCCAGGCGACCACCAGCACCATCAATCCTTTCAGCATGGTTTATCGAAATGTCTCCAGCGGGCTGGATGTCTTCCTCGACATGCTGCGCGGCTTCGGCACGACGAAAGTGCTCTCCAGCCCGAAACTGACCGTGCTCAACAACCAGACCGCAACGCTCAAGGTCTCGGAAGACTTCGTGTATTTCAACGTCAAGCAGGACATCGCCGCCGGCAACATCACCACCAACGCCACGACGACGACGACGACGACGCCGCAATCCGTGGCCATCGGTTTCTTCATGAGCCTGACCGCCCAGATCAGCGATGACGATGTCGTCACCCTGAACGTCCGCCCGTCGATTTCCAGCATTTCGGCGCTCAAACAGGATCCCAATCCGGCGCTCGCCGCCAACAATCTCAAAAACGAGATTCCCCAGATACGCACCCGCGAAATCGAATCGATGATGCGCGTGCAAAGCGGCGACATCGCCGTCCTCGGCGGACTGATGGAAGACCGCATGGACAACCGGAGCGGGCGCTTCCCGGTCGTCGGCGACATTCCGCTCGTCGGCGAAATTTTCACGACGCGCAGCAATTCTTCGACAAAAACGGAACTGGTCGTCATCCTGCGCCCAACAGTCATCAAGGATGCCTCCATCAACGGCGACTACAGCCACCTGGGCTCGACGCTGCCCGGCGACGACTTCTTCAAGACCGACGAGGTCTACCGCCCGTTCTCCGGCCCCAACCAGGTCCAGGAGCCGCTCAAATGAGCCTGCTGATGGAAGCGCTCAAAAAGGCCGAGGAGGCCAAGCGCAAGGCCGGCGAATCGTCCCCAGCGCAGGCGGACGATGCGGAAGAGACGCCGACGCTGCTGCCGATGGACGATTATTCCTTTTCCGCTTCCTCTCAGTCCGGGCTTGAACAGGACGAAAGGGATTTCCTGCTGCAAGACGATGAACCGGCAGCACCGCCCCCCTCCTCCCGACAAGCTGCGCCGCCGCGCGGAAGCAAAACCGCCGAGCAAAATGCGGCGCACAATCTGTTCGCCGCCAAACAACCCGCCCAATCCAGCAGCAACAGCCTGTGGCTCCTGGCCTGCCTGGGCCTGCTCGCCGCGCTCCTGATCGCCGGATACTTCTGGTGGAAACTGCAGGAAGTACCCTCCCAAGGCCTTGCGCTCAAAACACCGGTCCAGCCGGCTGCGGCGCTTACCCCACCCCCGGCGAAGCCTGCCTCGGCGCCAGTCTCCGGTCCCGGCACGCCGAGAGCGCTGCCCGCCGTCCCGGCCCAGGAAGCCGCCAAGGCTCCCGAGCCTTCCGTGCCGGTTACCGACGCCCAGCCCGCGCTGCAGTCCGCGCCCCCCTCCTCCCGCCCGGCTCTTCCGTCCGCGGCCGCCTCGGTGTCCGGCGGAAGAAGCGAAACTTCCGTTTTCTCCCCGCCGGCGGCCAGACCTTCGGCTAAGCCCCCGACAGCGAAAGAACGAACTCCCACTGCGGCGGCTCCCAGGGCGACGGCCAAGGCAATGCCCGACGCGTCGGATGTTCCGCTCCGCATGAGCCGCACTGCCCCCAGAGTCAATCCGCTGCTCGACCGTGCCTACGATCAACTGCAGGCCGGGCTCCTGGATGAAGCGCAGAAGGATTACGAACAGGTGCTGCGCGGCGACGGCAAGAACGTGGACGCCCTGCTCGGCATGGCCACCATCGCCCAGCAGAAGAACCAGATCGAGAAAGCCCACGCCTACTACCAGCGCGCTCTTGAATCCGATCCCAGCAATCCCACGGCGCAGGCCGCCGTCATCCACTTGCGCGGGCAGGCCAACGCTGACGCTTCGGAAAGCCGGCTGAAAAGCGCGCTATCCAGCCAGCCCGGTTCGCCCGCCCTGCTTTTCGCGCTCGGCAATCTTTATGCCGGCCAGGGGCGATGGAGCGAAGCGCAACAGATCTATTTCCAGGCCTACGCCATCGAACCGGACAACCCCGACTTCATTTTCAACCTGGCCATCAGCCTGGACCATCTGCATCAAGGCAAACTGGCCGCCCAGTACTACGGCATGGCATTGAGCGCCAGCGAAACGAGGCCCGCCTCGTTCAACCGTGAACAGGCCAGAAACCGCATCCAGGAACTGCGGCCCCAATGACGCAGGCCCTTTTGGAAGAGCGCAAGCAATGAGTTCTCCCCAGCCACGACAACTCGGCCAGGTATTGATCGCCAGGGGCATTCTCAGCGAAGATCAACTGCGCATCGCTCTTCTCGAGCAGATGAAATTGAATCAGCCTCTGGGCAAGCTGCTGGTTGCCCTGGGGTTCGTATCCGAAGCGACGCTGCGCGACGCCCTGTCGGAAAGCCTCGGCAAACAGGGCATCGATCTATCCACGGCCATCACCGACCCCGCAGCGCTGGCACTCGTACCGCGCGAACTGGCCAAGCGCCACCACCTGCTGCCGCTCGATTACGACGAAATCCAGCAGCGCCTGACCATCGCCATCGCCGATCCCAACGACATCATCGCGCTCGATAGGATACGCAGCCTTGGCAAGGCGCCGCTGGAAATCGAAACACTGCTTGCCGGCGAAACCGAAATCGCGCGCGCCATCGACCAGGCCTACGGCTACGAACTGTCGATTGACGGCATCCTGCACGAGATCGAAACCGGTGAAATCGATTTCCGAGGACTGCAATCCTCTTCGGACGAATACAGCCAGCCGGTCGTCCGGCTGATCGACTCGATCCTGACGGACGCCGTCAAGCGCGAAGCCTCGGACATCCACTTCGAGCCCGAGACCGGCTTCCTGCGCATCCGCTACCGCATCGACGGCATGCTGCGGCAGATCCGCTCGCTGCACCAGTCCTACTGGCAGGCCATGGCCGTGCGCGTCAAGGTCATGAGCGGCATGAATATCGCCGAGACGCGCGCGCCGCAGGACGGCCGCGTCTCGCTCAACATCAATGGCCGAGCCATCGATTTTCGTGTGTCCACGCAACCGACGATTCACGGCGAAAACATCGTGCTGCGCGTGCTCGACCGCCAGAAGGGCATCGTCGCGCTCGGCGGACTCGGGCTGGCCGACGCACAGCTCGATATGCTCAAACTCATGATTGCGCGTCCCGAGGGCATCATCCTCGTCACCGGACCGACCGGCAGCGGCAAAACCACGACGCTCTACTCGGTGCTCGGCCATATCAACGACGAGGGCATCAACGTGATGACGCTCGAAGATCCGGTCGAATATCCGATGGCCATGATCCGCCAGACCTCGATCTCGGAAGCCGCCAAGCTCGATTTCGCAAACGGCGTGCGCGCGATGATGCGGCAGGATCCGGATGTGATCCTGGTTGGCGAGATCCGCGACGCCGACACGGCCGAGATGGCCTTCCGCGCCGCGATGACGGGCCACCAGGTCTATTCGACGCTGCATACGAACTCCGCGCTCGGCACAATCCCGCGCCTGCTCGACATCGGCATCCTGCCGGACATCATGGCCGGCAACATCATCGGCGTGATCGGCCAAAGACTCGTACGCAAGCTTTGCCCACACTGCCGCCGCGCGCGCACGCCGGAGGACTACGAATTGCGGCTCATGGGCGTGGCGGCCGAGCGCGCGCCGGCGGCGATCTTCGATCCGGGCGGCTGCACGCGCTGCGAATTCCAGGGTTTTCGCGGCCGCACCGCGCTCATGGAACTCCTGCGCATGGACGCCGACCTCGACGAACTCGTCGCCCGCCGCGCGACCCAACGCGAAATCCGCAACACCGCACGCGCCAAGGGGTTCCGCACGCTTGCCGAGGACGGCATCCGGCGCGTACTCGACGGCACGACCTCGCTTGCCGAGCTGACCCGAGTGGTCGATATGACCGACCGAATGAGTTGAACGCGTGACAGTCTTCGGTTATCGCGCGATGAGCCGCAACGGCCGTCTCGTGCGCGGCGAGATGGAGGCAGCCAACCTCGTCGACCTCGAAATGCGCCTGCGCCGCATGGACCTGGACTTCATCAACGGCGAGCCCTCGCGCGGCATGACGTTCTTGCGGCGCGGCCGGATTCCGCCACGCGAAGTCATGCACTTCTGCTTTCACCTCGAACAGCTCACACGCGCCGGCGTACCCCTCATCGAATCGCTATGCGATCTGCGCGACTCGACCGAACATCCGCGTCTGCGCGAAATCGTTGCCGGACTCGTCGAGAGCATCGAAGGCGGGCAAAGCCTTTCGCAAGCGATGGCCGAGCAGCCGGCGGCCTTCGATGCGGTTTTCTGCGCGCTGGTGCGCGCCGGAGAAACCGCCGGCAAGCTATCCGAGGTGCTCGCCAGCCTCAACGAATCGCTCAAGCGCAACGACGAACTGGCCGGCTACATGCGCCGGCTCGTCATCTATCCGGGCTTCGTGATCGCAATCATCGGCATGGCGATCACGACCGCGATGCTTTATCTGGTGCCCGAACTCTCTAAGCTCTTCCTTTCGATAGGCGCGCAACTGCCGCTGCGCACCCGCATCCTGATCGCCGTATCGAATTTCGTCACGCGCCACGGCGCCGTGTTGTTTACCCTCCTCGTCGCAACCAGCATCGGCCTCCACACGCTAGCGCGGCAGAATCCGCTCGTGCGCCTGCGCATCGACCGTTTCAAGCTCACCGCGCCCATCTTCGGCGCGGTCTATCGCAAGATCGTGCTCGCGCGCTTCGCCTCGCTGTTCTCGATGATGTATGCCTCGGGCATCGCGATCATCGATGCCGTACGCATCGCGCAGGACGCGGCCGGCAACACCGTCGTGCGCCAGGCGCTGGTCCGCGTCGAACAACTCATATCCGAGGGACAGAACGTCAGCGCGGCGTTCACGCAGGTCGGCCTGTTCCCGCCGCTGGTCACGCGGATGCTGCGCGTCGGCGAAAATACCGGCGCGCTCGACCGTGCGCTCGCGAACGTGAGCTATTTTTACGAACGCGACGTGCGCGAATCGATCCTGAAACTTCAGACGCTGATCGAACCCCTGCTGACCTTGCTGCTCGGCGGCCTGCTGCTGTGGGTGATGCTCTCCGTGCTGGGACCGATCTACGACATCATCACGCGGATGAAAATCTGAAATGACTCGCCGCTGCGTCCTCAGCCTCGATTCCGAAGCGCTCGTTGCCTGGTTCTGGCGTGCCGGCCAGCTCGAACACGGCCCCGCTTTCGCGGCCGACGACACAGGTTTTGCGGCTTTCGAAACATGGCTTGCCACGCAGACCGGCGCGCTATTCACGCTGCTCGCCGACTGCGTCGAGGAGGGTTTTCTATTCGAAACCGTGCCCTACGTCGTCGGCCGCGACCGCACGGCGCTACGCAACCGCAAACAGAGCCAGCACTTTTATGGCTCGCCTTATGTTACGAGTCTGTCGCTCGGGCGCGAACGCTCCGGTCGGCGCGACGAACGCATGCTTTTTATCGCGCTGACGCGGCCGGCCCAGCTCGACCCCTGGATGGAGCGCCTGCGCTACGCCGACGTCGTGATCGCCGGCATCACGACGCCCGCGCTGCTGATCGGCGCCGCGCTACGCCCCTTGCTGCGCTCGCATTCGCGCGTGCTGGCCGTCTGTCGCACCGCCACCGGCATTCGCCAAACGCTGTTCGAAGACGGCCGGCTGCGCTTCTCGCGCCTCGCCGTGCAAGCTTCGAACGGACCGGAATGGTCCGGGAACGTACTTTTCGAAGTCCAGAAAACCTATCAATACCTCGTCGCCCAACGCTCGCTCGCGCGCAATACGCCGCTCGCGGTCGCGGTTCTCGCCGATAGCGCCGAGCACGCCGCCTTGCGCGCCGCCTGCGGCGATAGCGATCTTCTGCGCTTTTCGTTGCTCGATCTTGGCGAGCGCGAACGCGGGCTCGGTCTGCGTTCGCACTCGCCGGACTCGGACGCCACGCAACTCCTGACCCATCTTGCGGCGCGGCGCAACAGCGCGGTCCAGCTCGCTCCGGCGAGCGACCGCAAGGCTTACCGCTGGTGGCTCGCGCAGCGCGCCACGCTTGCCGCCGGCCTGTTCGGCCTGGTCCTGGCGTTGCTGATCGCAGTGCGCACCGAACTCGATACCCGTACTCTCGATCAGACGCGCAACGAAATCCGCCACGACATGCAGCTCCGCCAGCTTCGCTACGACAGTCTGCTCGCGACGATGCCCAAGCTGCCGGCCTCGGTCGAAGCCATTCAGGCCGTGGTCCAGGAACTCGACGAGATCGGCCGACTCGGCCTCGGTCCGGGACCTGCCTTAAAGCGAATCAGCCGCGTACTCGACCGCCATCCGGAAATCGATCTGCAACGTCTCGAATGGTCGCTCCCCGAGCATGTACTGGCGGACGTCAGCCAAATAGCGGCGCAGGAATCCGCCAACCAAACACCCCGCATCGGCTCGGTCGCGGTGCTGACAGCGCGCCTCAACGCGAACGCACCGCAGAGCCAGCGCGAAACCGTCGCATTGGTAAACCTGATTCTCGAAGACTTGCGTCGCGAAGGCGCAATCGAAGCCTCGGTGCTGCGCCTGCCATTCGATTATGGGTCCGACCGCACGCTGCGCAGCGCGGAAGGGAATGCGTCCGCCGCCGAGGTATCGCTCAAAGTGAGCTTTCCGGTCGAGGTCCGCTCATGAGCTGGAATAACACCTTGCGCCGCTTCGTGCTGGCCCTCGTCGCCTCGCTCGGCATGCTCGCAATCGGCGCAGGCTTCCTCGGCGCGGCGCTCGACCGAAATGCAATCGCCCAATCCGCCAACGCGCAAGCAGCGGGCGAGCGGCGCACCATCGCCCAACGTCTCGCAGACGCCCAGCACAATGCACCGGCGATCCGCCGCGCGCTCGAACGCTTCGTCGTCTTCCAGCAGGAGGGCCTGATCGGCGAGGAGCGCCGCCTCGATTGGGGCGAGCGCGTCAAGCGAATCAAGGATTCGCGCAAGATTGCCAGCGCCGAATTCGAACTCTCGCCCCAGCGCGTCATCGGTCAATCCTTCCCCGACCTTACCTTGCGCGCAAGCCGCATGACGCTGCGCGCCCATCTGGCCCATGAAGGCGATCTCTTACGCCTGCTCGCCGATCTCGACAGTCCGGGCAGCGCCCTCGTACTGCCGCGTCGCTGCATTATGGAACGAGAACCCGGCCTAGCCAGCGAAAATCCCGGTGCCATAAACAGCAACTGTGAGCTAGACTGGGTAACTCTGCACTTGAACGTCCCTGCCCGTCCATGAAGTCGCATTTCCGTCTCGAATTCCTTGTGCTCCTGCTTGTAGCGCCGGCCTCCACGCACGCGGCGTCGCCGGCCGATCCGGCGGCAGGGCTAGGACGTTTGTTCACCACGCCCGACAAGCGCGCAAAGCTCGACACGATGCGCACGCGCAATCTGCCAGCCGACAGCGTGGCCGACAGCACCGAAATGAGGCTGGACGGCATCGTATTGCGTAGCGATGGCAAAAAAACCGTCTGGCTCAACGGCGCGCCGATGCACGACCGGATGCCGGTCGTGCAAGTTGGCGTCAGCAGCGCGCGCATGCAGACCCGCCCGGGCCACTCGGTCGAAGTCCCCGTCGGGGGTTCTGTCCAGTTTGCTGCCGATCAAGGCCAGTGACGCGAGCCTCCTCTCGCGGCTTTGCCCTGCCAGTCGTGCTGCTTGCCGTCTTCGGCGCTGGCATTGCCTGGGCAGTTTATGCGACGCGCCTTGCTGGCAGCTTCAACCAGCACGCGAAGATCCAGACCGAAACCACCCTGCGGCTGGCGCGCGATGCGCTGATCCAGTACGCAGCCCATGCGGGTTCGTCGCCGGGAGCCCTGCCGTGTCCGGATCTCGCCAACAACGGCGAGGCGGCCTTGAGCTGCGGCGGCAACACACCGCTGATCGGCCGCCTGCCGTGGAAAACGCTAGGCATCGATCCCCCGCGCGACGGCAGCGGCGAATGTCTCTGGTATGCCCTTTCGAGCGGCGCACGCAACGCGCTGCATGTCGACTGGCGCGGCGTCACGCAACCGGCGTTGAATCCCGCCTGGGGTGGAAGTTTCGTTCTGTACGACGCGGCGCGTCGCACGCGCACGAACATCATCGCCGTCCTGATCGCCCCGGGAGCGCGTCTGGCCAATCAGGCGCGAACGCCTGGCGAGCGCTGCAATAACGGCGGCGCCGCCAACTTCCTCGAAGCGCTTGGCGACGTCAACAACGCCTCCGGTACGCAAGCGGTGCGCGCACCGACGCAAGTAGGCTTCAATGACAGCGTGTTAGCGGTGAGCGCGCGCGACGTCTACGACGCGGTCGCGCCGCGCGTGCTGCTCGAACTGGCCGGCAGCAACGATACGAACGGCCTGCGCGCCTTGTTGCGCAGCGCGCCGACGCCCGACGACCCCGCGCAGCCATCCTGGGCCTGGTATCTCGATACGGATGGCCATCCCGTCATCAACTTCCTCGATCGGCGCGTGATAGACGCATTTCCCGCCGCCAAGGCCCCAGCCCAACCACGGGCCAAGAACGCCTGCACACAGTACGCGCCCGCAGGGGAATCCGGCGACACGGTCGCCATCGAATGGCTGTGCTTCAACTCATGGACCCAATTCATCCAGTTCAACCCGCAAAACCCGGCCCGCATCGTGCTGACGCTACCGTCACTCGGCTGGCAGGCCGTATGGCAGGCAAACACCGCGCCAGTCACAAAAACCCGCCTGCAACGCGTGCACGGCATTTGAACATGCAAAGCGTCGAACAGGGCTTCACGCTGATCGAGCTTGCCGTCGCGCTGGTCGTCGTGACCCTGCTCGCAGGCGGCGTTCTGCTCACCACGCGCGTCCAGCTCAGTCAGCGCCAGACCAGCGAAACACGGCAGGCACTCGATGAAGCGCGCGAAGCCTTGCTGGCTTTTGCCGCCGCGAACGGACACCTGCCCTGCCCTGCCCGGGGCGGTGCGCCGGGCCTGGGGCAGGAAGCGCGCGAGAGCAGCGGCAACTGCGCTGCCGCGCGCGGCCTGCTGCCGTGGGAAACACTGGGCATTCGCGCCATCGACGGTTGGGACCATCGCCTGGCCTATCTGCCTTCGGCTGTCCTCGCCCAGTCCGCAACGCCGATCACGCTGGCTACGGGCGAAGCCAATGGCAATATCGAAATCCGGCCGGGCTCCGCCAACGCCAGCCTGCTTGCCTCCAAGGCCGCTGTCGCCGCTGCCGTATGGTCCTTCGGCGCGAACGGCCGTTTCGCCACCATCCCCGACGGTGCGACGCTGCCGGGCGCCAGCGCGGGCGCGGACGAAACCGCCAACGGCAACACCGGATCCGCCATCGTCGTAGCGCGCGAGGAATCCGAGAACACCGCCGCCCCTGGCGGCGCTTTCGACGATCAAATGATCTGGATTTCGCGTTATGTCCTGTTTGGACGCATGATGAGCGCCGGACAACTGCCCTAAACGCAGGCCTCTCCCCAAAACCGGCAAGAACAACACACTCACATCAGATGAAACGCTCCACGGAATCCTTTATAGCGCGGCTGCGTTCGGCAGGTATAGCGCCTGGCGACAGCGAAGAGCTGCGTTTGCAGAAGTCCTTGCTCGTCTTCGCAAGTGGCCTCGTCAGCATCACCGCGATCGGCTGGCTGATGATTTACTGGGCCATGGGCCCCAAGCTTTCGACCACACTGCCTTTCTTGCTGCAACTAGTCGTTGCGCTGAACCTGTTCGTCTATGCGGCAAGCGGCAATTTTGCGGTCTTCCGCGTAAGCCAGCTTTCGATCTTTTTGTTCTTCCCGTTCGTCGCTCAATGGGCGCTCGGCAACTTCGTCACCGCGTCGGGCGTGATTCTCTGGGGTCTGCTCGCGCCGGTCGGCGCCCTGCTGTGCTCAAGTCCGCGCGAATCGCTGCCGTGGTTTGTGGCCTATCTGTTCCTGACGATACTGACCGGCGTCTTCGACTTCATGCTCGCGGATAGCCCGACAGCGCACGTAAGCCAGGTGCCACTGAAAATCTCGATGGCATTCTTCGCGCTGAATTTCGCGACGCTTTCGACCTTCGTGTGGCTCTTGCTGCGTTTCGCCATCCTCGAACGCCAGAAGGCCAAGGCAGCGCTAGAAGACGCCCACAAGCTGCTGCGCATCGAACAGGACCGCTCGGAACGGCTGTTGCTGAACATCCTGCCGCAGCCCATCGCCGAACGCCTCAAGGACGCGGACCAGACGATTGCCGACGGTTTCACCGAGGTCACCGTGATGTTCGCCGACATCGTGAATTTCACCGGCCTTGCCGCGCACATGACGCCGCGCCAAGTGTTCGGAATGCTCAACCGCGTGTTTTCGCATTTCGACGGACTAGCGGAAAAACACGGGCTGGAAAAGATCAAAACAATCGGCGACGCTTACATGGTCGCAAGCGGTCTCGACCCGCAGCACGGCAATCGTTGTGCTGCCGTCGCGCGGCTGGCGCTCGACATGCACCACTGGCTCGCCGGCGAAGGCGCACGCGGCCCGAATCCGCTTCAAGTCCGGATCGGCATCGGCACTGGCCCGGTCATCGCGGGCGTGGTCGGCAAGAAGAAGTTCATCTACGACCTCTGGGGCGACACGGTGAACCTGGCCAGCCGGATCTCCGGCGAAGCCATGCCGGGCTCCATCCTGTGCGACGCCAATACCTACGCGCTACTGGCCGGCGAATTTGCCTTCGATGCACCGCTCCAGATGCGTCTGAAGGGCAAGGGCGCAGTCGTGACTCATTGTCTGCTCGGCGAGGCCCAGGCGGCTAGCAGCGCGAATACGCAGCGTCTTTATCTCGCTAGTTGAGCACCAAGCGCCGCAAGACACGGCGCCCACGCAGCGGCGTCTGCCACGCGATGCGCGCGGCAAGCAAGCCTGGCTCCCTGTGACAAAACCATAACAAGGCCAAGCATCTACAGCGGTGCGACCCTCCCTGCGATGGAATGTCGACAGATTCGTGTCGAAATTCCGATCCGCCTCGCTCGCACAAACCCGAAAAATCCGCGCCAACGCGCAAGCTTGCCGCGTTACCGTGGAGACCTCGCCCTGGACGGCGAAACCGACGCTGCACCACGTGGTACCGATTTTGCGGGTGCTTCACCATAAGGATTGGAGAGAAATTCGATGAGAAGGCAAGCCGGCTTCACTCTGGTCGAGATGGCGATTGTATTGGTCATCATCGGCTTGCTGCTCGGCGGCGTTCTCAAGGGGCAGGAACTGATCGAGAGTGCGAAGGTGAAAAACATCGCTCAGGATTTTCGCGCAATTTCGATTGCGGTACTGGCGTACCAGGACAAATACCGCGCACTGCCCGGCGACGACAGGAACGCGGCGACACGCTGGAGGGGCGCATGCTCGGTTACCGCCTCAGGCGGCACGCTCAGCGATGGCCAGATCACAGGCCAGTGGAACGATGGCAAGGCGACGGCAACCGAAGCCGGCTGCGTCTGGGATCATCTGCGCCGCGCCAATCTGCTGACCGGCGGCGCGGACACGGCGACAGTCAGCATCGCACCGAACAACGCCGACGGCGGCACTTTCGGTGTCGTCGGCCCGACCGGCACGGCGGCCGTCAAAGGAGTTAGCGGCTCGCTGATCGTCTGCGCCTCGAACATCCGCGGACGCCATGTAATTCCACTCGACGCGATGCTCGACGACAGCGATCCTTCGACCGGCGCGATGAAAGCGACA
The DNA here is from genome assembly GCA_031556925.1 of Pararhizobium sp. GTDB lineage: Bacteria > Pseudomonadota > Alphaproteobacteria > Rhizobiales > Rhizobiaceae > Pararhizobium. Next base: position 23,580 of record JAVBSF010000022.1, read on the forward strand.
TTGAGTTCCAACACCACCAGCAACGCCCGCGAACCAGTCGCGGCGGCCCACGACGTTGATGACAACGAGAATTACAACGTCTGCATGGGTTTTTAACCCGCTTCAGCGCCCTTGCAGCAGCACGCTTTCGGCCGCACTCAAGGACGCTGGCACGCCACGCATCACGACGATATCGCCATCCTCGAAACGCAAATCGCAATCCGGATCGAGCCCCCGGATGCCGCGCCGGCGCACCGAGGAAATCGTTACGCCGAGATCGGAGAGCCCGAGTTCTTCGATCGATTTTCCGATGCCGTGGGCGCCAATCTGAAGCGCCACCGAGCGCAGGCGTTCGAGTTCGGTATCCGGGCTATCAGTGGCATCGGACTGGCCGTGAAAATAGCCGCGCATCAGGGTATAGCGCTGGGTACGGATATCGTGCGCATGACGCATCACGCGCGACAGCGGCACGCCGACAAGCGCCATCGCGTGATTGGCAAGCGTGATGCCGCTCTCGAATACGTCGGCCACGACTTCGGCCGCGCCCTCGCGCAACAGGCGCTCGAACTGTCCTTCGTCGTTGGCGCGCACGACGACCGGCAAATCGGGCCGCAGTTCGCGCACGACGTCGACGACGCGACAGGCCGAGGACGCATCGGCATAGGTCACGACAACAGCCGAGGCGCGCAGGGCGCCCGCCGCGATCAGGGTTTCGCGCCGCGCCGCGTCGCCGTAAACGACGGTCTCGCCGGCAGCAGCGGCCTCGCGCACGCGGTCCGGGTCGAGGTCGAGCGCCACGTAGCTGATCTGCTCCCGCTCGATAAAGCGCGCGACGAGCTGGCCGGTACGTCCGTAGCCGCAGAGGATCACATGGCGTTCGCTCCCAATGCTCTGGACCGCCACGCGTGTAAGTTCCATCGAACGCAGCAGCCATTCCGAAGCGACGAAACGCAGCACGATCCGGTCGCTCCATTGCACGAACATCGGGGCGAGCACGAGCGACAAAATCAGCGCTGCGACCGCCGCCTGGATCAGATCCGGCGAGCCCAACCCCTGTCCTGCCATCTGCGCCAGCAACACGAAGCCGAACTCGCCACTTGCGCACAACCACAGCCCGGCGCGCACCGAATTGCCGGGCGAGGCGCCGAAGGCCCGTGCAGCAAAAAATACGATGATGAACTTGCCGACCATCAGCCCCAACAAAATACCGAGCACGGTAAAGAAATGCGCTGCGATCACGCGCACATCGAGGAACATGCCGACCGTAACGAGGAACAAGCCGAGCAGCACATCGCGGAACGGCTTGATGTCCTCTTCGACGCGGTAGCGATACTCGGTTTCCGAGATCAGCATGCCGGCGACGAAGGCGCCGAGCGCGAGCGACAGCCCGAAATGCTCGGTGAGCCAAGCCAAGCCCAGCGTCACGAGCAACACGTTGAGCATGAAGAGCTGCGCCGAACGCGCGCGCGCCACGCGCAGGAACCAGCCGCGAAAGATCTTCTGCCCGAAATACAGCACGGCGGATAACAATACCGCCGCCTTGATCGCAGCCAAGCCAAGCAAGCGCAACTGGCTCTCGGGCGGCTGCGAGAGCGCGGGGATCAGCACGAGCAGCGGCACGACGGCCAGATCCTGAAACAACAACACGCTGATCACCATGCGTCCGTGCGCTGATTCGAGTTCCATGCGGTCGATCAAGAGCTTGGACAGCACGGCCGTCGACGACATGGCGAGCGCGCCGCCGAGCACCAGCGCCGCCCCCGCCGGAATATTGAAGAGCCAGCCCGACAGCAGCATGACGAGGATCACCGCGCCAACCTGGAGCGAACCCAAGCCGAAGACCAGCCGCTTCATGCTGAAAAGGCGCGGCAGCGAGAATTCCAGACCAATCGTGAACATCAGGAAAACGACGCCGAACTCGGCCAGTCCGCGTGCGGATCTTTCGTCGGGAACCAGATGAAAGCCGGCCGGGCCGAGTAGTGCGCCGACGGCCAAATAGGCCAACTCCGCCGGCAGGCGCAGGCGCGAAAACAACATGACCGCGCAGACGGCCGCAGCAAGCAGCAACAGGATGATTTCGAGTGGGTGACTCATCGCGCGCGGAGTTGCGGGAACAAGCCCCGCAAGAGGGCCGGAGAGCCCCGTCTGTTATAATGCGTGGCAGTTTACCCTAGGCTCGCCATGCACGAAACCAAGTCCCGCGCGGCAACCGTCGTCGATCCGGAAATTTTGCTTTCGCTCGCACGCGAAGTGCTGGAAATCGAGGCGCGCGCGGTCGCGGAACTCGCCAGGCGCCTAGACGGCCGCTTTATCGACGCCATCGGTCTCATTCTCGGCGCTGCCGGGCGGGTCATCGTCACGGGCGTCGGAAAATCGGGCCATGTCGCGCGCAAAATCGCCTCGACGCTCGCCTCGACGGGCACGCCAGCCTATTTCGTCCATGCGGCAGAAGCGGCGCACGGCGACCTCGGCATGGTCACGCGCGATGATGTCGTACTGGCGATTTCGAACTCGGGCACCTCCGAAGAAGTACTGAGGATCGCGCCACTAATCAAGCGCCATGGCGCGCATCTGATCGCGATGACCGGTAACGCGAACTCCGCGCTCGCGCAACTCGCCGATGTGCATCTGGACGCCGCGGTCGCCAAGGAAGCCTGCCCGCTGAACCTCGCTCCGACCGCCAGCACCACGGCTGAACTGGCGCTTGGCGATGCGCTGGCGATTGCGCTGCTCGACGCGCGCGGCTTCGGCCCGGACGACTTCGCGCGCTCGCACCCGGGCGGCGCGCTCGGGCGGCGGCTGCTCACGCGCGTGTCCGACGTAATGCGGACCGGCGAGCGCATCCCGCGCGTCCCCGAGAACGCCAGTTTTTCCGAAGCTTTGCTCGAAGTCACGCGCGGCGGAATGGGCATGACGGCGATTATCGACGCGGCCGACCAGCCGCTCGGCATCTTTACCGACGGCGACCTACGCCGCCTGCTCGGCACCGGCGTCGACCTGCGCGGCTTGAAAGTCGTCGATGTCATGAAACGCGGTGCGCGCGCAATCGCACCCGAAGCGCTCGCAGCAGAAGCGGCCGCTGCAATGGAAGCGCGCCGGATCAGCCAGATCCTCGTCGTCGATGCAAACGGCAAGCTCGTCGGCGCGCTCAACACCCACGATCTGATGGATGCAAAGGTCATCTGATGGCGCACGCACCGACAAACACCACGAACGTGCTTGCGGACGCCAGCAAACGCGCGGCATGCCTGCGCCTGATGGCCTTCGACGTCGACGGCGTCCTGACCGACGGCACGATCTGGTATAGCGCCGAAGGCGATGCGCTAAAGGGCTTTTCGACGTTGGACGGCCACGGTTTGAAAATGCTCGAAATGGCCGGCATCACGCTTGCGATCATCACCGGACGCAGTTCGCGCTCGCTCGAACTGCGCTGCGAAAACCTCGGTATCGCGCGTCTTTATCAAGGCGTCGCGGACAAGCGGGCAAAACTTCACGAGCTACTGACCGAACTCTCGCTCACACGCGAAGAAGCCGGCTACATGGGCGACGATGTCGTCGATCTGCCTATCCTGCGCGCCTGCGGCTTTGCCGCCACGACGGCCGACGGCCATCCGCTCGTACGCGACCATGTCGCCTTCGTGAGCCAGCGCGGCGGCGGTCGCGGCGCGGCGCGCGAAGTCTGCGACTTCATCCTCGCCGCGCAAGGCAAACTCGACGCCTTGCACGAGCGCTATCTTGCCGACGCAACATGAAACGCGGCGCCACACTGTTCCCGCTCGTATTGGCCGGCTTGCTTGCCGGCCTTACTTTCTGGCTCGAACGCCTGGTCAGCTCGCAAGCCACGCTGCCGGATGGCCGCCAGCGGCACGATCCGGACATGATCGCGCAAAACGCCGTGCAGGAACGCTTCGACTCTACCGGCAAGCGCCAATACGTACTCCATGCCGGCCGCATGGCGCATTTTCCCGACGACGACAGCACGCAAGTCGAGACCGCGCGCCTGGAGCACTACGGCCAGCCCGAGACGCTTTCGATCTCGTCGGACAAGGCCGAGATCAGCAGTGGCGGCCAGCAGGTTGTGTTGACTGGCAACGTTCGGGGTAAGCGGGCAGCGAGTCGCGACATCCCCGAATACACTTTCAACACGACGCGGATCACGGTGATCCCCGACGAGGAGCGCGCCCATACCGACCAGCCGGTGCATATGACGCGCGGCGAGTCGGTGCTCGATGGCGTCGGCCTGGAGGTAGACCAGATCAACGGCCTCACGGTCGTCGGCGCAGCCCGCGCGACGATCTACCCGACACCTAAGGAAAAATCGAAGAAATGAAGCGCGTCCTTTGCCTTGCCTGTCTTGCCCTCGCATCGTTTGTCGCCCATGCGGAACGCGCCGACCGCGACAAGCCCGTCGGCATCGAGGCCGACCGCGTAACGGTCGACGACAAGAACAAGGTTCAGATCTTCGAGGGCCGGGTCAAGCTGACCCAGGGCACGCTGACCATTCTGTCCGACAAGGTAATCGTCACCCAAGACGCCGAGGGCTTTCAAAAGGGCGTTGCAACGAGCGGCGTGGGCGGCCTTGCGCGTTTCCGCCAGAAGCGCGAACTGAAGGACGAATGGATTGAAGGCGAAGCCGAGCGCATCGAGTACGAAGCGCGCTCCGATATCGCCCAACTCTTCAACCGCGCCAAGGTCACCAGCGGCAAGGACGAAGTGACCGGCCAATACATCAACTACGATGGCTATAACGAGACCTATCTCGTCACCAACGGCCCGAATGCCACCGTTTTGCAAAACAACGCTTCGCGCGTGAAAGTCACGATTCAGCCGAAGAAGGACGCTGGCGCGACAAAGTAGTCGCGAACGCACGGGTAATCTCTGCGCACCGCACAAAAATCTTCGCCGTGCGGGCGCCTGCGTGTAATGCTGCATAGCGCAAACTCGATATCGCCTATATCGTAAGCTCTAAATTCCAGCTAGATCGAAAAATGCTGCGCTGCAACAAAAAATTGTTGACAACATTGCGGGCTTCTTTACAATCGCAATTGTTGCAGTGCAGCATTTGATCTGCGGCCTTTTTCCTTACACCCTAGGAGATTCACATGTTCACCACCCCGGAACAGTTCGTGGCCGCCAGTCGTGCCAACATCGAAACCCTGCTCTCGCTTGCCAATACGGCTTTTGCCAGCTCCGAGCGTCTGATCAACCTGAATCTCTCGACCGCGCGCGCCGCGCTCGAAGACAACGTCGCCAACACCAAGGCACTGCTCGCCGCCAAGGACGTACAGGAACTTGCAAGCCTGCAAGGCACGCTGGCCAAGCCGGTCGTCGAAAAGGCCGTCGCCTACGCACGCAGCGTCTATGAAATCGCGACGCAAGCCCAGGAAGAAGTCTCCAAGCTCGTCGAAGAGCAGATGTCGGAAGCGAACAAGAACGTCTCCAGTGCGCTCGACAAGGCCGCAAAGTCGGCCCCGGCTGGCTCGGACGTTGCAGTCGCCGCAGCCAAATCGGCTATCGCCGCAGCCAATTCGGCCTACGACAGCTTCTCCAAGGCCGCCAAGCAGGCTGCCGAAATCGCCGAAGCGAACGTCGCCGCGGCGACCGATGCCACGGTCAAGGCAGTCGGCGCTGCCGCCGTCAAGCCGAAGAAGGTTGCCTGAG
>JAVBSF010000453.1:0-3200 GCA_031556925.1 Pararhizobium sp.
CTGTTATTCGCGGCGGATTCGTCGCTGTAAACAAGATAGAGAGCGTCCAAAAGCTATTCTATGAGGCTCTTGAGGAAAGCGTAAAGTAACAAAACAAAAGAGGCCAACTTAAGCAAGTTGGCCTCTTTTGTTTTGTTAAAATAAAATTATGCCTAAATCTTTCTCTAACAAAGAATTTATTGATAGAGCTGTAGCTCTTTACGGTGACAGTTATGAGTTTGAAGATAATTGCTATGTGAATATGAATTCTAAGGTTACTTTCACATGTAAGCAGCATGGAAGAAAAACTCAATGGGCCAATCATCTGTTAAGAGGTGTTGGATGCCCCGATTGCTCATCATCTCGAATCAATTATGAAGATTTTGTGAAGCGAGCCATTGAAGTTCATGAAGGAAAGTACTCTTATCCCAAAGAAATGAAGCAATCTAAAGCTGGAATACAGATAATCTGTAAAGTTCATGGGGAATTTTTTCAGCGGGCGAATCATCATGTCAAAGGGGCAGGCTGTAACTCATGTCATAAAGAAAGAGGGTTGATATCATTGGATGATTTCGAGCAGTTGCTTTCAACTTTGACACATGGAGAATTCTCTCTCGTAACTAAAGATTTTCCCAGAAAGGGTAATTCCATAGTAATAGCTAAATGCTCTCGCCACGGAGAAATTAGCAAAACTGTTAAGCATTGGCTAGACAAAACGGGATGCCGTCATTGTTACTATGAAAGTAAGAAATTGACATTAAGTGAACTCAAAAGAAGAGCATTTGAGGCCTGGAGAGGGCTTTATCAATATGACTGGAGTAAAAGCCTAGACGGTAGCGGCTTCATTTATCCTATTTGCTCTCATCATGGTGTTTTTAAGGTGCGTTCAGACTTGCATTTTCTGGGCGGTGGAGGATGCCCGGACTGTAGCCAACGTTCTTATGGTGAGGTTCTAATTAAAAAAGCCCTAGACGAATTGGGAGAAACCTACATCCGAGAATGGACTGGTCACGGAATTAGATCGCAAAAGGGTAGATTACTCCTCTATGATTTTTATTTACCCTCTCGAAAAATACTAATAGAGTTTGACGGAGTTCAACATAAAAGACCCGAGAAATTCGGTCGAAAAATTTCGGATGAAGAAGCGTTATCTCTCTTCAATAGACAGAGATACCATGATACCCTCAAAAATAATTGGGCTAAGAAAAACGATTTATTTTTATTTAGGATTGAAAGATCTACACTGAATGATTTCCTCAATGATCTTTTTCAGTGGCTTGAAAACCCAGATGAATTCTTAACTCTTGAGGAGATTTCTCACTAAACCCATTAAGCCTGGGGGTTGGCAGCATTAAGCTGTTCGCCCCCAGGCTTTTTAAGTTTGTTCCCAGCGTGAATCTCGCGCTCTTCGTCAGTTGGTCTCCAGCGAACTTCAGTATTTTGACCTTCTGGAAAATAACCCTTGCGTCTCTCTTCAATGCGAGCAATTTCCTCGTCACTCGGCACAAGCCCGCCTTTCACCACATGGTGACCAGCACAAAGCACCTGAGCATTGCTCTCGATAGTCCAGCCGCCAGCTGCCCAAGGGTAGATATGATCTACCTCTAACTCCGAAGTAGCTGTGCAGCGACCAGAGGTTTTAGAGTAATGTTCACAGCGATTGCCAGCTCTTTTTAAAATTCGTTTTTTGGGAGAGAATTTAAACACTCGCCAGGGATCTCTTTGAGTTCGAGACTCCTCTTCAGCTGCCTCGAGAATTTTATCTAATTTGATGCCCTGAGTTACCGTTTTCAGCACTAGGTAACTTATGAAAAGAAGCACGAAGAAGCCCGCTATGAATGTTCCCATGAAAGGCAACATTACTTCAATAAAATTTGAATCCACGCGATTCTCCCGACCCGCTTCCAGGCCTTAACGCCTCGCTAAATTAACTATCAACTACATACTCTACAGCTAATGTATGTTACCATAGTTTAATTATGACCCAGAAACATCAGCTTAAGCGCGGGTTTATGAAATTCCAGCGCCTTGGCCCCGTTAAGTTCGGTGAACAGTCTCGCTGGCGTTCCCGGGCCCCTGAGAGCTCTGGCCTCTGGGCATTCCCTTACCCTCACTTCGATCTTTTCTACGCTTACCACAAATACACAGACCTGCTCCCTAAGGAGTTTCGAGCGCGGCGGTGGCCTAAAGACCCCAAGTGGTACTGTAAGGACTACAGCGAGAGCGCTGAACGGCTTGACTCTATCACTTTTCGGACTACATTCGATCCCGAGATTGATTTTGAACCAGAAGATCGCCCTTACTGGCTCGACGATGCCGGCGAGTGGCAGCTAGCTCATGTGAAGAGCGAGTACTTCAACGCGCGGGAAAAATGGATCGAAGATGTAGGAAAGAAGATCCTACCGCTTCGAACATTCTGGTACAGTGGCGAGCTTTACACTCGTTTCCGCCCGAATGGTGACGTGGGTAACTTCAGCATTAATGCTAGTGGGCCAGACTCCGAGTGGACCCTCATGTCTGTACAACACCTCGCAAAGCTCATGAGCGCTCCCGGCGGTGTCCAGGCCTCTGACAGCTATGATGGCGATGGAAAACCGCGCACTTTTTCTTACTCAAAAGATCATCTAGAAGTCTTCATCCCAAGAGGCCGTGGAATTATTAGGGATAAGCTTTAATCGCTTGGTGAAATTCTCTACAGATGAATTCCGAAAGTTGAAGTTAGTTAACGATATTTTCTTCAGATCTTAAGGAGAAAATCATGACTAAAGTAGATGAAGTTTTCGATGTTGGACAGGCTCACGTAGAAAAGCTCAACAAGCTAGCTAAGAAGCACTACAAAACCGTAGAGGCTCAAAGCAAAAAAGCAGCTAAGGTCGCTAAAAATCTTCCCGCACAAGCTACTGAGCTTTATGAGAAGAGTAAAAAGGATAGCCCCTCTAGCGCTAATCTCGCTAAGGTGAGCCTCTGGTCAGGACTCTCTAGTCTCGTAATCGGCTTCCCCGCTAACGCCATCGCTCTTGCGAGTGCTGCGACTATCGAAGACAGACGACGGCTAGTGAATAAAGGTGCTTTGAAAAAAGTTTACGAGAAGAAAACAGCACCATCAGCTGAGGATGTGAAGAATTCTCGAATTGGTGCCGCTGCCGGCGCTTTCTCCTTAATCGCTGGGCTCATTGTGCTAGGCGCCGTTGTAGCTAAGGGCAAGAAAACGGAAGCTGCAG
>JAVBSF010000349.1:0-11016 GCA_031556925.1 Pararhizobium sp.
CGGTATCGTCAGCTCTTGCGTCATCAAAGTTCCAAAACAAGCCCGGATCGCTCCCTCCGGCGCGACCTCATCCGGGAGTGAATGATTTTTTGCCTGATTGTCGACAGCTGCGCAACGCCCCACTCACTGCGCAGCCGTGAAAGCTCAAAGGATCAGGATACGAACGCTCTCGACGTCATCGGCGCCGAGGTCGCATCCGGTCCATATTCGCCTTCGCCGGAAATCTGCAGAATATCCTGAAGCCGCTGGCGGGCGCGGTTGACGCGGCTCTTGATCGTCCCCAGCGCGCAGCCGCAGATTTCCGCCGCCTCCTCATAGGAGAAGCCGGAGGCGCCGACCAGGATGATGGCTTCGCGCTGATCAGGCGGCAGCATATCCAGTGCGCGCTTGAAATCCTGCAGATCGAGCGATCCATACTGCGCCGGATGCTGGGCAAGCGATTCGGTGAAATAGCCGTCGCTGTCCTGAACTTCCCGTCCGCGCTTGCGCATCTGGCTGTAAAGCTCGTTGCGCAGGATCGTAAACAGCCAGGCCTTCATGTTGGTGCCCATCTCGAAATGATCCTGCTTTGCCCAGGCTTTCATGATGGTGTCTTGCACAAGATCGTCCGCCCGGTCGTGGCGACCGATCAAAGACATGGCGAATGCGCGCAAGCTCGGCAGAGCCGCCAGCATTTCCCGTTTGAAACCTGATTCTTCAACGTTCACGCGTTCACTCATTCTGTCATATCCGGAAGCGTTTGCCGTTCGACTGCATCGAGCCTCTCGAGCAGGTCCAGAAATTTATCCGGAATGGCTTCTTCCTGTACAGAAAGATAAAGCGCACGCAACTTCGCTGCAATTTGTGCGTTCGGATCTTCGGCGCGAACCATTCTTTGCGGCTGGCGCACTGCCCCAACTCTGTCGTTCATCAACTCACATAACCTTCGATGTTCATCTGGCGGGGTAATGCGCCACCAAAAAATATGTTCCATGCCTGGAACCTTTTTTTTCGAGCTACGTTTTGGAGCCATGCTGGCGACAAAACCAAGCCAGATTGAGGGAGTATTTGCATGTCACTTTCCACCCGGATCGCTCCGTTCCTGCCATATCTGCGCCGCTATTCACGCGCTTTGACGGGATCCCAGACCTCCGGCGACGCCTATGTCGCCGCTGTTCTCGAAGCTCTGATCGCCGATGTTTCGATCTTTCCGACCGCAAGCAACGACAGGGTGGCCTTGTTCCAGCTCTATACGAAGCTGTTCGGTTCATCGTCGGTGGCGATCCCCGAGCCCGTTTCGCCCTTCGCATGGGAAAAACGCGCTTCGATCAACCTGGCTTCGGTCTCTCCGCTAGCGCGCCAGGCCTTTCTCCTGGTTTCCGTCGAAGGTTTTCGCACGGGCGAAACCGCCGAAGTGCTGGGAGCCACAGAAGAGACCGTCAACCGGTTGCTTGAGCGCGCATCCGAGGAAATTTCGCGTCAGGTCGCGACCGACATCATGATTATCGAGGACGAGCCGCTGATCGCGATCGATATCGAACAGATGGTCGAAAGCCTCGGCCACCGCGTCACGGGCATCGCGCGCACGCGCGACGAGGCCGTCAATCTCTTCCGCAAGACGCAACCCTCCATGATCCTCGCCGATATCCAGCTTGCGGACGGCAGCTCCGGCATCGACGCTGTCAACGATATCCTGCAAACCGCCGCCATTCCGGTGATCTTCATCACTGCCTTCCCGGAAAGGCTGCTGACCGGCGAACGGCCGGAACCGACATTCCTCGTCACCAAGCCGTTCAACCCCGATATGGTCAAGGCGCTCATCAGCCAGGCGCTTTTCTTCAACGAGTCGACCAAGGCGGCCGCCTGACGCGGCCTTGGCGTCATACCCAGCAAGCTGCGGGCGAAACCTTTCGCCCGCAGCGTTCCTGACAGGACACCGCGATCAGGCTGACCTCGACGGGCATTGTATTATACGAGAAGGGCGCATCGAGTGGCCACCAACGGCAAAAAACGCCCCCAGGACCACGCCCTTGAAGGGCATCTGACAAAGACGATTCTGGAAAAAGCGGGTATCGGCTATTTCTACCAGTCCGCCGATCTGGAACCTCTGCGCACCGGGCCGCTCCCATCAGGCCTTTCGATCCCCGAAGGCAGCGATCCCGACACGGCCTTGTTCGGGGAGTATTATGGCCGCAAGCTGATCGAGGCGAAGCACAGGGTTCTCGACGGACTGGGCAGCCAGTCGCTGGAGGCGGAATTTACGGATCCCGGCGGGCACCGCATCTACCGTATCGACATCGAGCGGGTCGAGGAAAACAACGAGACCGTCGGTCTTCTCTCCATCATCACCGATATCTCTGAAAGCCATCGACGCGAGCGGGTGCTGCGCACGCTGCTGCGGGAACTGAGCCACCGTTCCAAGAACCTGCTCGCCATCATTCAGGGGGTCGCGGCCCAGACGGCGCGGCAGGCCTTGTCTCTTGACTGCTTTCTCGTCACCTTCCGCGGACGTATCCAGTCGCTTGCCTCGTCGCAGGATCTGGTCACGGACGCGAGTTGGCGCGGCGTCTATCTGTTCACGCTCGCCGAAAAGCAGTTGCAGGCCTACTGGCCGGACCCGGACATGCCCGCAATCGTCACCGGGATCAATGCGCATCTTTCACCAAACGCAGCGCTGCATATCGGCCTTGCCCTGCACGAGCTTGCCGTCAATTCGGCATCCCATGGCGCCTTGTCAGCCGGTGTCACATCGCTGACAATCAACTGTTTCGAGACCACCCATGAGGGCGGGAAGGCTGTCGAGATCGACTGGATCGAATATTTGCCGCCGGTCGCGACGCCGGAGGAGCCGGACGAACGTCCGTTCGGGCGCACCGTGCTGGAGCGCGTCGTTCCCTCGGCCGTCGATGGCAAGGCCTACTACCTGACGGCTCCCGGACAGATCGAGTACCGCCTGATCGTTCCGGCGCGCGAATACGAGATTCTCACCTGAGGAGAAGAAGAACCTGATGGGAAAAGGGAGCCCAAAAAGATAACAGCCAGTGCCGGGGGAAGGCACTGGCTGATATCGACAACTCACCGAGGGGGCATGTGAGCTGAGGCCGGATTTCGTTGGGGCGTTCACATTGGGGGCGATGCGAACCGTATCCGGACACGCCTTTAACGGCCTCGCCGCAAAAAGGTTCCGACAGAAGGAGAAAATTCCGGATTTTTTTTGAAGGACGCCCGCCGCGGCCCCGGACCGCGGACCAGGTCAAAGCGCTTCCAGCTCCGCCCGATGCCGATAAAGGCTCAGGAATTTCCGATAATCGCGATCGTAGGCTTCCCTTGCCGACTGGTCCGGCCACCGTTCCTGGCCGCCGGGATACATCGCCTGTCCCGCATCCGCCAGGTTTGCATAAAGCCCGCCGGCAACGGCGGCGACGATGGCCGTTCCAAGCAACACGGCGTCGCTCGTATGCGGCACCACGACCCGGCAGCCGGTGACATCGCAATAAAGCTCCATCAACAACGGGTTCTTCACATGGCCGCCGGTAACGTGAAGCGTGTCGAGAGCATAGCCCGCCTCCCGCATCATCTCGAGAATATGGCGAATGCCGAGCGCGATAGCGACACAGGTGCGCCAGTAGAGTCGGCAAAGCGCATCGAAAGAACTGTCGAGTGTCAGGCCGCTGATGACGCCGAGCGCATGGGGGTCGGCCAGCGGCGAGCGATTGCCGTGAAAATCCGGAAGGACATGAAGCCTGGCGGCGAAATCGCGGCCAAACTGGGCGCGGAGCTCCTGAATGCGCAGCACGATGCGGGCGTGAACGTCGGGGTTGGGTTCTCCCCCCGCGCTATGGCTTCGCACGACATGATCGAGCAGTGCGCCGGTTGCCGATTGACCGCCTTCGACCAGCCAGGTGCCGGCAAAGCCGGCCTCGAAATAAGGCCCCCAAAGCCCGAAACCCGGCTTCATCTCCGGAGAAAAGGCAACGATGCAACTCGAAGTGCCGGCGATCAGGGCCAGCTGCCGCTCCAGCTTGCCGGTATCCTCCGCAAAGCCACCCAGAACGCCGATCGCACCGGCATAGGCATCGATGAGACCCGTGGCAACACGGCATGCCTCGTCAAGCCCGAGATCCATGGCGGCGGCAGCCGTCAGTGTTCCGACGGACTGGCCCACCGCAGCCGTTTCGCGTGGAAGCCCACCCCGCTCAAGCAAATCCTCAAGGCCGATTTCACGAAGGAAATCGTCGCTCCAACCCTCATCGTTGTGGGCAAGATAGTTCCATTTGGCCGTGAGCGTGCAACGCGAGCGCGCCGGATTGCCCGTTGCCCTCCAGGAGAGAAAATCGGCCAGGTCGAAGAAATAGCCAGCCTTTGCCCATTGCTCCGGCAGGTTCTGCTTCAGCCACATCAGTTTCGGCATTTCCATTTCCGGCGACATGACGCGGCCGGTATGGGCAAGCACCGGATGGTCGGTCCCCGTGCAGGCGTCCGCCTGTTCAAGCGCGCGGTGGTCGAGCCAGACGATCGTATCCCATCTCGGGTCACCCTTGCGGTTGACGGAAAGCGGAGCCCCATCCCTGTCGCGCACCACCAGCGAGCAGGTCGCATCGAAGCCGATGGCAACGACCGAGGAGGCCGGCACATCCGCCTTGGCCCGCGCCGTCTTGACGGCAATACAGACGGCTTGCCAGATGTTTTCGGAATCATGCTCGGCATGATTTTCTTCCGGCCGGTTCATGGCGATGGGATAGTCGGCACGGGCCAGCAGGCGGCCGTGCCGATCGAAAATTCCCGCGCGGGCGCTGCCGGTCCCGACATCGACTGCAACCAGCAGATCTCGCATCAACAGGTGTTCCCATCCCTTTGTTCTTTTCGAACAAACTGGATCAAATCCCCCATCTGGTCAAACACCACATCCGGCGAAAGACGTCGCAAGGAGGCGAGATGACGCTCCGTCCTGGCGTGGGAAGCGCCGGTATAGGCAAAGACCCGCATGCCGGCCGCCTTTGCGGCCTGAATGCCGGCGGGACTATCCTCGACGACGATGCACTCGCTCGGATCGAACCCCATCTGCGACGCCGCGTGCAGGAAGAGATCGGGAGCGGGCTTTCCATGCTCCACCATGCTGGCGCTGAAAATATGCGGCTCAAGCCTGTCGATCAGGCCGGTAATGGTCAGCGAGAGGCGGATGCGTTCAAGCTGGCTGGACGAGGCAACACAGCGCGCCAGATCAAGCCCGTCGAGCGTCGCGGCGATACCGGGAACCGGCTGCAGCTCCGTACGGAAGCGGCGATAGAGATCGAGCCGCATGTCCTCAAGGAAACGGTCATCGACCGCGAGGCCATATTCGTCATGCAAGATGGACGACATGGTCTTGAGGCTCTTGCCGAGAAAACGCTCTGTCGCCTCTTCGGCATCCATCTCGACACCGGCTTTGCCGAGAATGCCGATCAGAACATCGAGCGACAACGGCTCGCTATCGACCAGAACGCCATCGCAATCGAAAATCACCAGCTTGGGAGCAACCATCAAGCATTCCCTCGCGTAACAGCGGCCCGACCGGGGGCAGCCACGAGATTACGCGGGGGGCAGAGCGTCATGGTTCAATCTCCAAGATGTCCGTCGAGATAGAGCTGCAGGGTTGCCCGCGTGCCCTTGCTCCAGAGCGTCTGCAGCGCATGTGCAAAACGCCTCCGGAACAGATCGGATTTCGCAACTTCGCCGAAGATATCGGAAAGTGCAAGGAAGGCGTCGGGATTATCCTTGGCTTTCAAGGCCGCCTCATGCAGCCGGTCGGCGCTGGCGTCGTTGAAGGTGATCGGCTTGCCGCTGTCGGTGGTGCCTTCGAAGTAGCGGCACCAGAGCGCCGAGACGAGCGAGAGGCCGACGACATCCTCGCCGCGCTTCAGCCGGTCGGCCGTCGAGGGCAGGATGAATTTCGGCTGGCGGTTGGAACCGTCCTGCGCAAGCCGGGGGATGGTGTCGCCGATCTTCGGGTTGAACAGGCGCTTTTCGACGAGCTTGAAATAGTCGTGCAGATTGGTGTTCGGCACCGGCGGCACGATCGGGATGATCTCGTCATGCTCCAGCTTGTCGAGGAAGGCCTGGATGATCGGCTCTTCCATCGCCTCATGGACGAAGTGGATATCGAGAAGCGCTGCCGGATAGGCGATTGCCGCATGGCCGCCGTTGAGGATGCGGATCTTCATGTGCTCATAGGGCGCGACATCGGGCACGAACTGGACGCCGACATCCTCCAGCGCCGGGCGACCGGCGGTGAACTTGTCTTCCAGAACCCACTGCTTGAACTCTTCGCAGAACACCGGCCAGTTGTCGTCGATTCCGTAATCGGACGCCGCGATGCCGATCTCGCGCGGGCCGGTGGCCGGCGTGATGCGGTCGACCATCGCATTCGGAAAGGCGACGTTCTCGTCGATCCAGTCGGCAAGGTCCGAATCCGAGAGACGTGCCAGACCGGAAACGGCGGCATGGGTGACTTCACCATTGCCCGGAATGTTGTCGCAGGACATGACGGTGAAGGGCGGGATACCCTGTTCCTTGCGCATCTTGAGACCGGCGATGATCAGTCCAAAGACCGTCTTCGGCTCCGTCGGATTTGCAGCGTCGGCAGCGATCGCCGGATGGCCGGGATTGAAGTGGCCCGAGGCAGGGTCGATGAAATAGCCGCCTTCGGTAATCGTCAGCGAGATGATGCGGATCGCCGGATCGGCAAGCCGCGCAATGGTCGCCTGCGGATTGCCGGGGCTGAGATAAGCGATCATCGGGCCGGTGACGCGGGCGGCACTCTTGTTGTTGTCCTGCTCGACCACCGTCGTCAGGTAATCCTGTTCGGCAAGCTTGCCGCGCATGGTCTCGTCGGACGGCAGAACGCCGGCACCGATGATCGCCCAGTCGTGCCCCTTGCCGGTGTTGAAGAGGTCATCGAGATAGATCGCCTGATGGGCGCGATGGAAATTGCCAACGCCGAAATGCACGATGCCGGCCTTGAGGGCGGACCGCTCATAGGCGGGAATGGCGGCGGTCGCCTTGATGGCACCGAGATTGGCGAGCGAAAGTTTCGTGGTCATGTCTTCTTCCTTTCGATAAGCCTCAGCTCATCCAGTTTCCGCCGTCGACATTGTAGGTCTGCGCAACGATGTATTCGCTCTCCGCCGAGGCGAGGAAAATCGCCATGCCCGTGAGATCATCCGCCGTGCCCATGCGTCCGAAAGGCACTTCCTCGCCGACGAGCCTCTTCTTTTCGCCGAGCGGCCGGTTTTCATATTTTGCAAACAGCGCATCGACGCCGTCCCAGTGCTCGCCATCGACGACGCCCGGCGCGATCGCGTTGACGTTGATGCCATGCTTGATGAGGTTCAGGCCCGCCGACTGGGTCAAGCTGATGACCGCCGCCTTGGTAGCGCAATAGACGCCAACCAGCGCTTCGCCGCGACGCCCGGCCTGGCTTGCCATGTTGATGATCTTGCCGCCCCGCCCTTGAGCGATCATCTGCCTTGCCGCCGCCTGCATGGTGAAGAGCGTGCCGGCGACATTGATCGAGAACAGACGGTCATAGCTCTCGCGGGTGATCTCGACGATCGGCTGAAGATCGAAGAGCGCCGCATTGTTGATCAGGATATCGAGGCTCCCGACCTTTGCCACAACCGCGGCAATCGCCGCATCGATCGAGGCCTGATTGGTCACATCCATTTCCACGGCATAGGCCGAGGAGCCCAATTCATCGGCGGTGGCCTCAGCCCGCGCCCGATTGATATCCGCGATCGCAACCGTTGCCCCTTCGCGGATATAGGCTTCCGCAAAGGCGCGACCGATCCCACGCGCTGATCCGGTGATCAGCGCGTTTTTTCCTTCAAGCCGTTTCATCGAATTGCAAGTCCCTTTTCATCGAACCTGTGCACACGCCCTTCCTCGGGCGTGAGGTAGACGGTGTCGCCATGGCTGGCGCCGAAATCGCCGCCGACGCGGGCCGTCACCTGGCCCATGCCCTCGACATTGATGTGCAGGAAGGTATCGGCACCCAGATGCTCCGCGACACTGACCACGCCCTTCCAGGTTCCACCTTCCCTGGAGAGGCGTAAGTGTTCCGGCCGGATGCCGATCGTGTGAGCCCCATAGGGCTGCGAGATCGCGCCCGAGGCGATGTTCATGCGCGGCGAGCCGATGAAGCCCGCGACGAACAGGTTGTTCGGTTTGTGGTAGAGGTCGAGCGGCGAGCCCACCTGCTCCACATTGCCGGCGTTCAGAACGACGATCTTGTCGGCCATGGTCATGGCTTCCACCTGGTCGTGGGTGACGTAGATCATCGTCGTCTTCAGCTGGTTGTGCAGTTCCGATATTTCGAGCCGCATGGTGCCGCGCAGGGCGGCATCGAGGTTCGATAGCGGTTCGTCGAAAAGAAAAGCGGATGGTTCGCGTACGATCGCACGGCCGATGGCGACACGTTGACGCTGACCACCCGAAAGCTGTCCCGGACGGCGTTCGAGATAGTTGGTGAGATTGAGGACGCGGGCGGCATCGGCCACCTTCTTGTCGATGGCAGCCTGATCCATCTTGGCCATCTTCAGCGGAAAGGCGATGTTGTTCTTCACCGTCATATGCGGATAAAGCGCGTAGGACTGAAAGACCATGGCGAGGCCGCGTTTTGCCGGCGCCGCATCCGTCACGTCCTTGCCATCGATTTCGATCTTGCCCGAAGACACGTCTTCGAGACCGGCAATCATGCGCAGAAGGGTCGACTTGCCGCAGCCCGAGGGGCCGACGAAGACGACGAACTCGCCGTCTTCTATGGTGAGGTCGATGCCCGGAATGACCGTCGTTGCGCCGAAGGTCTTGTTGACTTTGCTCAGCTTGATATTGCCCATGTTTCGCTCCCGCTCGACTTGTTCGTTCTGTTGCTCACTTCACGGCGCCGAAGGTCAGGCCGCGCACGAGCTGCTTTTGTGAAAACCATCCCATGATCAGGATGGGGGCGATGGCGAGCGTCGAGGCCGCCGAGAGCTTGGCCCAGAACAGGCCTTGCGGACTTGAAAAGGACGCGATGAAGGCCGTGAGCGGCGCTGCATTGGTCGTGGTGAGACGGATGGTCCAGAAAGCTTCGTTCCACGCCAGGATGATGTTGAGGAGAAGCGTGGAGGCGATGCCCGGAACAGCCATCGGCGTCAGCACATGGACGATCTCGTTCCACAGCGATGCCCCATCCATCCGCGCGGCTTCCAGGATTTCGCCCGGAATTTCGCGGAAGTAGGTGTAGAGCATCCAGACGACGATCGGCAGGTTGATCATGGTCAGCATGAAGGTCAGGCCGAGCCGGTTGTCGAGCAGACCGAAGTCGCGGAACAGGAGGTAGATCGGCACGAGAACGGCGACCGCCGGCATCATCTTGGTGGAGAGCATCCACATCAGGATGTCCTTGGTCTTGTTCGTCGGCGAAAACGCCATCGACCACGCGGCCGGAACCGCAATCAGCAAGGCCAGCAATGTCGAGCCGACCGAGATGATCACCGAGTTCAGGAAGAACTTGAAATAATTGCTCTGCGCCTGAACGGCGGCATAGCTCTCGATGGTGCCCGACGGGATCAGGTTGAAGCCCTGGATCGCCTCGGTCTCGGACTTGAAGGATGTGATGATCGTATAAAGGATCGGAAAGAAGATCAGCAGAGCGATGATCCAGGCGACGATCGTGAAGAACACTGTTCTTCTGGTCGAAACTGCACGAGCCATGGTTCTGCCTCCCTTACTTGTCGAGGTTCTTGCCGACCGCACGCATCAGAAAGAATGCGACGATATTGGCGAGGACGACTGCGATGATGCCGCCTGCCGAAGCACCGCCGACGTCGTAGCCGAGAAGCGCCGTGCGGTAGATCAGGAACGGCAGGTTCGTGGATGCGTAACCCGGGCCGCCATTGGTGGTGACGAGGATTTCCGCATAGACGCCTAGAAGGAAGATCGTCTGGATGAGGATGACGACCGTGATCGAGCGCGCCAGATGCGGCACCGTCAGATAGATGAAGCGATTGACGAAACCGGCGCCATCCATCTCGGCCGCTTCCTTCTGCTCGCCGTCAAGCGATTGCAGCGCGGTCAGGAGAATGAGGGTCGCGAACGGCAACCACTGCCAGGCGACGATGACGATGATGGAAAACAGCGGATACTGTCCGAACCAGTCGACCGGCTGCATTCCGAAGAAGCGGGCGATATCGGCAAACACGCCATATTGCGGGTGCATGATCATGTTCTTCCAGACCAGCGCCGCAACCGGCGGCATGACGAAGAACGGCGAGATCACGAGAATGCGGACAAGCCCCTGCCCCCACATAGGCTGATCGAGCAGCAGAGCAATCGATATACCGCCGATGACCGTAATGAGCAGCACGCCGACCACGATGACCAGCGTGTTCCAGATCGACTGGAAAAAGGCCGGATCGGTGTAGAAGAACTGATAGTTGAAAAGCCCGGCCCAGCTAACATTCGCCGGGTTCAGCAGATTGTAGTTCTGGAAGGAAAACCACAGCGTCATTGCCAGCGGTACGATCATCCAGATCAGGAGAAGCCCGACGGACGGGGCCATCATCCAGCGTGCCAGCGCACGGGTATTCTGCGTAGCCATTATGCACCCTCCCACTGATCCCGGTCCAATGTCCGCCGCGACGGGAGGGCACTCGCCGGATTTCTTATTCTCGTTAGAAAAGTCCTGACGTCAGTCGCCTTTATGGGGAACGCCACCAACGGCTGACGTCAGGTTCTAGTTTGACGACCCGGGCAAATGTCCGGGTCGTCTGTCCTTGGGAAGGAACCTACTTGATGTAACCGCCGCGCGTCATCTCGCGGGTAGCGGCCGTCTGTGCCTGTGCAAGCGCATCGTCAACCGACATCTGACCGGCAAGCGCTGCCGAGAAGAGCTGGCCGACCGTCGTGCCGAGACCCTGGAATTCCGGGATGGCGACGAACTGGACACCGACGTAAGGCACCGGCTTTACGGACGGGTTCTTCGGGTCAGCTGCGTTGATCGAGTCGAGCGTCATCTTG
>JAVBSF010000048.1:0-8054 GCA_031556925.1 Pararhizobium sp.
CCCATGCCGGGTGACGCGGCCGCGCTCGCTGAAACAGGGGATGAAAGCAGCGGTCAAACGGCCGAGGTCGCGGAAAGCTCGCCGGTGCCGTTGCCCGGCAAGCTGCTGGTCGCGCCGACCAAATAAAGCTACAGAAAGATCGCGTGCTCCGCCGCCACCAGTTCCTGAATGAAATCGGCGACGGTGCGGACGCGCACGAGATCGCGGGCGCTTTCGTGATAGGTCGTCCAGTAGGCGCGGCGGATCTTGATGTCCGGCAGGACGCGCGCGAGTTCCGGGGCCTGACGGGCGATGTAATCGTGCAGGATGCCGATCCCGGCGCTGGAGCGCACGGCTTCGGTCTGGCCGGTGGCGCTTGAGATCTCGAAGCTCGCATCCCAGCTGCGCATGATTTCACCGGTAAAGTTGAGCGAGGCGGTGAAGATCAGATCTTCGACATAGCCGATGCGCCTATGCGCCTTCAGGTCTTCCACGGTTTCAGGCGTTCCGTTCTCCGCGAGGTAGCTGCGCGAGGCATAAAGACCGAGTGTGTAATCCGTGAGCTTCGAGGAAACGAGCCGGCCCTGCTCGGGCCGCTCCAGCGTGATCGCAAGATCGGCTTCCCTCTGGGAGAGCGAGAAGGAGCGGGGGACGGGAACGAGCTGGATGCGCAGCTCGGGATAGCGCTCCGTGAGCTTGCCAAGCCGGGGCGCGAGGAAGGAGACGCCGAAGCCATCGGGCGCGCCGATCCGCACGGTGCCGGCAATGGCCGTGTCGGTGCGGCCGAGATTGGCCTGCACCGCCAGCATTTCCGTTTCCATCCGTTCGGCCGAACCGAGAAAGACTTCTCCCTCCGCCGTCAGTTCGCAGCCATTGGTACGGCGTACGAAAAGCCGCGTCGCCAATGCCTCCTCCAGCGCCGTCAGCCGGCGGGAAAGCGTTGCGTGGTTAACCCCCAGTCGCTTGGAAGCGGCAAGGATCTGCCCCGAACGGGCCACGGCGAGAAAGATACGGACGTCATCCCAGTTCATGATCTCGATCTCGAAAGAAGGATGCCGCTTGCGGGATCGATGTCCAGTTCCGTAATTCTGACGATTCCGCCGGTCATTATCGCATCCTTCGGCTTTAATTTTTGCACAACGGATGCTTATTCCATTCCATTGCTTTGTGCAAATTGAAGCGTAAAATCCGCGTCAACAACAGGACACGGAGGAACCTCATGTACGAGATCGGTCATTTCATCGGCGGCAAGCGCGTTGCCGGCACCAGCGGACGCACCAGCAACATCTACAATCCGGCAACCGGCGAAGTACAGGGCACCGTTGCTCTCGCGACCGATGCGGAACTCGCGGCTGCCGTCGAAAACGCCAAGGCCGCCCAGCCGGCCTGGGCCGCGACCAACCCGCAGCGCCGCGCCCGCGTGTTCATGAAGTTCGTTCAACTCCTGAACGAGAACATGAACGAACTGGCCGAAATCCTCTCCCGCGAACACGGCAAGACCATCGAAGACGCCAAGGGCGATATCGTCCGTGGTCTCGAAGTCTGCGAGTTCGTCATCGGCATTCCGCATCTCGCCAAGAGCGAATTCACCGAAGGCGCCGGCCCGAACATCGACATGTATTCGATCCGCCAGGCCGTCGGCATCGGCGCCGGCATCACGCCGTTCAACTTCCCGGCGATGATCCCGATGTGGATGTTCGCACCCGCCATCGCCTGCGGCAACGCCTTCATCCTGAAGCCTTCCGAGCGCGATCCGTCCGTTCCGATCCGCCTGGCCGAACTGATGATCGAAGCCGGCCTGCCGGCGGGCATCCTCAATGTCGTCAACGGCGACAAGGGCGCGGTCGATGCGATCCTGACGCATCCGGACATTGCCGCCGTTTCTTTCGTCGGCTCGACGCCGATCGCCCGCTATGTTTATGGCACGGCTGCCATGAACGGCAAGCGCGCCCAGTGCTTCGGCGGCGCCAAGAACCACATGATCATCATGCCGGATGCCGATCTCGATCAGGCCGCCAACGCGCTGATGGGTGCCGGTTACGGCTCGGCCGGCGAGCGCTGCATGGCGATTTCCGTTGCCGTTCCGGTTGGCCAGGAAACCGCCGATCGCCTGATCGCCAAGCTGACGCCGATGGTCGAAAGCCTGCGCATCGGTCCCTACACCGACGAGAAGGCCGACATGGGCCCGGTTGTTACCAAGGAAGCCAAGGAGCGCATCCTCGGCCTCATCAACAAGGGTGTTGAAGAGGGTGCAAAGCTCGTCGTCGACGGCCGCGATTTCAAACTGCAGGGCTATGAAAACGGCCATTTCGTCGGCGGCTGCCTGTTCGACAACGTCACGCCGGACATGGACATCTACAAGACCGAAATCTTCGGCCCGGTTCTCTCGGTGGTTCGCGCCAAGAACTATGAGGAAGCCCTCGATCTGCCGATGAAGCATGAATACGGCAATGGCGTCGCGATCTACACCCGCGATGGCGATGCCGCCCGCGATTTCGCATCCCGCATCAACATCGGCATGGTCGGCGTCAACGTTCCGATCCCGGTTCCGCTGGCCTATCACTCCTTCGGCGGCTGGAAGTCCTCGTCCTTCGGCGATCTCAACCAGCACGGCACGGATTCGATCAAGTTCTGGACCCGCACCAAGACGGTCACCAGCCGCTGGCCGTCCGGCATCAAGGACGGTGCCGAATTCGTCATGCCGACGATGAAATAAGCTAGCCGCTATTTCCTTTTCCCCGCTCGCGGGGAGAAGGTGCCCGAAGGGCGGATGAGGGGCAGGGGCCTCGGCAATTTCAGGGATGAGAATGTCGCCCCTCACCTGACCCTCTCCCCGCAGGCGGGGAGAGGGGAGGATCGTGCCCCGGCCCAGTTCTCGTCGCAGAATGACCACCTGATGCGAAAAAGGCAGCACCTTGCGGATGCTGCCTTTTCTGTGTGAGGGGATGGCTCGGCCTACATTCCCGGACCGTCGTTATACCCGACCTTGTCCACCAGTTCGGACGCCTTCTTTCTGTTGGCGGCGATATCGGCCAGCGGCAGCGGATCGGGGTGAATCTGCCCGAAGGACTTGACGATCTCGGAGGGGTTCGAGCCCGGCATGACAGGATATTCGAACACCTGCTCGGCATAGATATGCTGGGCTTCACCCGAGGCGAGGAATTCCATCAGCTTGAGGGCATTGTCCTTGTTCGGGGCGTTCTTGGCGAGCGCCATGCCGGAAATGTTGACGTGGGTGCCGCGATCGTTGTTGTTCGGGAACAGCACCTTGATGGCGCCGGCCCAATCCTTCTGTTCCGGCTCGGTCTCGTTGGTCATCATCAGGCCGACATAATAGGTGTTGCCGAGCGCGATATCGCACTCGCCGGCATAGATGGCCTTGGCCTGATCGCGATCGCTGCCGTCGGGCTTGCGGGCGAGGTTGTTCTTCAGGTCCGTCAGCCACTTTTCGACATAGGCTTCGTCGTGGTGGGCGAGCATCGAGGCGAAGAGGCCGATATTGTAGGAATGCTGCCCGTCACGGGTGCAGATCTTGCCCTTCCATTTCGGATCGGCAAGTTCCTCGTAGGTGATGTCGTTCTGGGCAACGCGCTCCTTGGAGGCGTAGACCACACGTCCGCGGGTCGTGAGGCCGAACCAGTCGCCGGCCGGGTCGCGATAGTTGGCGGGAATATCCTTGTTGATGATATCGCTGTTGACCGGCTGGGTGACGCCGCCGTCCTTGGCTTCCGTGAGGCGGGCGATATCGACCGTCAGGATGACGTCCGCGGGCGAATTGGCGCCTTCGGCCTGGATACGCTCCACCAGACCCTTGTCGAGAAAGAGCACGTTGGGCGTGATGCCCGTTTCCTTCTCGAATTGGTCAAGCAGCGGCTGGATCAGCTCGGGCTGGCGATAGGAATAGATGTTGACCTCGCCATCCGCCAGCGCGGTGCCGGCCGAGAGGGCGGCTGCAAGAAGCGACAGGACGGCTGTCCTGGATGTTAAAGGCGCCATGGATGTTCTCCCCTTGATGGAATTTTTAACCTAACTGAATTGATCACCTTTTGACGGGCGCTATCTTGAGCGTCAAGATCGAGGGGAGGGCGATCACGGGAATATGATCTTTCGGATATTTTGGAATTGTTCCAAACTAGATTAAGCCCTATATGGAGAAAGGCGTTGGCGCGAGAATCGTGCGCCGCGACAAAAAACAAGGATGGCGACCTTGCGGCTTGAGGAGGCCAGCGACGTCGAAATCCAGAGCCGGAGTAGATGATGCGCCTGACCAAGCAAACGAACTATGCGATCCGCATGCTGATGTACTGCGCGGCGAATGACGGCCATCTCAGCCGCATTCCGGAGATCGCCAGGGCCTACAATGTGTCCGAGCTCTTCCTGTTCAAGATCCTGCAGCCGCTGAACAAGGCCGGTCTTGTGGAAACCGTCCGGGGCCGCAACGGTGGCGTGCGCCTGCCCAAGCCCGCCAACGAAATCACCCTTTTCGATATCGTCAAGGTCACCGAAGACAGCTTCGCCATGGCGGAATGCTTCGAGGCCGGTGAAATCGAATGCCCTCTCGTCGATAGCTGCGGCCTGAATGCTGCGCTTCGCAAGGCTCTCAATGCCTTCTTCGAGGTGTTGCAGCAGTATACGATCGACGATCTGGTCAAGGCCCGTCCGCAGATCAACTTCCTGCTTGGCCTGGAGCCCGCGCCCAAGCCGCCGGTTGTCGGCGCCAAGCCCGCAATCGCCGCGGCCTGAGCGGTTTGTAGAAAAATCCCCGATAGGAAAGGCCCGGCTGCATCTGCGCCGGGCCTTTTTCGTGGCCGGATTGAAGGCCGGTTCCCGTCGGGTTCAGGCGCGGGTCAGGTATTCGCGCAGGATGAACTCGATCGCCGTCGGATCGAGTTCCGCCTTGTCGAGACGAAAATCGGCGCCGTATTCCTCGAAATTCTGGAAATAGGGGTCTGCGAGGGAGGATGAGATAACCCCGATCGGTCCGATGAAGCCGCTCTGGCGCATGGCCGGCACGGTTTCGCGGAAATCCCTTTGCGGCTGCAGGCGATTGTCCATCAGGACGATGGAAACCGGCTTGCCGGAGGTGATGAAGGCGAGCGCATCGTCGATGGTTTCGCAGTAGTGCAGTTCGATCTTGATCGCGGTGACCTTCTTGATCAATCCGCGCAGGATCAGGTTTTCAGCCGGGTCGTCGTCTACCAGTAGGATGTGGATCGGTTCTATCATTTTGGTTCTTGATCGTTCCGGTTACTGAAGATGTCTGAAAATGCATGCTGGAATTCCGATCGATGCCGCGCGGCGATCGATTACTGTATGATCTGCTCGCGGATCGCCTTCGCCACCATCTGGGTGCGGTTGACGACGTCAAGCTTCTTCAGGATCGTCGCGGTATGCGAGTTGACTGTGTGTTCCGAGACCGAAACGATCAAGGCAATCTCACTGGCGGTCTTGCCATGGGAAATCCAGCGCAGGATTTCCGTTTCGCGCGGGGTCAGGCCAAGGCCGGTCTTGTTCGACAGCACCTGCCTGTAGAAATAATCGAAGGCGCAGGCCGCATTGTAGCAAAGCTCGAAATGCTCCTGCCGGGAGATGTCTTCGATGTCTCCGAGGAAGAGCACGGCGTAACGGGCGCCGTTTGTGCCGTGCACCGGCACGCACAGCAGGATATCGAAACCCAGTTGGGCCAGAAGATTGCTGCCGTTTCCAAGATGCGGGTCATCGGACTTCCAGACCGAAGAGATCGCGGATTTGTGCAGGCTCCTGAAAACCACGGAATCGCCGAAGCGATGGCGCTTGTCGTATTCTTCCGCCAGGCCCGATGGCAGGTCGTGCAGCGCCAGCCGGTTGGACAGCATGCAGGCATCCGCTTCGTTTCCCAACTGCAGGATGCCGAAATGCTCAAATCCGAAGCGAAGGGTCATCGTGTGAAAAATACGGAAGAAATCCACACGGTTCAGCGCCTTCTCGAGATCGCTGTCGAAGTCGTAACGCCGATGGTTTTTCACCAGATTTGCCACGAATCGAGAGCCCCCTCCTCTAAAGCGCGCAACGTCAGTTTAACTTGAGGTTGGCTAGAAGCAACTGCCTCAAGCGTTTAAACCAGAAGATGAATTTTTGGGAAAGCGATAAATGAAGGGGCGAGTGGGAGGACCGTTGTAGATAGTCTGCAAATTCCCCGCCTGGTATTTGCAAGCTGGCCAGCCCTCCCGGCCCCGCGAGAAGACCTATCGCACAGTCCGCTTTTGCTCTCTATCCGTGCAATTTGGGATTGACTTTTGAATTTAACGGTAAGCGATTCGGTTGTTTGTCGTTTACGTTCACGGTAAAAAGTCGTGAATAGCGCGTTTAAGGGCATTCTTGGAAGAATTTTCCAGTTGGACAATTTCTTGGAGAGCCTTATTGCAAAGGCTCGTTAAATGTCGTTCCATCCGGGCTTGACCGGACGTGAACGCGTTCAGCGTCAAAAGAACACGAGAACAAAGAACAAAGCTGGGAAGCTCACTATGAAAAAGCTGACTACTCTGATCGCGGCGACGGCGCTTGCCTCGCTGATGGCGACAGCCGCCTGGTCGAAGACCTTCGTCTATTGCTCGGAAGCGTCGCCGGAAGGCTTCGATCCGGGTCTCTACACCGGCGGCCAGACCTTCGACGCGGCCGCGCACACGGTTTACAACCGTCTGGTGGAATTCAAGCGCGGCACGACCGAAATCGAGCCGGCGCTGGCCGAGAGCTGGGAAATTTCCGCTGACGGCAAGGAGTACACCTTCAAGCTGCGTCCGGGCGTGAAGTTCCAGACGACCGAATATTTCACCCCGACCCGCGAACTGAACGCCGACGACGTGATCTTCTCGTTCGAGCGCCAGTACAAGGCCGACAATCCGTGGAACAAGTATGTTCCGGGCGCGTCCTGGGAATACTTCTCAGGCATGGGCCTGCCGGATGTTCTCGACAAGATCGAGAAGGTTGACGACCTGACGGTCAAGATCACCCTGAAGCGCCCGGAAGCGCCGCTGCTCGCCAACCTCGGCATGCCCTTCATCTCGATCGTTTCGAAGGAATATGCCGACAAGCTTCAGGCTGACGGCAAGATGGAACTGATGAACCAGCAGCCGCTGGGCACCGGTCCGTTCACCTTCGTCGCCTATCAGCCGGATGCCGCCATCCGCTACAAGGCGAACCCGGATTACTGGGGTGGCAAGCAGAAGATCGACGATCTCGTCTTTGCGATCACCACCGACGCTGCCGTTCGCGCCCAGAAGCTGAAGGCTGGCGAATGCCACCTGATGTCCTACCCGAACGCCGCTGACGTTGCCGAGTTGAAGAACGATCCGAACCTGCAGGTTTCCGAGCAGGCCGGCCTGAACGTCGCTTACCTCGCCTACAACACGGCGGTCGCTCCGTTCGACAAGGTTGAAGTCCGCAAGGCCCTCAACATGGCGATCAACCGTCAGGCGATCGTCGATGCGGTCTTCCAGGGTGCGGCCACCGTTGCCAAGAACCCGATCCCGCCGACAATGTGGTCGTATAACGATGCCGTCGAAGACGACAAGTACGATCCGGAAGCGGCCAAGAAGATGCTTGCCGATGCTGGCGTTTCCGATCTCAAGATGAAGATCTGGGCCATGCCGGTTGCCCGTCCGTACATGCTGAACGCTCGCCGCGCAGCTGAACTGATGCAGGCCGACCTTGCCAAGATCGGCGTCACCGTCGAGATCGTCTCCTACGAATGGGCCGAGTACCTGAAGCTCTCCTCCGCCAAGGACCGCGACGGCGCGGCCATCCTCGGCTGGACGGGTGACAACGGCGATCCGGACAACTTCCTCGACACGCTGCTCGGCTGCGACGCCGTCGGCGGCAACAACCGCGCGCAGTGGTGCAACAAAGAATTCGACGACCTCGTCAGCAAGGCGAAGGAAGCGACCGACGTTGCCGAGCGCACCAAGCTCTATGAAGAGGCGCAGGTCGTCTTCAAGCGCGAGGCGCCGTGGGCGACGCTCGACCACTCGCTCGCCATCGTGCCGATGCGCGCGAACGTCGAAGGCTTCGTCCAGAGCCCGCTCGGCGACTTCACCTTC
>JAVBSF010000434.1:0-11866 GCA_031556925.1 Pararhizobium sp.
GACGTGGGGGCCGTAGAAATCGCTGGTATCGATATGATCGACACCGCTTTCGATAGCCTCGCGCAAAACCGCGACCGCCTCGGCGCGATCCTTCGGCGGGCCGAAGACGCCCTTGCCGGCAAGCTGCATGGCGCCATAGCCGAGACGTTTGACCGTGCGTCCGCCGAGTTTGTAGGTGCCGGATTTTTCGAGATTGGACATGGAAATAACCTTCGTTTCAGGAGATGAGAGAAGATAGGTCGACTATTCCGTTCGATAAGCGGTATCGAACCGCATGGGTTTCCGTTTTTCGAATAATGATGGCCGCGATCGGTGTTACGCAGTTCGCGGGGCGGCGAGCGCGTCGACAAGCCACTCGGAAAACCGCCGCGCAGCGGTCGGCAAGTTCGAGAAATTGCGCGCCACCAGCCAGTAGCTGCCAAAGGGCAGGGTTGTCTGGAAGGGGCGGATCAGGCGGCTGGCGGCGATATCCTCTTCCACATAGAGCGTATCGGCAAGGGCCACCCCCTGGCCACGCATCGCCGCCTGCTGTGTCATCGATCCGTCGGCAAAGACCAGCCCGCGCTCCGGCCGCAGAAAAACGCCCGCTTTCAGGAACCATTGGTGCCAGAGATCGCGGTTTTCCTCGTGCAGAAAATCAAAGGCCATCAGCCCGGCGGGGTCTTCGAGCGGCTGCCCGCCCTTGAGCAGCGCGGGGGAGATCACGGGCGACAGCTCCACGTCATAGAGATGCCGGCTTTCCACGCGCGGCCAGCCCGTTGCCGTGAGGCTGTGGCGGATGGCAAGCGAAGCCTCGTGCTGGCGGAACTCGACGAGGCGGGTATCCGCATCGAGCGTGATGTCGATATCCGGATTGGCCTTCTGGAAGGCGGGCAGGTTCGGAACGAGCCAGCAGGCGGCGAAGGACGGCTCGACGCTGATGCGGACGCTGGCCGCCTTTCGGCGTCCGCCGAGATCGTCGAGCTGGTCGCTGATCGCATCGAAGGCCGGGGTCAGGATGGAAAGCAGCGCCTCGCCGGCCGGCGTCAGGGAAACACCCCGATGGCGGCGGGTGAAAAGCGGCTGGCCGACCAGCGCCTCCAGCTCGCGCACCTGGCGGCTGACCGCGGCCTGCGAGATGAAAAGCTCGCCCGCCGCCTGCGTAAAGCTCTTGAGGCGGCCGGCGACCTCGAAGGTGCGCAGG
Source organism: Pararhizobium sp. (assembly GCA_031556925.1). GTDB lineage: Bacteria > Pseudomonadota > Alphaproteobacteria > Rhizobiales > Rhizobiaceae > Pararhizobium. Next base: position 1,184 of record JAVBSF010000434.1, read on the forward strand.
GCAGTCAGCGGCAGGCGTCCACGCTTCATTCCATAACCTCAGGTCATTTGAAGGCGACGATAAGCTCGTTTGAGCGAAGCCCGCAAGGGCATTCTAATGGGGCATGTCTTACAAACCCGACGAGGTGCCGCCATGTGGAACGAGGTTTTGGAAATACTCGCGCAATCGTTCAGGCATTCGACGTTTCAGCCGCCATTTTCCACGCGCCATGGCGAGGATTATGTGGAGCCCCGATGCGAAAAGGCGAACAGTCCGGTGAAGATCACGAGCGCGAAGCCGACGCTGAGCGGCCCCGCCGCCGGCCCGCCGGCCGCCATGATGCTGCCGGTGACGCCCGAGCCCGCGCCGCTGCCAACGGCATAGGCCAGCGAATAGGCAGCGCTTCCCGCCACCAGCATGCCGCCGCGATAGGTTTCGCCGAGCAGGGTGAGCGCGCAGGTATAGAGCGAGAACGCCGCCCCGCCCATGAGGGCATAATCGATCAGGATCAGCACCGGGTGCTCGATGAAAGGGATGGCGAGGAAGCCGAGGGCGGCGACGAGCGAGGCCGCGATGGCGACGCCATGGCGCGGCAGACGATCGAGCGCCAGCCCGATAAAGGGCTGGGCGATGGCCGTCGGCAGGGCTAGGATCGTCACGCTCAGCGCCGCGAAGGCTTCCGAGTGTCCGGTCTTGACGAAATAGACAGGCATGGCCGAGATCGCCGCGATATCGGCGAAGCCGAAGGCGAAGACCATGAGCACCAGCAGCGGCGCGGCCTTGAAGAAGCGGAAGAGATCGCGCGTTGAGGAGGGTTCCGGCGTGGTGCGGGTGGAAAACATCAGCATGGCGGTCGCGAAGGCGACGATGGCCAGATAGATCGCCGAGATGGCGAAGCCGAAGCCGCTCTCGCTGCCGAGCAGCGGGATCGCCAGCGGCCCCGCGGCAAAGCCGGCGCACATGCCGGCGCCGTAAATTCCGGAAACCCGCCCGCGCAGCCGGTCGGGGCAGGCGGCATTCAGCCACGCCTCGCCGATCATGAAGATCATGCTGGCGAAATAGCCGAGCAGGAAGCGGGCGAGGAACCAGGCTGTCAGCGAAGAGGTCGCCGCAAACGTAGCAAGGCAGAGCGAGCAGCCGATGAGGCTTGCGATGATCAGCCGGTCGGCGCGGAAGCGGGCGGTCAGCATCCCCAGCGTCAGCGTCGCCGTGCCAAGCCCGATGGCAAAGCCCACGGCATTGAGCCCGATCAGCGTCGTGGAGATGCCGCGGGCTTCGAGCGTCAGCGAGATCAGCGGGTAGGTCAGCCCCTGGGCCACGGAAAAGGCGGTGACGCCGAGGATCACGGCGGCGATGGCAGACCAGTCCGGCATGGCGATATCGTGGGGGTTGGCCGGATTGGCCGGGCTGGATTGCATGGCGGGGATCCTGATCGTCTGTGTCGGCGCTCTCTTACAGGAAAAGCGGGGGAGGCGATATCCCCGGAACCGGTGGTTCAGCGGCCGTTCACCAGCGCCAGGATGAGTTGATGGACATTGCCGCCGGCATTGAGCTCGGCCCGGTCGAAATCCCGGTTCTTCTGTTGGCGCGCCTGGGAGATCGGGCCGAGGATGCCGGTCATTTCGGTGCGGATCTTCTTGCAGCCCGGATCGTTTTCGACGGTGAGGCCGACCGTTTGCCGCTCTATCTCCCGGACCATGTCGATGATCATCTGCCCGTGCACCTTCTCGTGGGCGGCGACGCCGGCCGAGAAGCTCTCCCACAGCGCCCGCGTCGCGCCGATCAGCTTCTGCGACGGCTTGGGCAGGGCATAGGTGATGATGAGCTTCGGCCGGGCGGAGGCAAGCACGCAGGCCGTTCCGCGCCTTTGGTAGTCGCGCGTCCAGGTGAGCTTGAAATCGGTATAGGCGATGGTGCGCATGCCGTTGCCGATCTCGGGGCCGCGCTCGCCGATGGAGGCATAGAGCTCAGGCCCCGTGGTGCCGCTGACGGCGTAATAGGCGTTCTTCTCGACCGGTTTCCAGTCGCTGGCCAGCGCAGGCGCGCCGATGAGAAGCGGCAGCAGCAGGACCGATCCGAAACGTTTCCGCACGCATTTCCCCGTTGTCGATGGCAATGGGCGGACCCTACTTCATAATTTCGCAAAGACAAGAACGCGGCCTCATCCGGCGATGCGGCGTTTTCCCTCTCCCGGCTGGCGGGAGAGGGAGGCTGGTTCGGGTCGCGGGTGCGATCAGGCGGCCTTGTCCCAGATCGGCGCGAGCCCCTGCGGATTGACGATGCGGCCGTCGGGGCGGGCAAGGGCATGGATGGCCTTCATCTCGTCCGCCGTCAGATGGAAATCGAAGATATCGAAGTTTTCCTTCAGCCGGCTGGCCGTCGAGGTCTTGGACAGGGCAACGACGCCGTGCTGCTGGGTCAGCCAGCGCAGCACGACCTGAGCCGCCGTCTTGCCGTGATGGCTGCCGATGTCGTTCAGGACAGGATCCTTCGGCACCTTGCCGTCGGCCATCGCGTAATAGGCGGTGACCGACATGCCCAGACGCTCGGCGTCCTCCAGCACTTTCAGCTGGTCGAGATAGGGGTGGTACTCGACCTGATTGGTGACGAGCGGCGCCTTGGAAAGCTTGGCCGCCTCGTCCATCTGCTGGGTGTTGAAGTTGCTGACGCCGATGTGGCGCACCTTGCCGGCTTCAACAACGGCATTCAGCCCCTCGATCCGCTCGGCCATCGGCACCGGGCTGCCCGGCCAGTGCAGGAGCAGCAGATCGACATAGTCGGTTTTCAGCTTGCGCAGGCTCTCATCCACCGAGGCGGCAAGGCTGTTGCGGCCATATTGATCGACCCAGACCTTGGTGGTGAGGAAGATATCGGAGCGGGCCACGCCCGATTGCTGGAGGGCGGTGCCGACTTCGGCCTCGTTGCCGTAGATCTGCGCGGTGTCGACGTGGCGAAAGCCGAGTTGCAGCGCCTTCGGAACGATGTCGAGGACTTCGGCTCCGGGCATGCGGAAGGTTCCGAAGCCGAGCGCCGGGATCTCCGCGCCATTGGCCTTGACGATGGGTTGCATGGGGTTCTCCTTCGGGAAAGCGCCCGGCATGGGCCAGCGGTTGCGGGTGCCGGGCGGTTGCGGGTTAAGATGGAACAGAAAACGGGTGGGTCAAGCCGGCTGACAGATGGCTTGCGGCTTGCGGTCGAGCGTCTGGCTGAGAAGCGTCAGCATGAGCGCGCCGGCCACGAGCAGGCCGCCGACCCAGGGCGTCGCCTGCAGTCCGAGCGGTGAGGCGACCACCAGCCCGCCGATCCAGGCGCCAGCCGCGATGCCGAGGTTGAACGCGGCGATGTTGAGCGCCGAGGCGACATCGACGGCGCCCGGACGATGCTGCTTGGCAAGCTGCACGACATAAAGCTGCAGGCCGGGCACGTTGGCGAAGGACAGGAAACCGAGGGCGGCGAGCGTGATCAGCGCCGGAACGGCCGAGATCGCGGTGAACGAGAACAGCACGAGCACAAGGGCCTGCGCGGCAAACAGCCAGACGAGCGCCTTCACCGGATTGCGGTCGGCAAGGCGGCCGCCGAGAATGTTGCCGGCGGCGATCGCCAGACCGTAGAGCACCAGCACGAGGCTGACGGAGGAGGCGGCAAAGCCGGTGACCTGCTCGAGCATCGGCGCAAGGAAGGTGAAGGTGACGAAGGTGCCGCCATAGCCGAGCGCGGTCATCGCGAAGACGATGATCAGCCGGCCGCTGCCGAGCACGCGGACCTGATCGAGAAGGCTCGCGGGGACCGCCTTGGAGAGCGTCGAGGGCAGGAGGGCGGCAATGCCGGCGAAGGCGACGACACCGAGACCGGCGACCGCGAAGAAGGTGGCGCGCCAGCCGAAGGTCTGGCCGATGAGGGTGCCGAGCGGAACGCCGGTGACGATGGCGACGGTCAGCCCCATGAACATCATGGCGATTGCCGAGGCGCGGCGGTTTTCCGGCACGAGATCGGCGGCGATGGTCGCGCCGACCGAGAAGAACACGCCATGGGCGAAGGCCGAGAGCACGCGGGCGACGAGCAGAAGCTCGTAGCTCGGCGAAAAGGCGGCCATGGTGTTGCCGGCGATGAAGAGGGCCATCAGCCCGAGCAGCAACGGCTTGCGCTCGATCCGGCCGGTGAGCGCCGTGAGAACGGGCGCGCCAAAGGTGACGCCGAGAGCGTAGATGGAGACGATCAGCCCCGCCAGCGGCAGGGTGATGTGAAGATCGTTCGCAACGGTCGGCAGCAGGCCGACGATGACGAATTCGGTGGTGCCGATCGCGTAGGCCGCGATGGTGAGTGCAAAGAGGGCAAGGGGCATGGAAACACCTTTTCGCCCGGTCAAGGCGGGCGGTTTCGTGGCGTCCGGGTGGGAGGGTCGGAGCGCCGGTTGAATCGGATGCCGGAAATATGAGGGAAGGAGACTTGCGTGATAATCCGCATGAATGGATAAATACCTGTGAATTTGTTTCATAGGATATCGGGTTATGGACAATCGTGCCGGTGAAATGGAGGTCTTCGCGACCGCCGCCGACCTCAAGAGCTTTTCGGCGGCCGGGCGGCGGCTGAAGCTTTCGCCGTCTGCGGTCAGCAAGCTGGTCACGCGTATCGAAGACCGGCTCGGCACGCGCCTTCTGGTGCGCACCACGCGCTCGCTGCAGTTGACGCCGGAGGGCGAGGTCTATCTGGCGCGGGCACGGCGTATCCTGGCCGATATCGCCGAAACGGAGGTGATGGTTTCTTCCGGAGCGCGGGCCGCGCCGCGCGGGCTGTTGCGCGTCAACGCGCTGATGGGTTTCGGCGAACGCTATATCCTGCCGATCGCAAGCGAGTTTCTGGCGCTTTATCCGCATGTCCAGCTCGATCTGTCGCTGACGGACGGGGTGATCGATCTGATCGAGGAGCGCACGGATATCGCCATCCGCTCGGGCGCGCTCCGGGATTCGAGCCTGAAGGCGCGCAAGCTTCTCGAAACCCGGCGCGTGCTTGTCGCGGCTCCGGCCTATCTGGCGCGCCACGACGAGCCGCGGACGCCCGACGATCTCGAGCGGCACAATTGCCTCGATTTCAATTTCCGCCGCGCCCGCGACGGCTGGCCTTTCGTCGATCCCGAGAGCGGCGAGGTGGTGTTCCGGCCGGTCAGCGGCAACATGCTCGTCAATTCCGGCGTGATGATGCGCCAGATCTGCCTTGCCGGCATCGGCATCGGCCGGATCGGCTATTTCCATGTGCAGGAGGATATCGCGGCCGGTCGTCTCGTCATGCTGCTGGAGGATCACAGGCCCGTGGACGAGGAGATCATACAGGCCGTCTTTGCCGGGCATGATCATCTCGCGGCCCGCATCCGCGCCTTCATCGATTTCCTGGCGACCCGCATCAGCCCCGATGGCCTTTCGGCTTGACGCCTGCAGCCGGAGCGGCCATCTAGAGGAAAGATGGTTTTTGCGTTGCAAAAAGTGATCCGGGATGCCTGCAAAACGTACCATGTCGCTGACGTCGGAACTCGTGGCGCTTTGCCATCGCGAGGAGCCGAACAGGGGCCTCGACAGCCGCTTCACGCCGCTGACGGATGACGATTACCGGGTGCTGGCCGAGCGGTTGGAAGCCGAATCCGATCATGGCCCGCTCTGGGTCTTCGCCTATGGCTCGCTGATCTGGAAACCGGAATTCGATTCCGTCGAAATGAAGCCTGCCACCGCCTTTGGCTGGCACCGGGCGTTCACGCTGGAAATCAACAGCTGGCGCGGCTCGCGCGAACAGCCGGGCCTGATGATGGCGCTGGCCAAGGGCGGCCGCTGCGACGGCGTGATCTACCGGCTGCCGGAGGGCAACCGGCTGGAGCAGATCGAGCGCATGCTGCGCCGCGAGGTCAGCGAGACCGAGGGGGTGCAGGCGGTGCGCTGGCTGCCGGTGAAAACGGTCGATGGCCCGCAGATGGCGCTCGGCTTCTGGGTGGGCGAGACGGCGCGCAGCATTTCCCACCGCCATCCGCCCTCCGAGGTCGCTCATATTCTGGCGCGCGCCTGCGGCCATATCGGCTCCGGCGCCGAATATCTCTACAACACGGTCTCCCATCTTGAGGAATTCGGCATTCGCGACCGCAATCTCTGGCGTCTGCAGGCGCTGGTCGCCGATGAAATCCGCAGGCTGCACCGGCTGGAGGAGACGCATTCTCCCGTGACGGAACGGCGGCACTGAAGGCCGTCGCCCGCATCCTTGGCCTGCATGGCGAGGTGAAACTATCCCTTCACCGCCCCGATAAACAGACGCGGAAAGCGCAGTAACACACGTCCGTCGGCAAGCGGCGGGTAGGCGGCGCGGATGCGCTCCAGATAGGCCGCCAGATACTCCGCCCGCAGTTCCTCCGGCAGCGCATCGAGATAGGGGCGCAGGCCCGTGCCCTTGACCCATTCCACGATGGCCTCGGCATTGGCGAGCCGGTAGTAATAGATCGTGTGCCAGACGTCGACTTGGGCGCTGTGCGGCGTAAGCCGGTCGATATAGACGGCCGGCGCGGGAAGCGCGCTCCGGTCGCGCGGGTTCTTCGCGAAATAGGCGGCAAAGGAAGGTTCCGCCGCCGTCTCGCGCATCGCTACATGGCTCGGCTCCATCAGATTGTCCGGCATCTGCGCGGCAAGCGTCCCGCCGGAGACGAGGCTCCCCATCAGCCGTTCCAGACTGTCGAGATGGTTGGGCAGCCACTGGAAGACGGCATTGGCATAAAACAGCGCGGCTGCAGCCGATGGCTGCCATGCTGCGAGATCGCCCTTTTCGAAGGTGAGGTGCGGTAGCCGTTTTCTTGCCGCCCTCAGCATGTCGTCGTCGCTATCGATACCGATCGTCAGCCGGTCGACAAACCGCTCATCGATCAGCGCCGTGGAGTTTCCCGGCCCGCAGCCGAGATCGTAAAGCGCGCCGCCCGGCACATCCGGCACCTGCGCCAGAAGATCGCGCGCAGGCCGCGTACGTTCGTCCTCGAATTTCACATACTGCGCGGCCGACCATGCCATGACCTATCCTTCCTGGTGCTGCTGCAGGCTTTCGAGCGACGGCAGGATGACCGTCGGGCCGAAATCCGGGTATTCGTCCGGCCGGTTGGCGCGGTTGATCCAGACGGTGCGGAAGCCGAATTTCGCCGCCCCCGCGATATCCCAGCGGTTCGACGACTGGAAGGAGACGGCGTTCGGATAAAGCCGGTAACGGGTGGTGACGATGTCATAGACGGCGGGCGCCGTCTTGAAGGCGCGCACGGCCTCCACCGAAAAGATATCGTCGATAACGAGATCGAGCCCGGCCTTGCCGACGGCGGATTTCAGCATCGCGTCCGTGCCGTTGGAAAGAATGGCGATCCGCGCGCCTTCCGCTTTCAGGCTCTTCAGGACGGCCGGAACCTCCGGGTAGCAGTCCAGCTGCCAATAGGCGTCGAGCAGGGGCTGTTTCAGGGCCGGATTGGCGGAAGGAAAACGCTGGAAGGTATAGTCGAGCGCCTGTTCGGTCAGGGTCCAGAAATCGGCGTAAGCGCCCATCAGAGTTCTGATCCAGGAATATTCCAGCTGCTTTGCCCGCCACATTTCGGAAAAGGCTTCGCTCTCCAGGCCCATCGCGTCCGCGTGCCGGCGCACGGCGGCATGCACATCGAACAGCGTGCCATAGGCATCGAAGACATAGGCGGCAAAGGCCATGGGAACCTCTTGGGATTTTCCGACGGAAGGGATCAGGCGATCCCATCGGGAATGTTGGTCACGATGGAGGCGGTGGCAAGGCGGAATGAGGAGATTGCGGCTTATTCCCTCTTCTCCCCAGCGGGGAGAAGGTGCCCGACAGGGCGGATGAGGGGGCGGTCGGCTCAGAGCTTGCGGCAAAGCCCCCTCATCGCCTCGCATCCGCTCGGCACTTCTCCCCGCTGGGGAGAAGAGGGCGCAAGCCGCACCCTCAACCCTTGGCCGGCTTCCACACCTTCGCCGGAAAGCGCAGCGCCTGTTTCGCCAGTTTTCCCTTCAGCCCCAGCACGGTGTCGCAGAGCCCGACGACATGCCGGTTGGGCTTGGCCTCGGGCCTCAGCGCATGCAGGTTTGCGGCGGCCTCTTCCGGCTCCATATAGCGGCCGAGAATGCCGAGCGTCAGCGCCGTCGAGCGGCCGATGCCGCGCAGGCAGTGGATCAGCAGATGCGCATCCCTGGGCAACCCGTCGATAAAGGTGAAGGCGGTCTCGATATGGGCGATCTTTGCCGCATCCGGCTCGTCCGGGTCCATGACATCGCCGAACTGCAGCTGCAGATGGCGCTCTTCCGGCAGGTCTATCATCGAAAGCAGCTTCGTGCCGGTGGCGCGGATCGAGATCAGATGGCTCGGCGCCCAGTCCGCCCGGTTGTGGCGGGCCTCGGTCTGGGAGGAAACGATGATGCGCAGCGGCCAGCCATTGCGGTGGGCGGGGTTTGCGGGAAGGATGGGGGCATAGAGCATGTCCGTCTGTTTTTCCGCCGCCAGTGCCATGTGCGTTCTCCCTGATTCCACCTCTCCAAATTATCAGCGGGATGCCGGATCGGGGAGGGGGAAAATCGTCGCTCCGTGATGTCGTGCCATGATCCGGAATATGGTAAGCGGCGTGATCAGCCCTTTTTCATCGTGGCTGATCGCTGCTATGAGGGGAAAAATCAGATCCCGGAGATGAAGAAGACGTGAGCAAGAGTTGGAGCAAGGGCGTGACCCTGGCGCTGGAAGGCCCGGATAAGTTCACGACCATCAACACCATTCAGGAAGCCTCCTGGGCGCTGATCGAGGATTGGCCGGTCGAGGACGGCGAGGCGCTGGACGCGGCCTTGCTCATCATCGAGGCGACGATGAAGGGCAAGAAGACGCCCGAGGACGCCAGACGCGCGTTTATCGCGGCCGCGCAGGAGGCTGGGATCGAGGTCAAGGGGTAGGGGCAAAACTCTCATTCTCGAGAATGCCGCGCCACCTGCCCCTCATCCGGCCTGTCGGCCACCTTCTCCCCGCGAGCGGGGAGAAGGGATGTGACGCACCTTTGGCGTCCACTCTCAACATATTACGAAGCGTTCCGCGCCCGCTCAAAACCGCGTAATCACGCTGATCCCGAGATCCGTCGCCGTATCCATCGTCGTCAGCACCGGTATCGCCTCCTCCAGCGACACATGGCGGCCGATGAGTTTTTGCGGGTTGAGCTTGCCGGTGGCGATCATCGAGAGCATGGCGTCGTAGCGCCAGGCCTGCATGCCGTGACTGCCGTAGATTTCGAGTTCGTGGCCGATCACCTGCGCCATCGGGATCTGCGGCGCGGCATGGTCGCCGAGCATCAGGCCCACTTGCACATGCCGCCCGCGGCGGCGCAGGTTCTTTATCGAGTTGAAGCAGGTGACGGGCGAGCCCAAGGCATCGATCGAGACATGGGCGCCGCCGCCGGTCAACTCCCGCACGGCTTCGGCGACATCGCCCACCGTCGTCGCATCGATGGTGGCGACCGCGCCGATCTCGCGGGCGAAGGAGAGCTTCGTTTCGGCGATATCGATGGCGATGACATTGGCGCCGAGCGCGGACGCGATCATGATCGCCGAAAGGCCGACGCCGCCGCAACCATGCACCGCCACCCACTCGCCGCCCTTGACGCGGCCCTGATCGGCAATGGCGCGAAACGAAGTGGCGAAGCGGCAGCCGAGGCTGGCGGCCGTGGCGAAATCGATGGTTTCCGGCAGCCTCACGAGGTTCTGCTCGGCATAGTCGATCGCCACATATTCGGCAAACGAGCCCCAATGGGTGAAGCCCGGCTGGAACTGGTTGGGGCAGACCTGGGCATTGCCGGAATGGCACTCGCCGCAGCGGCCGCAGCCGGAAACGAAGGGCACCGTCACCCGATCACCAACCTTGTAGCGCATCACGCCCTTGCCGGTTGATGTGATGATGCCGGCAAGCTCATGGCCGGGCACATGCGGCAGGCTGATGTCCGGGTCGTGGCCCATCCAGCCGTGCCAGTCGCTGCGGCAGATGCCGGTCGCCTCCACTTTGATGACGACGCCATCGTCCGATGGCGTCGGGTCCGGCAGGGTGCGGATGTCCGGCGTTTCGCCGAAGGATTCGTAGTACATGGCTTTCATGGGGGCGCTCCATCGTCTTTCGGCTGTTGGTGGGTTTTCCGGGCCATGAGGATTTCGTCGAATTCCTGTCCGTCCTCAAGGAAACCGCCGGGAATACGGCCGATTGCACTGAAGCCGGCTGCGCGGTAGAACGCGATCGCGGCGGTATTGTCGGCTCTCACGGCAAGTTCCAGCTGGCGTATGCCTGTCATGGCGGCATGGGCGTTCAGCATGTCTAGCAGCGCTGCGGCAAGTCCGGTGCCGCGCCAGCTTAAGCGAACATAGACCATGATGATCGTGGCGCGATGGGCCATTTTGCTGGCGCGCTGGCGCATCAGACCCATGATCGCCACCGGCGTCTCGCCCTCGAAGGCAGCGAAAATGCTGTTGCTGACAAGATGCTGCCGCCAGTCGGCTTCCGATATCGTCAGCCAGTCCGCTTCACGCGATGCAAAGGCATGCGCGTCCTGTTGCAAGGATTCGAGGCGGATGGCGCGGAAAGCATCGACATCGTTGGGCGTGAGCATGCGGATGGCGGGCGAGGTTTTCACAGCGAGGCCTGCTTTTGATCGAGGAGCAGTCAGCATGCGCGGTT
>JAVBSF010000431.1:0-22404 GCA_031556925.1 Pararhizobium sp.
GCCATCCAGCCCCAGCAGCTAAACCCGAATCAGGGCAGCACCATTCCCAGCGTTTACACGCAAGACCTGTCGCCAATGGCACGCGCACAGCAGGCCATCAAACCCCCTTCAGTCTCTGAAATCCACAAAGGCATGTGGGAGGGTTCATTCATGGTCGCGCTCATGGCTGGACTGGCAACCGGCAACCCGGCAGCGGCGTTAACGTCAGGTCTGTGGGGCGCAATCGCCATTCACGACCACGGTTACACACTGCGCCAGCGCTCACAGTACATCCCCAAACTGCGTGCTGATGGCTATTCAGAGGCCGCGATTCTTGACTGGTACAAAACCGGCAACAACAAGAATCTGGAGGAGGAATCCGGTCGGATGCAGCAGCAGCGCCAGAACGATGCGCGTAACAAGCTGGAAGAGGAACGGATGGCGCAGCAGGATAGAGAATTCCAGCAGCGCGAAGCACAACAGGAACGGATGCAAAGCCAGCGCATGGGGTTAGAAGAAGCCAGGCTAACTCAGGCCATGCACCATGAGCAGGTTATGGAAGGTATCGCCCTGCAAAATGCACAGTCTGGCCGCATCGCTGCAATCGCTCGACAGGCACAAGCTGACGCTCAGGCCAATCCAAATGCTGGTGGCTCAACCCCCGGCGCTACCCCTGCCGCATTCAATCCCGCAACCATCCAATACCCGCCAAACGTGACCACGCCAGAGGAGCGGGCCGCTTACGCTAACGCAATGGGCCGCGTCTATCAGGCACAGCAACAAAAACAGGTCATCGCACAGGCCACCGCAGCCAAAAACCTGCGCACCAGTGAGAGCCAGCAAACGGCCATGTTCGATAAGGTGATGGAAGCCGCGCAGAAGGTAGCCAACACGCCGAACAACAAAGCAGGCGATGAACAGCTGTTGATGCAATTTCAGGTCGGTGAATCCCCGAACGTCTCACCGCGTACCACACAGATTAAGCCGCTCATGGAGTCACTGAACACCGGGCGGCTGGATGCGTTTGAAAATCTGGTCAATCGCCACACTGGCGGCGGGCTGACCGATTCAGAGCGTGAGCAGGCCAGAGAGCTGACCAAAAACAACGCCACGGCACAGGCTGAAAGCCACATGACCCACGTCCAAAGCGTGGTGCAGTCTGGCGGGTTCGACCTGACCAACCCCAGCGTAATGCGTGACTTGGTGGCGGCGTTTCACGTCTCCCCGGACACCATCACAGGGCTGGCGAACGGCACCGAAACCCCGGCCAGCGCCGCACAGAAAGCCGTTGCAGCTGTAACCAAACAGGTACGCAAGTTCGGTGATTCACAGCAGCAGCAATCCAACACAGGGGGCTGGTAATGTCATTCGATATGGAGTTACCGAACGGATTCGTAATGACCGGAATCCCGGACGGAACCAGCGAAGCCGATATCGCTAAACACGCAGTGCAAAAGGGCTACGCCAAGCCGGAAGACTTTATCGACTTCCCGGAAGCCTATCGCGCGGCTGGTGGCAAGACGCATGACGCGGGCAACCTTGGCCGCATCGAACAGCAGGGCGAGGAACTCAACAACACTTGGATGGGGAAAGCGGAGCACATCATCAATGAAATCGGTGGTTCGCTGGTCATGCCTGAGTTTGCTGGTGGTTCTCTGGCCGCACGCCTCGGACTGGAAGCCGGTTCACAGGCTGCTGTTGCTGGTGCTCAGGCGGCAGCTGATAACCAGCCCGTTCTGCCAGCCGCAGCGCTGGGGGCGGCTTCTGTGCCAGCCGCTCATGCTGTCGGTGCAGTGGTCAAGCCGCTAACGGCCAGATTCGCCCCGTCAATCGCCGCTTACCTCAAAGGGTGGTTTGACACAGTTCCGGCCAAAGCGGAGGAAAACGCGCCAGTCATCGTGGAGCACACACCAACCGACGAGGCACCGATTCCGGCAGAAGAATCGACGGTGCAGGAGGTGAAATCCGGCTGGGATGAGGCCATGTCGAAAGATGCGGTCAAGAAAGAGGCCGCGAAGGGTGAGCCAGCTGCTGAAGCGGCCGCATCAATGCAGGCCCGCCAAGATGCGTGGAGACAGGACGCCAACGACATTTTCATTCGGCGTCTTTCTGCGTTGGAGGCTACCAGCTATTTCGCCAGCCAACTCAAACGCGAGGGAACCGGCAAGGTAGGCACCTCGTTTGCTGATGCGCTTCAGAACTACCGGGCGTTTACCGGCAGCTACCACACAACCGCCGTGCCGCACCCGGCCATGTCAGAGGATTACTGGCATCTGGCCGAAACCCCGTTCTATGAAGCCGTGTTGCGCCGTGACGTGCCAGAGCTGGATGAAATGATTACCCAATCCGACATGGGCCACATCGTCAACCCACAAGAGGCGCTGGACGCGCTGAAGGGCTATGAAGTCAAGATGCAAGCCGTGGTTGATGATTTCATGCGCTCCGCACCGCCTGTTCTGCTGACCGACCTACGCAGAGCGGCAGAGCTGACACCTGAAATCGGTACATGGGCTGACATCATGGGCGTACTCAACCCGGCATCGGCTGAGAAGCTGACCGGGCGTGCCCTGCTGGCTAACCGGGCTGGTGCAGCTGACGCAATGAAGCCAGCAGCCGAACAGGTGGCCGCAACCATCGAAAGGGAAATTCGCGCCACAATGGAGGAACTGCGAACCACTCCGGCCACGCTGCCGAACGTCATCACCGCACTGAAGAATAAAATTCAGTCGCTGAAGTCAATGCAAGCGGACGTGTTGCGGTTCTCAGAAAAAGGCGATGCAGCATTTGCTGGCCTGCGTCCGAACGATGAGGCGATTTATGAAGCGATGGCTCTGACTCACACCGGAACCAGAGCACCGGAAGGCATGAAAGCACTGAACGACTACCGCGCACTCCGTGCGGCCAGCCGCGCAATGCCAGCCGAACGGCCAGCTACGGCGCTGGATAATGTGTTGTCTGGTGCTGGTGGCCGCACTGGTGCAGCAGTGGCCGGGGCGTTAATGGGAGGATTGCCGGGCGCACTCGGTGCATCCGTTGCCAGAGAGGCTGTGGCAGTGGCCGGGAAGGCTGGTCGAGCCATGCGCAGACGCCGCCGCAATGCAGCCGCTATCGACGCAATCGTAGAAAAGTCACATAACCCTAAAGGGTAACTCGAAAGCCGCTTAGGATGGATTCTAGGCGGCTTAAATTTGACATCATTCCCACCCCCTATTATTGTGCTCCTGTCTTTTGAGAATCCACTCTTTTCAATCAGCCTACAGGGGCAAACAATGACCACTCCCGTTAATACCTACGTGCAAATCGGCATCAAAGAAGACGTTGCCGATTGGATTGCCAACCTCGAACCGAACTTGACCCCGTTCTATTCCATGATTGGTAAAGCACGCGCCACCGCAACCAAATGCGAATGGCAGACCGATTCTGACGCCAAACCGGGCAGTAACGCACAGGTTGAGGGTGATGATTTCGACGATGGCGATTTCACTCCAACCATGATGATGAGCAACCTCACTCAGATTCTGAGCAAAGTTGTGAAAGTGTCTGGCACTGGTGATGCGGTTTCACTGTGGGGCCGTGGTACTGAGTCAAACTATCAGGTCACTAAAAAAGGCCGTGAGCTGAAAGCCGATATCGAATGGGCGTTTCTGAACAACGGTGCAGCTGTTGCTGGTTCTGCCACTGTGGGCCGCAAAATGGCGGGCATTTCTGCGCTGGTTTCGGTTGATGATTCCGGTGCTATCGCTGCTGACCCGCTGTCAGGTGCAATCACTCAGGTTGCTGCTGCTGCTGCAACTCCTACCGCTGATGAGATTATCAGCCTGATGGGTGAAATCTGGAAAGCTGGTGGCCGTCCGCAGGTGCTCATGACTGGTTCTGACATGTCCGATACCATCAGTGGTATGCAGGAAGTGGATTCAACCCGCATGCGTATGTTCGAAAACAGCACCACTGTGACTCTGGAAGTCAACACCATCACCGACCCGCTGGGCCAAACCGTGAAAGTGGTTTACAACCGTCAGATGCCTGCTGGCACCGTGCTGATTTTCAACCCGGCTGACTTCCAAGAGCTGGTATTACGCGCACCGCACAACGTGCCGGTTGCCAAATCTGGTGACTACAAAAAAACCGCCATTGTGGCTGAAGTCTCCCTGCGTCTGCGTAACCCGTGGGCTGCTGGTCTGCTGACCCCAAAGGCTTAAGCCCGGCGACAACCGTTTACCTGATGTACCGTAGCGCGGTTGTCGGTGAAGCCTTCAGCGCTTCACCAATCATCACGGCTAACGGATACTACGACCACATTACGTACAGTCTTGGTAGCCCCGGATTAGGTTTATCGGTCAACAGTTCAACGGGCGTGCTCTCTGGCACACCAACCGGCGCGGGAACCGTCACAGTACGCGGAACCGTATATTTTGAAGATGGAACCACACTGACCGCATCGCCTGCCGCCGTATCTGTTCTGGCGACAGGCAGCAAAATCAGTAGCGTGGGGCAAGTGAATCCGGCTAACACAGCGGTGACACAGGGCGTAGCGATTACACCCGTAACGCTGACACCAACAGTCAGCCCTACTGATGACGGCACCTATAGTTACGAATGGGAGTGGGGCGGTTCTGAACCGGTCGGCCTGACTCTCACCCCAGCGGCAGACGGTAAAACCTGTGTGGTTGCAGGGACTACCAGTGTTGGCGTGGGTACGTATTGGGTGCAATGCAACGTGACCGATGCATACGGAACAACCAAAGGCAGCACAAACGCTTATGGCCGTTTCAATGTCGCGGCACCAACCACACTAACCGAGCTGCTTTCGCCATCCGCGAAACTGCGCGAGAAGATGAAAAAAGGCGCGGAGGAGGCCAAGAAAAAGGCAGAGGAGGAGGCAGCAAACGCCAAGCCCGAACCTGAAGCGAAGCCAAAACGTAAACGCACCATCAAATCTAAGAAGGTGAAAACCGATGGCAGCAGCCAAAGCGATTGAGGTATCAATGCTGGCCCAGCTGTGTTTCGTGGCTGTATCAACGCAGCGCGAAAACATGGAAGTGGGTGAATACCAGAATTGGGAAGAACTGGAGCAGGACATCAAAAACGAAGTTACTGGCTACGTTCTGAAAGTTCTGACCGGGCAGCAGTGCCCGGACACGCCAGACGGTCGGATGATTGCCCGCCTGTGCCATCAATTCGTTGATGAGAAAAAATCTCTCAAATACGCATAACCACAGGGGGCACATAGCCCCCTTTTTTTCATGGTGGAAAGAATGCCAACCGTAAACAAAACGCAAAATGCATCACAGGGCTGGGTATCGCTGCATAGCTTCTCATCGGCTGATGAGGTTATCTGCGTTGAGCTGGCAACTGGTGGCGGCTTTATGGAAGTTGCTATCGTTACCGGCACCCCAACAGCCACAGATTTTCACGGCCATCGCTGCGCACAGCACGAGCTGAAAAACATCACGCTTGAGACTGGCGAGGCGATTTTTGTTCGCATCATGAATCGGGCTACCGACTCAATTATCGTGGTGACTTACTAATGGGCGCTATCTATACGAATATCCAATCCACCAAACAGGTGCGCCAGTTGTCCAGGGTGATTCCTGACGTTTCCACCTCTGAAAGTTGGTTGCGTGTCGCGTACATGAAAGACCCCGGCCAGTCAGCGGGCAACATGAGTTTCATGCTGAACGGTGCTGGTGGCTACGGCTCTGACCCGGTGGCGCTGTCAAACGACATCATCCAAGTGCAGGCACGCGGCATCACAACTGACTCAGCCAGCGGACTGACTACAGCCATTGTCAACAACCATTTGCAACACACCTCAATCGGTGACAGCAACGTAGCGTCATATCGCTTTGGCCTCGTGCCAATCACCAAGAGCGGCAATGCAACGGTTGATTTCTATGTCTATCTGGCGATTCAGGCGTACACCTCCGGCATGTCGATTGCCCTGCTTTCCAACAGCCCCAACTATGCGATTTTCTATACCGATGAGGGACTGGAAAGCACAGAGCCAACCGGCATCGTTTACGCCACCAAGTACCGCGCCTACTCGGATAAATATCCGACCGGGAGCACCGTATGACTTATTCAGAGATTCTGAACGCAGTCAAATCATACTCAGGCCGCACAGACAGTGCGGCTTTAAACGTTATGCCTTCCCTCATTGCTCAGGCTCAGACCAAACTTGACCAGATTCTGAGAATCGCAGGCATGATGCAGGCCATCACCTACCCAGCGGGGGAACTTCAGTACCAACTCGAAAACCTGATTGCGGTCGAAACCGTTCTGGTGAATGACCAAGTAGCCCGGCTCACTATCCTTTCTGACGTGCTGGCCGAGCGCTACCTGCCACTCCCCAATAAACTCAAGTTCGCCATGTCCGGCAACGTCATTCTGCTGACCTACCCGGCACCGGTAACCGTTCACGCCTATGTCAGACCAACCCCAATGTCGGACAGCAACGCCAGCAACATTTACGGCACTGTTGCCCCTAATGCGGTCATCTGGCTGGCCCTGTACTATCTGGCCGTGTGGTCACGCGATGACGATGAGGCGGCTAAATATCAGGAACTGGCAACCGATGAGGTGAACACCCTGAACGGCGTACACGAAGATTTGGAGCGGGCAGGCGACATCCTCCCGGTAGCTTATGGATACATCTAAGGCTCACCCGATTCTTTATGTGCTGGCGTTTATCGGTTTCTCTGGCGTATGCACCATCGGCGCTTTCTGTGCGAAGGTAGGCGGCGAACAGCAACAGCTGGCGCAGGTGGTGGACACGCAAGCCAAAGAGAGCGACACGCTTGCAACGCTGGTTAAGTATGAGGCGGTTGACCAGTACAAGATTAATGACCTGTCTAAACAGGTAGACAAACTGGAGGACAAAAAATAATGCCAGTTGAAAGCGCTCAATTCATCAACACGCTAACGCCAGAATGGCCGTTGGGAACCGACCCGGAATCAGCGGGGGATGACCATATCCGCATGGTGAAGCAGGTTCTGCAAAACACCTTTCCCAACTTCACCAGCCAGCTAACCCCGTCGGCTGACGACATCAACGGCGTAATCCCGCACCTGTCCTATTCGACCGGCGCGGATTTCGACGCGTCAGAGCCGGGCGTGATGACGCTCTGGAATCCCACTCATGACGGTGCGGCTTGGCTCATTGCCCGTGGAGCAGGGAACGCGGCAGAAATGGCGCAGAATCCCAGCTATGCGATGACGGGCGTCACCCTGATGAACGTGATTTTTCCGGTGGGTTCGGTCATCTTCAATACCGGCATCAACCCGGCCAGCTATATGGGCTTTGGTACGTGGACGCAACGCAGCGGCGTTATTTACGGCGCTGGTGGTGTATTCGACAAAACAGAGGGAACCTACGAATACATTTTCGGCAATGGTCAGGTAGCCGGAAATCTGCTGGTGCAGGAGGCGCACATGTGGCCGCAACAGCACTCATGGCAGCTGGCAATCGACGCAGTGGGCGACCACGCACACCAAGCGGGCGTTGGTGCGCCGGGTGCGAAGTGGGAAGACTATAACGTTGGGACGGATAATCAGGGGAACTTTACCGCGACCTATACCGGCAATGCTGGTGGACACGGCCACACAGGCTCTGTGTCTGCATCGTTCGGCCTCGCTACTGACTTTATGATGACGCCGGGCTGGTGCTTCACCGTGTGGGAGAGAACAGCATAATGACGAAACCGACCATTAACCAATTAGGTGCGGTCGGTTTAATGCTTGACGGCGACCCCACCATGTTGCCTGACCAAGCATTCACCGACTGTTTAAACGTCCGCTTCAATGGCCGTGAGATTGAGCCATACGAAGGGAATTACGTTGAGGGCTTCTACACCCGCAACGCAGACGGCGACCACGTTCCAAGCCCCGGCAATTACTTCATCCAAGCGCAAGCCATGATTTTCGATTCCATGAGCAACGGCGCGAGAATCCTGCTTTACCTCGAACAGAATGACGAATCAACGGCCAGCGATGGCACCGTTACCCCGGCGCATATGTCGTTTCTCGGCCAGAACATGGATGAGCCAGCGCTGGTGCTTTACACGGCCACAGCGGATATCGACCCCCAAGCATGGGCGGTATCGGGCAACGCGTGGAACTGCTACAAAGGCCAGATTAACAACTGTGCCTTTTTTGGCGTACTGGACCAGCAGCCCGCAGGCAAGGCTTACAACTGGACAGGCTACGACCTGCTGCCCGGATGGGGTGAACAGACCACGGGGAACGATGGCACCACGTCTACCATCGTCCAGCGCAAATGGACGTGTCGTAAGCTGGTATCGTTCGACAACCGGCTAATCATGCTGAACACCAAAGAGGAGGATTCAGGCGGTGTACAGGTTCCGTATCCTAACCGCCTGCGCTGGTCTGGCTTTGCGCAGGAAAACGCATTCCCCATCAATTGGGATGACACAGCCGGAAACCGAACCACAGCCGATTACGCCGCAGCTGTCATTGACGGATACGCAGGCTGGGAGGACATTACTACATCAACACAGATTATTGATGCGTGCGAGAATGGCGGCGCTTTATACGTCTACACAGAGCGCGAAACGTTCATGCTCACGCCTACCGGTTCCGACACCGCCCCCTTTAACGTTAAGAACATCTATACCGATTTGGGCGCTCTCGATTTGGGCTGTGTTGTCAACTGTCATGGTTACAATTATGTTTTTACTGGTTCTGATGTTGTTCGACATGATTCCGTAAGCTGGAAATCTGTCGCTGATGGCTATGTCCGCGATTACCTGTCTGAGCTGGCCCAATCATCCGACATCGGCAAAGTGCGCATGGTTGGATACCCGGAGCTGTCTGAGGTATGGGTGATGATTCCCGGCACTCAGCAGGCAGACGGTGACTACGGCAAATCCCTCGCCCTGACGTTCAACTACGTCAAAGGAACGTGGAGCAAGAAAACCCTCCCGTACATCACTGACGCGCCATTCCTGCCCGTAGCCCCTAACAGCAAAATACTCCCCGTCCAGTGGGATGAGAACGCGACCGAGTGGGATATGGAAACCAACGTTTGGGATACCGGCACTAAGAAGACGGCACAGGGCGTGCTGTGTGGCTGCTGCATCAATGGCGGGATTTACGTCCTGAACGGTGGCACCACTGAGGCGCGGTGGACGTATGGCACTGGCGGCTACTCAATGCAGGTGCAGCCCCTCCAGCGCTACATCGAGCGGCGCGGGCTGGATTTCAACACGGGCTACCGCTCTGTTGTCACCCAAACCTATCTCAACGGCAAGGGCACGAATGACGTGAACATTCGCGTGGGTGCAGCTGACAACCCGGACAGCGGTTACGCATGGGATAGCCAGACTATCAACATGACAACCAACCGCCGTAGCACTTGGCGGGTCAATGGGGAATCACACGGCTACCATCTGGAAACGTCAGGCGGTGGTGACATTCCGGTTGGAATCACATTCACAGTCAAATCAGCGGGGCAAGGCAGATGACACCGGGAGAGGCAAAAGCCAAGCAACTTGCAGCAGCACGAGCACGCAGCAAAGGTAACTGGCCGCGTCACTCAATGCAGGCTGTTTCAGCAACCACAGGAAGCCAGCTTACACAGCGGGCTTTATCCGTTTATAAGGCACCCGCCATCAATGCCCCGGACAACTTTCACGACATGGCATTGCTGGCACAGCATGAGTTTCAAAAACTGGAGGTGGCACAGTCAGCGCTAGCGCAATGGTTTCAGGATAACCCTGTGACGGAATGGCCGCTCCCGAACGGTGGCAACATCGAATTCGCCTACAACGATGACAACGGAAACGTAGCCATCAGGCTGATGAATGCTGACCAGTGGGCGAAATATCAGGACACCGGCTCGGCCAATGAAGGGTTGATGCTCCACGTTAACGGCGGGGGCATCACCGAGGATGCAGAGATTGCCAACTACTCAGGCGATCTGTACCTGACCAGCGACCGGCTTTACCAGCGGGCTACCAGTGCAGCAAGCAGCGACACAGGAGGAACGGTCACGTTGGATATCGCTCACCCGGTGCGATGGGTGTATGGCGACTATGGCGCATTCTGGCGGCACGATGGCAGCACGCTTTACCTGATGAGCACTAATGCGGGAGACCAGTACGGAGGATGGAACGACTATCGGCCATTCATCTATACGTTCTCCACGGGTACGGTTCAGATTAACAACCTCATCGGCTTCACTGAGGACGGCTACGCAATCGCATCAGATTACGAAGTGGCCGCACTGGAAAACCGGGTAAGGGATTTGGAGGCGAGAATAGCGGAAATTTCCGGCACAGCAATTTAGTGACCGGACTACAAAACCTTTGGGGGCTATATGCCCCCTTTTTTGTGTCTCGAATAATTGTAGCTAAATGGAGTTGACACGAAAGCGGCCATAACCCTATTATTTAGACACCCCCACAAACATATGTGAGATATCCACTTTAACTCTCAAGGTAAACAGTATGGCTAAGTTTTTTTACGCTCGTGTCAGTTCGACAGACCAAAATCTTGACCGCCAGTTCGAGGCAGAAAAATCTGTACGGGCTGATAAAGTTTTCTATGAAAAGGTATCAGGCAAAGACAATAACAGAGAGCAACTACAAACGATGATTGACTACCTCCGGGCGGGTGACATCGTGGTTGTGAAATCTCTGGACAGACTGAGCAGAAATCTGAAAGCGTTTCTGGAGACGTGGGATGAAATCAAAGCCAAGGGGGCAATTCTGCAAGTAATGGAGCCAGCAATGACGCTCGACGAATCTGATGCAATGTCAACATTTATCGTTCAAATCCTGATGGCCGCTGCGCAGCTGGAGCGCTCCATGATTCGCACCCGCCAGATGGAAGGAATCAAGCTGGCGAAAGAGCGCGGGGCATTCACTGGCCGCAGACCTGACAAGGTGAAACACGAAAAGATTTTCCGCATGTACGCCACAGGCGCGATGAGCAAGCGAGACATCGCCGAGGCGGTAGGAATGGCCTATTCGTCAATCTGCCGCATTCTGGCCCCGCTGGACGCACAGAACAAAGCACCCAATGTATTTGAGGACTAAACCATGACTGACTTAAAACACGTTATCAAATCCCTGAAAGCCCTGCGCCTGCGTTGCGCAGCACCAACCAAATCAGAGCGCATGCTCAAGGTGCGCTACTGCGCGATTGGCATTGAACAATCGGTGCATGATTTCCCCCTCCTGAAAGAAACAATGAAATACATTCAGAAGGCCACAACCTACGACATGGCCGCGAAAGCTATCACGCTGTGTCTGGACGTCATCAACGAGGCCAGAGCCGAGGCCAAGCAAGAGGAGCCACTGGAGGAGCTGCCTTACTTCAATATGCAGAACGCTGTCAACTGCTGGAACCGGGCAAATCACATCATGGCGAACATGGATGCGAAACTGGAACGCACCAGTATGAAAGCCGTTTACGTCATCAACCCGGAGGGGCGGGTATACACGACCAACACCAATGGCCGCGCAGTATGGATTGCCCCCTTCCTGATTGAGCCATTTGCCACAGAGGCGCACGCACACAATGCGCTTCGCTGCTACTTCAAAACGCACAAAGAGCCTCACAGCGCGCCGGGCATGAGCCTACCCAATACCGTCAACGGCACGCCGTGGAGCTATATGTTCGCCCGCCACGTCCTGAACGAAATCAAGGAAGCGGCCAGATATGAGCGCGACAAGTGGGATAGGCTGATTACATCCAGAAACAAAGCGGAACAGAAACACACAGAGAAAGCTGGCAAACTGGCTTCATTGGAATCACTGGAGACAACGAAAAATGTTCGACGCAAAAGAAGTGCAAAACGAGGTGAATGAAACAGAACGCGAGTTGATGGATTACGCGTACATCGACCCGGAAGATTACGCCCACTCAGTGGCCCGCCTGCGCCGCTGGGTAATGTGTCAGGCAGTAGTAACGGAGGCAATGCGAGGCAATGCCAAAAAGTATTTCGACAGCTTTAAATCGGGGGCGTCAGTTAATCAACTTATGCGCATCGCGTCACGCCCGGAAATATATGAGTACCTTGCTGTTTGGGCTGACTGTGAAATTATTGCTAGGGCTTTGGAGATTTAAAAAATGGGCATCGTACAGTTTGCAATATTTATCGTAGTGGCTCTGTTGGTTGGCTCAATCCCGATGCTGGGGTTCTCATTTGTCATGGCAAAGTGCTATCGCCGCAAGGCAAGAAAAGAAAGAAAAAACGTTGTGTGGCTGGTGATTAAGTCAGATGACTGGATGAAAGCCGCCAAGGGGTTTGCTGATGTAGCGCTAGCGTCCGGGGTGGCGCTGGTGGTGTGTATGGCCTGTCTGGCCTTCTAAACTCAACAGGGGCTACGGCCCCTTTTTTATTTGGTGACGAAAATGAATGACATGCTAAAAATATTAACCGCAGTTTGCATCATATTTTTAGTTTCGCTGGTGGCCCTGCTTTACATCCTGTGAGTTACAAACTCTTACATCTATTCGATAGACGTATACGAGAGAGCGAGGCATAATCACTTCATCGAAACGAAATGAGGAATTGAAAAATGGAAGCAGCAATCATCAACACACTGGAATTACTTAAAGGTGACGTGGCGAACGGCAAACGCACCCTGAAAAACCTTGCTGCTGAATGCCGTTATTATGAATTGCAAGCAACTGACGACTACAGCAAAGCAATTTTTGCCCGCCTGTCAGATTGCACAACCCGTAAAGAATTTAACGCTGTATTCGCTTCTATTTGAGGACTTGAAAATGTCAAAAGCTAAATTGATTTCTGTAGTAACTGGTACGGCGCTGGTAGTTGGCGTCCTGTCATTCGCTGGCGCAATGTGGATGGCTCAGGGCAGTATTGACGACAGCAACACCGCTTACCTCAACACGCTGCAAATGAATTATGACTTGCAGGGAACAATTACCGACCTGAAGGGCCAGAATCAAAATCTGACCGATGACGTTAGCGAGTCGCGTCTGGATTCATGTGTCATCACCGCCCACAACTTCAACGCCGATGAAGTAATGATTAAAGAGTCAGCGCAGCAGGTTTCACCGGATTATCAGCGCCTCCTGATGGCTAAAGAGCAAGCTGACTCCAGCACAATGGCTAGCTTTTGCAGTGATTTCACGCCAGAGGAGGTGGCAGCGCAGGCGCAAGTCATTTACGGTAATCACTAATGCGCAAGGTAGAGGAGCGTCACGTCAGGGCAGTAGCGGAGCTGGGTTGTATCGCGTGTTATGTGCAATTCGGCGTGGAGGGTACGCCGTGCGAAATCCACCACACGCGCCACAAAGTAGGCATGGCGCAGCGTGCTGGCTGGTTCGACGTGATTGGTCTCTGCCCTGAGCATCACCGCAATAGCGGTAACGGTAAGAAAGCGATTCACGCGGGCATAAAGACGTTTGAGGCGCTGTACGGTACGGAAGAAGAATTGTTGCAGTTAACCTATGATTTGATTGGAGTTGAATATGAATAGAACCTTTCGCCTCAACAGCAAACCAATGTGGTTGCATGGCTATGAAGCCGCGCCACTGTATGGCAACCCGCGCCTTAAACGCGCACTGGCTGAGGTTCGCACGCTGGACTTCCTGAAAACCCGTGACGGCGTTGGAGCCACGCAGTTCAAAGCAGTGCAGAACAAAACCAGCACTGAAAAAAGCCTTCAGGCTGAAGTCAGAGCCAATGCGCTGGAGACTGAAGCCAATCACATGCTTGGCATGGAAGAACGCACCCAAACCGCATTGTCACACGCAGCAACCAAAATTCTGAACATGAGGAAAAAATGATGTTTGATATCTTTGGAAAGAAACGCATTGAGGAACTGACCGCCCAGCTTGAGGCAGAGCGCACAGCAAAACTAACTATTCATCAGGGGGCATGCTCTCTGGCGCAACGTCTTGACGCGGCTGAAGAGGTTCACATTGCCGATGAGCGTAATATCAATTCACTGCGCACGATGCTGGAGCAAATGCGCGACCTGTGGCGAACCAAGGGAACCACTGATGCCGAACGTGATTTCCTGCTGGCCGTGGCTCAGTCAATGGCCGCAACAGGCGCACGAATGAGTGACGTACAGTTCAAGTATCACTATCGCAAAATGCAGGCCGCGCGCCGCAAGCTGGGAGACGCAGAGGGATGGGTAAAGTAAGGCTAATGCCGAACTACCGCCGCACTCAGGCCAATCCCCAAAGCTGGGTGATTGGCTTCAAAGAGCGGCTCATCTGGCTGGCCTCAAAAGGGCCGGTTGATTATCAGACACTTATTGAAATAAATAAGGTGGATATTGTTAAGATTCACGCCGCTGTTTCTGATGCGATTCGCGGTAAAGTAGTTTATGACATGCAAGTGACTGAGCAGTTTATAGACCGGGAGGGAAACAAAAACAGGGCCGTCTACATCGTGCGCGCCAGCCCTGAGAAAGCCAGAACATCGACCGCAGGAAAGAAACCAATGCGGATTAAGTTAGACCCCAGCAAAGACCCGAAATTATCACAGCGGGTCAGAGCGAAAGCAGCTAAACGCCGTGGTGAGCATCTTGCCAACGGCACATACACGAAAGAGATTGAGGATGAAATTCAAGCATGGGTTAGTAGTCGGCTTGCTGGTATTGATGACAACCGGGTGCGCTAGCTACAATCAGCACATCGACCAATGCCACGGCGGCAACGCCAGCACTGTTCGTAAAGTCTTTGATTACCTGCCAATCGGCGCGGTAATCGATAACACCGCCTGTGCTATCACAGGCAAAGATGCAGTAATCAACGGTCAAAAATAAGGGAACAAAATGCAATACATCAAAGGCACCAAACTGACACTTCCTGAAGCGCGCCAGATGGCAATCGTGACCGCGTTAGAAAAGGGTATGCCGTTCGAAATTCTGGAAAAAACCCTCCGTGGACTGGACAGCCTCGCAACCCCCGCGCCGTTCCAGCAAAAGCTGGAAGACACAGCACGCGAAGTGCAGCCCACTGAGGCCAAGCATTGTGCTGGCGATTGCTCTGGCGCTACCTGTCTGGCCCCGAAAGTTGAGCCGCGCTGGTACGATGGCGACTTGGAAGAAATCGCCGGAATCATCCACCATCGGCTTGAGCTGCGCATCGCTGAAGTGATGACCAAATGGGATAAAGCACTTGATTATGATATGCAGCAGGCCGAACAAATGGGCCGCGATACCAAAGAGATGCAACGCTTCAAACGCGTGTTCATGAACCTGACAAACGAGTGCAAATCAGCCTTCACTGAAACAGCCCAATCTCTGGCCGAGCCGGGATTTGTTGTGAAGGTTATGGAAAACATCTAATCATCAAATCCTACCCACATCAGCCCGCCACAGCGCGGGCTTTTTCATGTCTGCGATATAAATACACACGCCAAATCTAACGCCTCTCTCCGTGGCTCCTATGCAGCCAGATATTGCCAATTGTTTCAACCGCGCGTATTTTAAAAAATAGACGGTCGAAAGACCTGAAAGCTGCGTGCCGAGGGTAATCCCCACGTAGAGGCCGAACCGACTTGCCCGCCCGTTCTCAATTAACAGCTGCGGGGGTGGTGAAAACGGCTATGGGAAAGGGGCAGATAGAAACGACCGCGTAGCTGCCCCCGGTTTCTGGTCAAGCGAACTATTGCCACACGGATTGAGTTCCGGGATACAGAGCGTAGCGACTTAGACGGGCACGACCGCGCAGGGATTAGCACATGTCATCCCAACGTGCCAGCCGTTACTGAGGTGCTGGTGAAAACGGCCCCGTACTGATGGAACCTATACAGAGACCTGATGAACGTGGAGAGAACAGAGAGTTGCGTCGTGATGGGCGCAACCTTTGTTTTCCCATGCCTCCCTACCAGCAAACCGTGATGGCTAACACCCACAACTCCGCAGGCTTTTTAAAATTAGGATATGTCACATATGAGCACTGATAAGGCTGCACCCGATGCGGTTGCCATCAGGATTGCCGCGCACAAAGCTGAACTGAAAAGGCTGGCGCTGCTTTGCTTCAAAATGGGAATCACTAAGAGAGGACAACTACCAACAGCCGCGCACCTGAACAAACTGGCCGGGGCAATGAACGCACAGGCCGCAGCAAGCAAAGGCTCAATGGCCGCAATGGACTTGGCCGTCATGGAAAAGCTGGGTGGCCGTGGTGCATTGGCATACGCAACCCTGACCAATCCCGGAGCTGGGGCAACTGAGCGTGCTGTAGCACTTCAGATGCTGGGCCAGATTGTGAAGGATGCGCCAAGTGTCCTGGACGAATCAGCGCAAGCTGGCTACGTTCCAGCAGAGGAGAATATCTACCAGACTGAAGATGATGAGCTTGAGTCACTCCGTGAACAGTGGGCCAAACGATGAGACTGGCTACCGCGCAGGATGTTGTCGCTCTGGCTTACGATGTCGTGATGCATGGCAACGCCTCAGACTTTCGCAAGTTCCGCAAGGTTATCAACGATGCGCAACGCATCCGCAAATATTACAAGCTGGCTCTGTTCCAGCCGTATGAGTACCAGCGCACATGGTTCCGCTCTGGTGCAACCCATCTTCTGCGCTACCTCAGTGCAGCCAACCGAATCGGCAAGACATTCAGCGCTGCCGCCGAGTTCACTTACCACGCCACAGGTGATTACCCGTCAGATTGGGATGGATTCAGATGCGGCCCCGGCACGCTGTGGGCTGTCGGTATCTCGACTGACGCCGTTCGCACCGTGTTGCAGAAAGAACTACTCGGCACCGATGACGCGAAGCAGGAAAAGAAATACGGCACCGGCACCATTCCCAAACATTTAATCATCAGCGTCGAACGTGACGGCCACCGCGTTAAGTCGATGCGAATCAGACACGTATCAGGAGAGGAAAGTGATATCCATTTCTATGCCGCTACACAGGATGAAACCGTATTCATGGGGCAAACGTGCGTTTTCATCTGGGTTGATGAGCAGTCTCCCAATGAGCAGGCGCTTATCGCTCAGTGCACTACGCGCACCACGACTACGAAAGGTTGCGTTGCTGTTACCGCGACCCCGGAACAAGGTGCATCTGATTTTTATATCCAGTGCCGTGATGATAATACCGGTCAAATCTGGTTCCAGAATGCGACATGGAATGATGCGCCCCATATCAGCAGCGAAATGAAGTCGAGCATGTTGGCGAGGATTCCTTACTTTCAACGCAAAATGCGAAGCGAGGGGATTCCGATTGCTGGCGTGGGTGCAATCTATCCGTACACCGATGAAGTGCTGTTCTGCAATCCGTTCCCGATTCCAGACCACTGGTTAGTAATTCGTGCCTGTGACTTTGGTTATTCCGGCATCGCTGACCCCTCAACGCTGGTAGACGTGGCTTATGACCCAGCAACCGGCAATCGCTATGTATTCGGTGAATGGGTATCAGATGGGAAATATTACGGCGACCTGTTAGAGCGTGAGGTGTACGGCAACAGCCACATGCCACACTACATGGCGCACAAGATTGTCGGCGTGCAACCCAATGACTGGACGGAAGCCACCAACGGGGAGCACGAATTCAGAGCGCTTGGCCTGCCGTCAATCGTGGTCAAAGTGCCACACGATGGAGCGGGCATTGTTCCCGGCACGCAGGCCACACGCATTGAGACGATGCGCACTATCGGCGCTAACGTTCACCATGAAATCTTTGAGCTACCGCCAGAGCTGGCACCACTGGAGACGAATCGACGTTCACTCGTTGGCTCAATCGGCGTGGTCTGCCTGTGGATGCAAGATAACAAGGTGAAAATCTTTAACAATCTGCCACGCATTCAAAGGGAAATCAGGGGCTATCAGTGGACCAAGAAGGGGGAAAGAACCGTACCGATGGACAAGGATAACCACTGTATGGATGCAATGAGAATCGGCCTCTGCCGCGTGCATGTCGATGGCAATACCGGCTATGAAGCGATGCAACCAATGTCGAGCCAGCTGTGGCAAGACTCCAACCAATTCGATGAGGATATGCAGGGTTACAACCTATGAATAAATCAGAGCTGTTTAGTGAAGTGTGGCGACTGAAGGACGAATCAGAAACCCGGCGCACGCCTCTGGCGTTGCGATACGCTGACGCATGGGGTTATTACCGTGGCGACCTGCCAGCACCACGCGCGAACAGTGGCGACCTGCCACCGCGCAAAATCATGAAACAGGCATTCGACAGCATTTACCCATCGCTGATTGCCCTGTTTACCGACAGCCAGAAATCACCAGTAGCTTTCGACTCGGACGCAGAAGGCAACGCGGACTTAGCCGCAGCAGTCACAACGGCCATTCACAATGCCGCACTGAAGACCAATAACGCCTACAAGATGTATCTGAAGGCGATTAAAGAAATGCTCATCAGTGGCGACCAAGCCGCCGCCGTGCTCATTGGCTCTGATGATTTGGTCACGGATAAGCATGAGTTTACCGACTTGCCTGTAGCACAGTTCGCCGCCGTTGAGGGATTGCTGATTAAGGGTGGCTATGAGGTAGATTCAGAGATTGAGCTGGACAAAGAACAGGGAACCGTAACGGGCTGGGTTCGCGGCAAGAAAAATGTCAAGTTCCCACTGTTGCGCCTCATCGACTTCAAAGACTACTACCTCGACCCTGAAGCGGTGGACTCAGAGGAGGCCGATTACCAAGCCTACGCCGAGAAGCTGACCAAGGGTGAAGCAAAGCGCCGTGGTTATGATGCATCGGTCATCGATAAGGGCATGGACATCGACACCAATGACGGCCAGAGCACTGACAAAACGCTGCTGGTGGTCGGTGACATGAACGCCGATGACTTGGCAGACCGCCCATTGTCGATTCTGGATTCAGATAACGACATCATCACCGTATGGCACCATTTTTGGCGCGGCGTGTATAACTCAGACAAGCCCGAATGGTGGTACATCGTCAGCACTGATGCACTGATTGCCAAAATGGAACAGGTCGATTACTGCCCGGTATTCAAGGGCGGGATGGACATTGCCCTTGGTTCCCCGTGGAGTGAATCACTTTATGACTTATGCAAAGCCGCTCAGGTATCGACCACGCGCGCCTTACGTGCGGTTCAACGTTCGGCAGACGGTGCGGCGTATGGCGAGTATGTCTACATCGATTCACAGGTTGACGCTAAGGGCAAGGCTGCGCTTGCGGAGCGCAGGCCCGGCGCGTGTTACCCGGTTAAGGCAACGGGTGCAATCCAGAAACTGCCGGTAAACGACATCCCGCAGGCCATGCAGGTGCTCATGTCTACACTGGATGAGGATGCACAGGCCACGATTCAGGGCAGCGCAGGCCAAGCGCAGGCACTGGAGGAGGATGCCAAAGCCAGCGGCACCGCCATTGCTCTGACTCAGGATAAGCAGGAGCTGAACGAAAACCAGATTGCCAAGTGCATTGCTGAGACGTTCATTAAGCCAATGTATAAGCGCCTGCTGATGGTGCTACAGGAAATCGACAAACCGTTCCTGTTCAACGGCCAGAACCTACCGCTGAAACTCATCAACAAAGATATGGGCCTGTCGATTGACATCGAAACCGAGTATGACCGCGCTCAGGCAGCATCTAACCTGCTGTCAGCCCTTCAGACTGGTGCTCAGACTCAGACCCTGCCCGCCAACATCACCAGCGACAATCAGTACGCCATCTACAAGCTGTATTTCCAAGCAGCCACCGGGCAGCAGGATGTAAGCCAGTTCATCACTGCCCCGGAAGACATGCCGAAACCGTCCAAGCCCCAGCAGATTGCTCAGGCAATTATGCAGGTGGCCCAGCTGCGCAACGCCATTGCCGAAACCAAGCTGGCCGAGGCCAAGGTTGACAACATGACGGCGGACACGCAGAAGAAATACAACGATGCGGCCAAAGACTTGGCGTCGATTGACCAGATTCTCTCTGAAATCGACATCAGCAAATTAACCCTCGGACTGGAGTATCTGAAGCAGCAGGCAGACCAAGCCAATCAGGTTGCGCAGAACACGCAGAATCAGCAGCAATTAGACAATCAGCAGTAGTACGAGTATTTTAAAAATAAGGGGCGCTCAGTGCGCCCTGTGCCGATTAAATCACACAAAATAGAGACATCCAAAATGACAGTAACCGCTACCGATAAACCAGAGTCACAGCCAGAGCGTCAATCAACCGAAATAAATGGAGTAAACAATGACTTCCCGCTGGACATTACCCGCGCCCTATTTGGTGAACAGCCATCAACAAACGGCGTTAGCCCAACGCCGGAAAACCTCCCGGCAGCTGAAAACGGAGGAGAAACACCAGAGGGAGAGCCAGAGCCGGGCGACAATGAGCCAGAAAACGCCGAGCCAGACGGCGGCAATGAAACTCCGGGAAGCGCTGGAGACGGCGAAACGTGGGAATTTGAGGGAGTAGATTACACAGAGGAACAGCTGGGTGAAGCGCTCCAGCATTCCAAGCTGTACCAGAACTATAACCAGTCGATGCAGCCCCTCATTGAGAACATCCGCAACTTCACCGAGGTTGCTAATCGCTCAATGGACATGGCCGTAACTGAGACAGAGAAGCAAATCGCCGAGCTGAACGCCTTCCTGAAGTCAGGCAAAGCCGATGCACGCCAACACCAGAGCGCTCACCAACAGCTGATGCAAGCTGAGGCCAGAATGATTCAGCTGAAGGATGCAGCGGCCACCACTGAGAAGCAGCGCAAAGACGCACTGAACCTTGCCCGCACTCAGAACGCCCGCCACGTCTCAACTGAATTGGCCCGCGCTGGCTGGCAGAAAGAAGACTTTGTATCGGCTGAAGGTCTGGCCCGAACCATCATGAACGCGGAACAGTTCGCTGACGTGGTTTCACCTGGACTAATGCAGATGCTGCGCGATGCAGCCAGTTTCCGCGCCAGTCAGGCCAAAGCCGCTGAACTGCTGAAACAGAAAACCAAGGGGGTGATTACCAACGGGAAAGTCAAACAAGCGCCAGCGGCCAAGCCCAAATCGCAAGACCAAGGCTCGGAAGACTGGATTACCAAACGTTTCTGGAAATAAGGGCAAATCATGGGTTTATTTGGCGGCTCATCGTCATCAAGCAGCAGCAGCACCAGCACCACTACCAGCTGGTTATCTGACATGCTGGAGCCAATCGTTACTGACTTTGTGGACAACTGGCAGGGCATTGATTGGGAGGACAACACCATAGCCGGGCTAACGCCAGCCGAGCAATCAGCGCTTGACGCTTACGGCTCAGGTGCAGCCATCACCACGGGCAAAAACATCGCTCAGGGCGGCGCAAATCTGGTGCAGGAGTCAATCGGACGCATTGAGGGTTTGCTGAACGGCGGCGCTAAATCTCAATTCAGCAATGCGGCCAGTAGCATCTACTCAGGAACCGCCGACTGGCAGAACACACAGGACGCAGCTATCCAGAATGACGTTTATTCACAGATGGCAAATGAGTTCGGCGGTGCGGCTCAAAGCACGATGGCATCAACGGCTGTGTCTGGTTCATCTGCTGCGCAGAACGAACAGGCCAGCATTCTGGCGTCTGGTGCTAACAGCATGGCATCACAGGAAGCAGATATCGCCAGTCAGGCCGGTAAATTGGCCCTGCGCGGTGCTGCTGGTGGATTGTCTGGAGAGGTGAATCTTATCGATAGCCTCATGAAAGAGGGCGGCAGCATCTTTGACACCGGGGCAAACATCGCCAAATCCGGGCAGGACAATCAGTTCAAATCTGGCTTGTTTGAACAGTGGTACAACCAAGAAACCGCAGACACCAACCGCAATAACGACATGATGAGTGGCAACATGGATTACCTGAACATGGCTGCATTGCTCGATATGGTTCTGCCTACTTCCAACATCGACACGACTACCACTGGCACCAGCAAGGTAAGCGGTCACAAATCGGGGCTTCTGTAATGTTCGGATTGGATGCAATGATTGAAGGCGTTAGCGATTTCGGCAGCGCCTTGTTCGATACAGGCGGCGCGTCATCCGCCGCTGATGCTGCTGCCGGTTTAGACACCGGCATTGGTGCAACTGAAGGCAGCAGCTGGATTGGTGACGCACTGGCCCCGGCAATGAGCGGAATCCTGAAAGCGTCACTCATGCCAACTGGCGGCAATCAGCACGCCACGCAGGCCATGAGCGGCCACGGCGTATCAGCCAACGCGGCCACCGTGAATCAGGGCGCACAGATGATTACGAAAATGGCTGGTGGTGACCCGCTGCAAGGGCTACAGAGCTGGAGCAACTTATTCAAATGAGCAACTACACAGCAAGCATGGCCCAAATGCGGGCCAATTATGAAAAGCTGGCGGCTGGCCTCGGCAATGGTGGCAACGGCAAGCAGCAGACGCTGGAGCTGTCAGAGGCCGATAAGCTGAAGTGGACGCACGCGGAGGGTTACGACCCGCATTACGACCCGAACAGCGATGAGGTGACGTGGGTTCAGCCACCGAAACCGGCATACCAGCAGCC
>JAVBSF010000259.1:0-2808 GCA_031556925.1 Pararhizobium sp.
CACGTCCAGGCCCAGCGGACGGCCGCGCTTGCCGGGGCCAGCGAGGTCGCGCTGTTTCCGCCGATGACCGGCGGCTGAGGCCATGGCCGGGCCGAAAATTTCGGTTCGGGTGCAGCGGCAGGATTTCGATCCCGCCGCCGAAGCCGCCGCCATCTGCCAGGGACGCACCGACATCGGCGCGGTCGTCACCTTTTGCGGCCTCTGCCGCGACGAGGCGGGCACGCTCGGCGCACTGGAACTCGAACATTATCCCGGCATGGCGGAGGCGGAAATCCACCGGGTCTGCGAAGCGGCGGCCGAGCGTTTTGGCCTTCTCGCGCTGAGCGCCATCCATCGCCACGGCCGGGTCGTACCGGGCGAGAATATCGTACTGGTGATCGCCGCCGCCCCACACCGGCAGGCCGCCTTCGACGGAGCGAATTTCGTGATGGATTTCCTCAAGACCTCCGCCCCCTTCTGGAAGAAGGAAATCGGTAAGGACGGCTCGGCGGGCGAATGGGTCTCGGCGAAGGATGCCGACGACAGCGCGCGGGAGCGCTGGACCAGGGGCTGACCGCGTCAGGGCTGGATCTTTTCCCGCCGCGTCAGGACCAGCAGCAGCACCAGAAAACCGAAGATGACGAAATCGCGCCAGAGGATGGGGCCGTAGCCGTTCCAGAGGGTTTCGGCGAGACCCATCAGCGCGCCGCCGCCCGCCGCCAGGATGGGTGTCGCCTGCCCGCCGATGGCGGCGATGAACAGGATCTTGACCCCGAAAACCAGCCCCGCGCCAAAATCCATCGTGCCGTAATAGGCTGTCGCCAGAATGCCGGCGATGGCGGCGAGCAGGGCCGAGGCGCCATAGGCCATGACGAAGATGCGCGCCGGATCGACACCGCAGAGCGCCGCCGCCTGCCCGTCATCGGCGACCGCCCGCCAGTGGCGGCCCCAGGCCGATATCCGCAGAAACGCATGACCCGCCGCCACGAGAACCAGCATGAGTATGGTGTTGACCAGCTGGATCAGGGTGATCGTCACGGGGAAATGCCGGTCGGCCCAGAGAACCAGCGGCGTATTCAGGAAAGGTGGCAGCCAGAGGGTCCGTGTTTCAGCCGCAAGCCGCGAGATCTCCGTAAGAACGATCGCCACGCCGAGCGAGACGACCACCACCGTATTGGGCGACAACCGCACCACGCGTCGCATGATGCTGCGCCCGAGGAAGAGGCCTGCGCCGGCCGTATAGACAAGCGCGGCCGCAGCGCCAAGCGCCAGCGAAGCCGGCAGCACCAGCCAGAGCCGGCTCCAGCCGAAATCGGTAAACAGCAGAAAAATCTGGCCCGAAAAGCCGAACAACGCGCCGAAGGTCAGGTCGGCGCGGCGGGTGACGGCAAACGCGATGGCATAGCCGAAGGCGAGAAGCGCATAGAGAGCGGCGACAGGAACCGCATTGGCGAGTTGTTGAAGGAAATAGTCCATGTCGCATCCCGTTGGTTGAAGGAATTATAACTTGTAAAAAGTGATTTACCAGTTAGAATTTAAGCATGACCTTTTCCTGGACGCCCCATCGCTTTTCCGGCGGCGCGCTGGCGCTGGATGTCGCCAATTCCGTCGTGCTGCGCTTCGATACCGAGCGCCGGGTCGATCGTTTTGCCGATCCCGTGGCCATGGACGCCTTTGCCGATGCCGCAGGCAGATTCTGCGCGGAAAGGCAGGCTTTCGGAAAACTCTCCCCCACCCCGCCGGCGCGCCGGTCATTGCTGATTTCGTTGCGCGAGGCGACCGACCGGCATTTTCGGGCGCTGGCGCTGGGAAACGATACGGATGCGCTGCTTGCGGATCTGCTCGAAACCATCGCCGCCGCTTTGAGGCGCGGCGAAGCGCAGGAGAAGGGTTTTACCGCGCTCGAAGCCGCAACCGCCCGCTCGGCCTTGCGGCTGACCGCCGGGACGGGCGACAACCGGCTGAAAATTTGCCCCAATTGCCAATGGCTTTTTATCGATCGCAGCCGCAACCGCAGCCGCAGCTGGTGCGACATGGCCGTCTGCGGTAACCGCGTAAAGGCCAGCCGGCACTATCGCAAGCAGAAGGAAACGCAGCCATGAGACGAATGCAGATTCTCGCGCTGTTGGGGATTCTCGCCCTTTCCGCCTGCCAACGGGAGGCCGCGGACGAGCCGCTGCATCTCACCGGCAAGATCTTCGTCTTCAACTACAGGCTCGCCTATGCGACTTACATGCTGACGCTGGAGAGGACAAAGCCGGTGCCGGAGGGAAGCACCGTCGCGGCCCGCTTCGAAAACCCGGCAGGCGGCGCGGCGCTGACGCTGGAACAGAAGGTCTTCGCACAACAGACGAAGGTGGTCCTGGAAAGCCCCGACCTGAGCTGTGTGCGCAAGGACAAGCCCTATGCGGTGACGATAGACCTCAAGGGGCCCGACGGCGACCTGCTGCAGACGATCGAGACGACAGTGACCTCCAACGTCGATCAGGACGTGCTGCCGGCGAAGCCGCTGGTGGTCGGCGCCGGCTATGAAAAGAACCCCCAGGTTTTCAGGGACGGCAAGACGCTGGTGCTCATCAAGCGGGCCCCCTGCAACTCCTGATCGACGCCGCATTGCCTGAGCGCGCGCCAGAGCGTATCGTTGCTGCGGTTTCATGCGTGTCCGTTGCAAAGCCAGCCGGATGGTTTTCCAACGGACGCCCGGATGCGAGCGACACTCCATGCTGCGTTTCGTGCTTGCCCTGATCGTCATCGTCATGCCCGCCGGAGGATTGTCGGCACAGCCGCTCTGCTCCGGCAAGGATACCATCCTCACGCTCAGCAACCTCG
>JAVBSF010000301.1:0-5819 GCA_031556925.1 Pararhizobium sp.
CGGGTTTGGGACGAGATTCCTCCCCCAAACTAAGGCAATGCCCAAAGAGATGCTCCCGCTCATCGATAAGCCGATTATTCAGTACATCGTTGAGGATTTAGTGGCCGCAGGCATCGAAGCCATCATCATCGTAGGATCAAGCAATAAGGGGAGCATCGAAGACCACTTCGATTTACCAAGTGAAGATATATTGAATAAACTTCGAGCAGGTGGGCCGAAAAAGCAGCACTTCATAGATGAGGTTGAAGCTATCGCTAATTTGGCCAACTTCGTTTACGTTCGTCAGAAAGGCCCTTACGGCACAGGCACTCCCGTGATGAATGTCCGTCATCTTATTGGGGATGAGCCTTTCATCTACGCCTTTGCAGATGACATTACCGTGGGGAGCCCCAATGTCTTCCAGCAGCTTATCTCGCACTATGACCGCTATAAAGGCATTATTCTTCCGAGTATCAAGGTAACTCAAGACCTGGATTATGACCGCTACGGTATTCTCGGTGGTCAACTGGTGAAGAACGATGTGCTGAAAGTTGATCGCATTGTGGAAAAGCCAGGGAAAGAGGCAGCCCCCAGCGATTTCGCGGCAGTAGGTGGCTATCTTCTTACTCCTCAAATTTTCGATTATCTGGATGCAGGGCTCAAAAATCTTGAAGAAGGAAAAGAGTTCTATCTCACCGATGCTGTGCTTGAGCCAATGATCGAAGATGGTCATTATGTTTACGGCACAGTAATTAAGGGGCAGCGCTATGACACTGGTGATAAATTGGAGTATCTCAAAACGGTTGTAGATTTCGCTTTAGCGCACGATGAGCTAGGTGATTCCTTCAAGGAATATCTCCACAGCAAACTTGCCTCTTAAGTGACCATAGCTGACGCTAACTCGCAGTCTAACGAAGTTTTGTTCAACCTGCGAATCATTGCGCGCCTAAGCTAGCAAAGCTCATAGAGCGTCAGCTAGCGTTTCAAACTCTAAAGCAATAAGATTGGTAAAATCATTCCATGGACGAAAACGACAAAATCCCATCTCCCTCTCTAGGTCGAGAAAGCATTAAGCTTCCAGAATTCAAAAGCTGGACGGCTAAAACTGTATACGACTTTGAGGATGAGATTGGCGATTACGAGTCCCTGGAGAAGCTCAATCACACCATAAATCAAGCACGACTTGCTCTCTTCAAAACTACGGAGTCCATCAACAAATATGAACGGCTTGAGCGAGTTGCTAAATTGGAGTACGAGCGGGCCCACCGCCGCGAGCTCTTGAAATCAACTGCTAAAACTGCGGATGAGCGTCGAGCGCGAGCCGACCTCATGTGTGAGGATCTTGAAAATGAATGGCTGCTTCAGTCTCAAGTGAAAGACGAGTTAATTCGCTTTTCTCACACGCTTCGGTTAGAATTGCAAACACTGCAAGCTCTCGGTAACAATATTCGTCAGCAGATTCGAGTGGTTTAAGGAAGCGAGTAAGCTTCATTTTTAGGAGATATCTATGGCCGATTTGGCTACTAAAGAGCTGCGCAAGCGCATCGCAAAGGTTAGCCTGGCCTTACTGCTCATCATCGGGCTCATTTCCGCAGGTCTCATTTGGTGGTTCTTCTCTGCGCGTATTTCGCTGATTTCAGTACAGGGTGACTCTATGGAGCCAACGTTTCACGATGGGCAAACGGTTATACTTAATCAGGCTTACGAGGTTGAAAAAGGCATGATTGTAGTATTCCACAAGCCCGAAGCTTGGGGCTACATGGGCACAGAAAATGTGGAACTCATTAAGCGTATTGTCGCCGGTGGTGGGAGCACAGTGGAATACGATGGAGAAAAGCTTTATGTGGACGGTGAAGAGATTTACGATCTTGAAGCGAATAATTACCAGTGTGAGCTAGATGCTGGTTACTCTCACAAGCTTAGTAACGAAGAATTATTTGTTCTAGGAGATAATCATGAGGTCTCTTTGGACTCTTTGAGAATTCTTTGTGACAATGAAAAAACGGCTGACGCCTACATCCCCTTCTTAGAGACATTAGCTTACGGAACAGTGAAAGGAACACTTTGATGACTAACATAGTGATTATTGCTGACAAGTCCGAGGCTTATGTAAACTTTGAACGTGATCGAGTGATTAAGGACTGGGGCGCTCAATGGGCAGACACCCGCTCCATTCAGAACATCACTGAAGCTGGCGAAGTTTCACTGTTCGGTGATGCCTCCATCTCAATCCTCGAGCTTTCAGAGAAAGAGGCAGTAAAAGTTGCCGCTGAGAATCTCAAAGGAGCAAATCAAAGTGAACTTACGCGCTGGAGCACTCCGGGGCTCATCATGCTTACCACTGTTGATCGGAATTCCACGAAAGGCCTGGAAAAAGCAGTAGCCGATAAAGGCGGGATCGTCATTCTAGCTAAAGAAAGCAGTAAGGATAAAACGCCACCCGCCCAGAGGCTAGTTGACGAGCTCAATCTCTCGAGAGATGTGAAAACTTTCCTCAAAGATTTCGCGGGAGACGATTACTCATCCATCCTCTCTTTGGTGAAGACACTTAGCGAGCTTTCGCCACGACAACAGCAAGGTATCACTATTGATGATCTATTGGTGCGCCTTCCGCAAGCCCCCGGAGCAATCCCTCCCTGGGAGCTTGAGCCTGCCATTCTCAAAGGGGACATTACACGAGCAATTGAGCTGTATCGAAGACTTGCTAAGACATCTCATCTGTTAGTGGTCTTAGCAATTCTTAAAAACAAGTTCAATCTTGTCTTTAAAGTGGCGAGCGTGCTAGAGGCTAATCCAGGAATGAATCTAGCTCAACTAGCTTCCACCTTAGGTGTCCCCAATAATTACCCACTTCGACTTGCCCATGACTCTGCTAAAAGAATGGGGCAAAAATCAGCAGCTAACATCATAGAGCTTATGGCTGAGACTGAAAAGAAAGTTAAAGGCGGAGCAGCAGGTAACCCCCATGTAACCATGGAAACGATGATTGTAAGAGTATCCGCAATGGCTAGGAGATAAGAATGCCGTCCACAAGTGCGGCCGTAGAAGCGGCCATGAAAGAAGATACAATCAAGCGACAGCGCCGGCTGTCTGAGATTGAAGATGATCCTTACATTGGATACGAGACATTAGAAGCGGCGCTAGCCGAGTACAAAATGAATACTCAGGCTGAAGTGCTAGCAAGATTGCTTAATAGAGAGAATCTGCTCATTTCTGGCCCTGCTGGTTCTGGTAAATCAACAGTCATTAACCGATTCCGAGAGGTTATTGATGGACAGTTCTTTGGTAAGTTCGAGATTGCGCTCACGGCATCTACTGGAATCGCCGCAACTGTTATCGGAGGTCAGACGATCCACTCTTGGGCTGGCCTGGGGATAGACACCGAGCCGTTTGATCCTAAGAATGTCTCGAAATTTATGATGGCTAAGCGCGCTGCAATGCGTCAGACTGACGTGCTTATTATCGATGAAATTTCCATGCTACCAGCGTATCTTTTTGAGAAGCTTGATGCGGCATTGAAGTGGGCTCGCCAGAATAGTAAGCCTTTCGGCGGAGTTCAGCTCATCTTAACTGGAGATTTCCTTCAGCTACCACCAGTTTCTAAGCCTACGGATACGGTCAACACTGGTTACGCCATCACCACCAGCTCGTGGAAAGACGCAGAAATCACCTGCTGCTACATGGACAAGACGCATCGAGCCACAGATCAGGAGCTTAAGTATCTGCTAGCCGCAATCGCTTCTGGAAAAGCTAAAGAGCTGCCTAAGGCATCTCAACTAGTCAAAACTCGTAGCGGTTCTCGTGAGCTTTGTGATCCAGATAAAACATACACAACTCTTTTCACCACTAACCAAAATGTTGACAAATTCAATGAGGATGAGCTAGCTAGGAACAAGAACATACCGATCATTAGCAAGATAGAATCCAGCGGCCCTGCTAAAGACGTTGAGCAGCTGATCAAACAGAACGGTATCCCGGAGGCATTCACTTACAAAGTGGGAGCAACGGTTATGGTTACCGCTAATTACCGCGACAGCCAAGGAGATCTAGTTGCTAACGGCTCTATTGGCATTGTTGAGTCCGTTATGCAAGGTATTCCTCGTATTCGTTTCAATGATGGGAAAAGCAGATTCGTAGAAAAGAAGGCCTATCGAAAGACGAAAAAGATCCCAATTAAGGATTCCACTGGCGCTGAAATATTCATTGAGGTTCCTGTCGCCGAAGTTCGACAGCTTCCGCTACGGTTAGGCTACGCGATCACCGTCCACAGGAGCCAGGGGCAAACGCTAGACGGTGTTGTTTGCGATCTTTCAAAGGTCTTCACGAGCGGCTTAGGCTATGTGGCGCTCTCTCGAGTTCGCGCACTATCTGATCTAGTCATCACCGGCTGGAGTGATCGAGCTTTCGCTATTGATCCTATGTCCCGCAAGATCTCTAATTACGTCAAACGTGAAGCAATTAAGACACGCGAAGATTTCATTGCGCGACAGGACGAGTATGTTGGCTTGCTCTATGACAGCGTTGTGCGACTAATCATGTGGGATGAGAGCGAATCTTACAAGCTCAACGGCCATAAAAAGGGTCCGCTTAATCTTCGCTGATTAATGGAATGAGGCTCATCGGCTTATGGTGTATCATAGGCTATTATGCCTATCACATCACTAAAGCTTCTCTCAGAGGAGCGACCACTAGATCAACAGCGCACGTTTGCCAATTTGCGAGCGGAACAGCTGGAAGAGCTAGCGCTCAATGGCCGCGGCGAAATGGTCAACGTGGCTATGGAGCTATCTTCTGGCTTCAACCGTGTTTCTATGGTCCGTGCGGCTAATGCTTTTCTGGCGCGTGAGACAATCTTCGTCGGTTCCGATCTTCCCGAAGCATCTGAGGATGATGAGCAGTTCGCTAAGCGTGCAGATAGCCTAGAAGAGGTTGTAACTTACCTCAAGGAGCTTGGTTATTACATCTGGGCAGTAGACAATGTCCCCGGATTCGACCCTAAGAGCATTTTTGAAGTAGAGCTTCCACGCAAGAGCGCGTTTGTCTACGGCCGCGAGCAGGCTGGGCTTTCACCTACTGAAATCAACCTTTGCGATGGAATGATTTACATCCCCATGGCGGGCGCCGCTCGATCATTCAACGTGGCGCAGGCCTCCGCAATTATTATGGGTGAGTACACTCGTCAGAACGGATTTTAGGAGACATAATGAAGCTTGTTAGCTATATTACCAGCAACTCCATGGACAATGTGATCGATGAGTTCAAGGGAAAGTCTGCTGAGGAGATCCGCGCAGTGCTCGAGCCACAGCGCTCTAAGCTTGTCAATATTTGCATGAACAGAACACGCGATTTTAATAAGAGTTCCATTCTCCGCAGCGGTAATGCTTTCCTCGCTAAGGAACTTGTTTTCGTCGGAGCTAATGCTCGCTTTGATCGACGGGGGACTCTTGGTCTGCACCACCTGGAGACAGTGAAGCATAGCGAAACGCTAGAGGAGGTTATTGCTGAACTTCATGGAATGGGATACCGTGTCTATGGTGTTGTGAACTCTCTTGATGAAGGTAGCATTTACGACGAGCAGTTCCCAGAGCTTACGGCCTTCCTCTATGGAGAAGAGGAAATGCCACTCACCGCTGATGATCTCTCCCTCTGCGATGGAGTGGTCACTCTGCCGCAGCGTGGCGTGCTTCGAGAAATGAATCCTGCACAGCTAGCGGCTATTGCTATGGCAGAATATCACCGCCAGCGCTTGACTGCTTGAAAGACAGCAGAGCACACGAGGAGCGGTTCTAGCTGCGAGTCTAAGCGGGTTCTAGCCCGTTTATGTGGGTAATATAACTTTT
>JAVBSF010000304.1:0-4831 GCA_031556925.1 Pararhizobium sp.
CACGGGTGTGCTCAACGGAGAGACCTTCGAGAACCTGAAGCTGGTGATCGCTCTCGATAACGGTATCGGCTTCATCGATGGCTCGCTTCGGAATCGCTTCCTGGCTGTCTGATCTTTCAACGAGAGCCCGCAGCTACAATAGCTGCGGGCTCTCTTTATTGATTTTAAGCAGCAGTTATACCGGCCGCTTTTTCGATGTGAGCTAAAACTGAAGGCTTTTTCTCACTGGTAAACTCTGAAAGAGCGGTTAAAAGTCTTTTATTCATAGCCTTAGCTAAATAGTCAAGATAG
Source organism: Pararhizobium sp. (assembly GCA_031556925.1). Taxonomy (GTDB): domain Bacteria; phylum Pseudomonadota; class Alphaproteobacteria; order Rhizobiales; family Rhizobiaceae; genus Pararhizobium. Next base: position 292 of record JAVBSF010000304.1, read on the forward strand.
ATTTTTTGCTTCTCTGAGTATTCAGCATAACGATCACTGGTTAAGACTTCATCTGTTACTTTAAATCCGTCCTCTATAGAGTCGTACATCTATTCAATTGGCCCGGAGGGCATTTCTGGTATCGAATCCTCAAGTTTCTTAAGCACTGATGAATGGTATCTTTTTGAGATTAAGCAAACTGTTCCTGTTTCCATAGCCTCTAAAATATTGTAGTCAACAGTAGAAGACCATCTCTTCAGTTGACGTTCAAGGATCCACTTTCGATTTTCTCCTGGTTTTACGCTCAAGGGCGTGAAAATAAAAACTCCGGAAGCTGCAATTCTTCTTTTATTCTCCTCACGGTCACTATAGCTGGGGAAAATATTGAGCTTTTTCTTTAAGCGTTTACTCCAGATGTCTTCATCATGTAATTCAAGTGATTCGTGCTGGTTTTTGGTGCTTAGGCTATCCACTAAACAGCTAACTAACTCAGGTGAACCAGTTAACTTTTTCGACTCATTTTTGGTGCGCTGATACTGACAGCCAGTATAAGCGAAAAGAGTGTCCGGGTATTTATAGGTAAGCTCTGAACTGTCTATGAGATTTCCCAACCCCTTGAATTTAGTGAATGCTCCGCTCGCTATTAAAGATTTTTCACCTGCAGTTTTTTTAGTAGTTGCATTCTCTGAAACCTGATACGGATTTTCTATGAGTACGTGCAATTTGCTGCTAGTTACAGGTTGATTCTTCCAATAGTCTCTATTGTATTCTGCAATGTGAGCCATACCATCAAAGGAGTCCGGAGCCTTTTCTATTAGGCTTTCCATGAAGTCAATTACGGTCTTAGGTCGATTTCGATCCGGCATCCAAAGTATTACCTTGTCGGCTTTTTGATTCTTTCTTTTGTGATGCGCAACGATACTAGCAAAAATTCTCGAAAGCGCACTCGGCGGCCCCATGATGAAAACTAACAATGCGCAGTCGGAAAGGTCTGTCTCGGGTATCTCGTCAAGATGTACAGTTTCAATGAGAATGTCCGCTTCAGGCTGAAGCTGGCGAACATAGCGAGGGAGTAAACCTACACCACGATGGGTCTCGTCACTGTAAGCAAAAATATACTTTTTTGGCATCTTTAATGTGGCTCCCAGTCATTCAGTCTCAAGAGATATTTCTAACTCGGACATTGCGTTATAGAACTCGTAGAAATATTTGAGAGTGGGTCCTAATCCACCTGGCTTCCAGATCCAATACCCTGGAACGACTTCAATCTTGTTCCCCGAGTTCTCGGGTTTTTGGGTCCAGATTCCAGGTTTCTTTCCTCTCGCCATAGCCGACTGAACCGCTTCTTTGCCAACATCTGTACTGACTAATCTGCTGATGTAATCAAAAAGGGCGCCGTCTGGACCAGCAATGCCAAAGCCGCGACCACGATGGCCTAACTTATCTACCAGCATAATGAATCGAGCGCTGTCGAAAAGGATGAGATTGTCGTTCTTTTTCTCGACAATATTGTCAAATAGCGTCATAATTCAGTACTCCCTTTGCTGTGGAAATATCAGCTCAACGATGAAATCTAATTGCTAATATTCATTGGAGGTGAAACAAGATAGGGGGCCATGAAGATGGCGAGCCTCTCTGATCTTTCCTCTACAGCGGCGATGTTAAAGTTTTGAGCTCCTCCAATTTCCGTAAGATACTCGAAGAAGTTATTTATCCAGAACCACCCCTCGTTAGAGGACGACGCTTTAGAGTACTCTGAAAGCTTATCCTCGAGCCCCTTGTTGTTAGCGCTAGAGTTTGAAGTAGTGTTCAGAATTAGATTGTTCCCAAGAGTTTTGACTGCCGCATCGTAAATAGCTCTTTCCTCTTTTGTCATTTGATCTGAAAGTCGAGGTGTTTGCGGAAGTATGTGCTCTCGAGAGCGTTTCTGGATATTAGCCGGTGCAAACCAATCGCTCACGCTGTCGAGATTTCCGTCTTGGAGCTTTTTCTCGTTGCTCACGAAGCAAAATAGCCTTGTGACGAATGCATTGCCAGCTGCATTACCCTGAACTGAAAGCTTCGCGAGATTGCTCGCCATGGTGCTGATGTCCTTAGTCCAACATCCCTTGTCTTTTTTACTCAAGAGGTAGATATGCAGCTCATCTGCAGTAAATGTTGGTTTCAACAGTGGAGACTCTGGAGAAACTAACAGATGCTGAACCTTGAGATAGGAGTTAACATCTCCCACGCCAATTGCTATGGCATATTTTCTTACGAGCCTCAATGCTTTTATTAACTCATCATCATCGAGAATTTTTCGCATCCTCAGAAGGGGATTGATACTTTTGACCCCAATGAGATTCACGGTATAACGAAATTCCCACTGAACAGAGCCAGGGGAGTAGTCTTCGTTTTCTACGGTTGTAGCATAAGCGATCTTGTACCACTTAACAGTGTTTTGAAGGCTTTCCCACCAAACCTCAATATCTTTGTCGTTGCTGTCAATGTAAGAGTCTAGCAACTTGATTTGCTGCTTCCTGTTCCAGAAGATAGTCTTTCTCCTGTTGTTCCACCATTTTTCTCCGTAGGCCCAGGGCATGGGAGAGGAGTACTGAGCTATTAAATCTCCCGCGGAGTCATATGCGGGCACACCCTCAATATCTTGAAAGCACTCCAGCGCTCGCTCCAAGTTGCTGCGGCTATCTTTGCCAGATGCATTCCAGAACTCAGTCTCATAATGATTAGTCCAAATTCTAGCAATGGTGTCTGCTAACTCTGGGTCTACTCGTTGTATTTTTCCATAGACATCTGCTTTGATTAACTGACCCTCGGTTAATGGCACTCCCCCACTATTCATCTTTCCGAAAGCGCGATACATGTCCTCATTGCTTTCGAAGAGATAGGTGCTCAAGAGTATTCTTTTTAGCACCACATTTTTAGAGTGCTCTAGAATGTCCACGTCTGCGGTAGAGAAGAAATCTTTGAAGTGAAAGAATGCCTCACCTAGTTTGATCTCTCTCACATGGGTTTTCAACATCTTTTGAAATGACACCTCACGCTCGATGGTGAATAGCTTTAAAAGCTGCTCAAGCTCTTGCTGAGACTCATCCGCATGAAAGGCTATACGAGGTCTAATGCGTTTTGTGCCTCCGTTTATCGTAACCGCGCCGAGAATACCTTCAGTTTCGTTTTCATCTATGACAGGCATGAGCTCGTAAACCCATGCTGGACGGACCTCAAGGTTGTCAGTTTTCTCTACGGCAAGATGCCAGATAGCGAGAAGACAAAGATAGACGGTTGTGAGTCGTTGCTGGCCATCTCCAATGTCAAATACCTCTATCTCGGGATCATCCGAGTGTGCCCGCTGCAGCAGGACGTTTGGCCATGGAATTGTCTCTTTGGGGTTCGTGACAGAGTACTGAATATCATCTAAAAGATTGTCATATTGAGGAGTTGTCCAGGTGTACGGTCGCTGGTAATTAGTGATCTCATAAAATCTACCTGGTCGGAATAAAACACGGGTTTTATCATTGGCCGCGCCGAATCTAGTTGGATGAACCTGCATGTTTCCCCTCGAATCACTCGGAACTAGATATCGGCTATTACACTCTTCACCCTAGCGCAATAGCGGAAACTTGCGCTAGCTGCAGCTCTCCTCCAAAGTATTCCTTCCATGAACAATCACGTATTCTCGCATGGAAACTCGCTTAGACTGCAAGCCAGCGCCGCTCTCAGGATACTCTCACGTCACTCCCCAAGGCGCTAACGATATTCAAACGCAACACCCAGCCAGATGCTCTGACAGAGCGTTTAGGCTGGGTTTTTCTATTCGACAGCAGAAGGGAGTAAGACAATGGATATTCCAGCAGGCACATGGACAATCGACCCAGCACACACGAGCGTAGGCTTCGAAGTGCGCCATCTCATGGTGAGTAAAGTCCGCGGCCAATTCAAAAAATTCTCAGGCGTAGCAAACACTGGAGCGGGCTTATCCGGCTCCGGCTTGAAAGCAGAGGTAGAGACAGCCAGCATAAGCACGGGAGACAAGGGGCGAGATGCTCATTTGAAAAGCGCTGACTTCTTCGATGTGGAGCGATTTCCGAAAATGACCTACGAGGTGAATCGGCTCGAGCTTACCGATGATCCACTCAAAGTGAAACTACTTGGAGAGTTGACTATCCGCGATGTCACTAAGCCAGTCACCTTTGATGTGGAAATCGGTGGAGTCATGCGTGATCCCTACGGTAAGCTCAAGGGAGCAGCTGAAGCGACAGCCACCATAAAGCGAAGCGAATTCGGACTCAACTGGAATCAAGCTTTAGAAGCCGGCGGCGTGCTCGTGAGCGATGAAGTGAAGATAATCGTTGAGGCTCAAGCCACTTTAGACGAGTGATTTTCCGATAGAATAAATGAAGGGGCCTGAACCGGGGGAATTCAGGCCCCTTCTTCTTTTCCTTCTCACCGGGGGAATGAGCGGAAAACTCAATGCACTTTAAGCACATCAGTAACATCATTGTAATACCAAGAAGCAAAAGCTATGGCGCCTCACATTACCTAATGTTACGAAATGTGAAACGCC
>JAVBSF010000282.1:0-3765 GCA_031556925.1 Pararhizobium sp.
GATGGCCCTAAACCTGGGCATGATCGGCGCAGGAGACAAGCAAAGTGACCTTAAACTCTTTGGGCCCGCCATTGACACGCTGCAAAAAGCGCTGAGCAGCACCTTAAATGATGCTACAGGAGAAAATAGCGCTAGCGGCAAGCTCGCAGGGCTTTTACTTTCTTCCTTGCTGTGGTCATCATCGGCCATTGCTAGCAGCTATAGCTCTCCGTTAGCTTCTGCGACAAATAGCGAGCAACAGGCTGTCACCAAAGAGATCGACTCTGCCAACACCTTCGCTTATGGGCTGATGCTCCAATTGATGGATAAAAGCTCAACTGTAGACTCCTTCACCGCGACCGTGGCAGCCCACCTAACAGAAAATAGCGAGGGGCGCGAAACCATTGCGGCTGTGCTAAAACTAGCGACGATGCTGACGATGATTTTGTCGAGCCTCTCATCGAGGGATATTGCCAGTGCTAGTCCCCTTTTGCGGCAACAAGGCGAGTCTTTTATGCCTCTATTTACAACCATTGGCAACTACCTAGCCAGCCGCTCAGATGAAAGCGCGCAGCAACTTGAAGTGCAATGTCAACAAGCTAAGATAGCCCTCGCCAATGAAGACGATGATGCCTTTGTGCAAGCTTTGGGAGATATTTTCACCACGCTTGGTACCAGCAGCGAAGAGGTTGTCAAAGATGCCCAAGAGCTGAAAGAAACAACTGCGTCTATCCAAGGACAACTTGCGGCCGTAGAGCCCAATGTTAGTGAGATAACCATGCAAGGCTAAGTGCTTTGCTGCCTAGGAGGTAAGTATGGGAGGAATTGAAGGTGATACCAGCGGATCAATCCCACAATATGGGATGCCCCAGCAGGTAGACCAACCGTCGGGAGATATTTCAGCTGCAATTACAGGATTCATCTCCCAACTTGGCAAGGTACAGTTTGAAAAAGCTGACAAAACCCATGCCGTCGGCCAATCGCTTGAAAGTGCCGATGAACAGGCTTATGGGTTAACAGATGCCGGCAGTGCGCTCAAGAGCAAGCTTGAAAAGTTAAGCACTCCGCTGCTGACACAAGCCGATAGCATTCAAGCTGACGCTGTCATCATAGCATCGATTGGTGGGCAGATTGGCCTTAATTCGATCCCTAAGAGCATCAGCGAGAGTGGCAAGGCAATAACTGCCCTACCAGCCATTAGCAATCAGGTCTTTGATGCTCCCATCCAAGATGTAGCCAAATGGAGCGACTTTATGGGAGCTAACGCCGAATCCATCGCTCAAAAGGTAGGCGTTGGCAGTGAAAGTATGAACAAACTGCTGGCCGCTGCCCAAGATGATAGCATCTCAGCGGAAACTTTTGCCGCTATGCTCAAAGAAACCGCCGGTGCCATGCTGCCAGAGGGCAGCAAAACCAATCCCTTTCTGAATGGATGTGCCGTCGTCGCACTGACGATGGCGATGTTAGAGATGATCTCTGACCAAAAAGCGCGCGAGAAGATGGACTCGGTGTTATTCTTGACCTTCCAAGCAATGGATAAGGCGATTACCCAAGACCTTATCAAGGTCATGCAAGCGCGCGCCGAGACAGAGTTCATGCAGCATATGTTAACAGCCGGCGCTATCGCCATGAGCTCGGCGGCATCCTTTGGGCTACTTGGAGCCTCCGCCAGCCAACTTTCAGCAGGCAATACTGCCATGTCACAGCTGATTAGCAGCTCGGTACAGCCGACCTCTCAGCTTTTCAATGGTGTGCTGACAAATGGCATCGAAGGCGCTTTTGGCCTGATCAAACTTCAATATGACACTGCCCAAAAGAACTTTGAGTTCTGCCAAAAGGCTGCACAGGATGCTCAAGGTAAGGCCTCTGACGACGAGCGGGCGGCTGTAGACTTCATCAACCAGATCACTCAGATGCTTGGTGAGCTGATGAAGAAAATGCAAGTCACCAACACCTTGACAGCCCAAGGCGGTTAATATAAAAACACCCCAAATGGCGAATTGGCCACTTGGGGTGTCTTTCAAAGAGTTACAAAACCCCTATCTGGCGTTTTTGCTGTACTGCATAATTTATAGCGAACACCGCAGAGGCGACACTATGGACAACAAGCATAATCGGCCCCAAGAAAAAGTGGGTGGCGCCAATTGTCATCATAGTCGCGCCAAGCAATCTGTCACTCTGTGACTCCGGGTGAATAAGGCAATGTATGCCGACTGCCAAGAGAAACAATCCTCCAATGAGATTAACTCCTGGGATTGACAAGCAAGCCTTCATCAGATTAAGTCTTTTTATTTGAAAGCCATTCAAATTGGTTGAGGTCGCCCTATTAATAAGGGTTGAATTCCAACCAACGGCGTTAATGACCTTAATATCGCTATGCATGAATCCCCTAATTATCGATTAATAATCAACCGCAATTGCGAGATTGTATTAAAATTCACAATAAAAATACAGCTATTATGGGGTGTCTTCAAAGTGCATTCATTCTAAAGATTAACCGTGGGCAAATTTACCAGCTGTCCGACTTGATTATGGAGTAAGGGGGCTTTGGGGAGCCATTTGGGTTGAACTTCTTCTTGTGATACCTGACACCGAAAAGATGTAACGGCAGCGGCTACGATAGAAGAAAAATCTTGCGCGGAGAGGGCATCATCAGGCCAAAGGCTGAGATGCTGCCGTCAACGTTTTATAATTTTTTATGCTTGAAGCATGTCCTGAAGCATAAGAGAATGACGAAACATTATTTACTCTCCGCACACGCAAGATGGCTCCAGGACACAACCTAACTGGCGCACTGATAAGCGACTAACCTAATAACAACTTAACATTTTTTAATGCGGCATGGATAGATTCGGCGCGCTTGTGAGGAATTTCTGCCTGGGCGACTTTCTCAGAATATTGACTGAGAAGATGTGCGCGGCGGCAATTACAAAACAACAAATTTAGCTCTTGATAAGAGATTCCGGCAATCCAGTTCATATCGACACCCAGCTTTAGAATGCTGATGGCATTGAGCGCTTCAATGGCTTCAATTTGATAAGAATGCATCAAAACAGCAAAGGCGCGGCTCACCTTGTCCATAATTTCAGGTGGATTATTTTGGCGAATTTCTAAGCGCGCGCTGTTTTCCTCAACCATAATCTTGGTAACAAAAGAGCGCAAAGCTGTCAGCGTGCCTTCCTCGTTAACACCTAAGGTGAAGTTATTTTGAATTGCCAGGATATCGCCAATAATTTCTGAAGGGTCGCCATGCAATCCACTGATGAAGATATTCTCATCCTCAAGTGTTTCTAATACAGCATTGATTTTCTCAGAATGCACCAGCCCTGGCACTTGCAGATATACCGTCACAGTCAGCGCTGTTCCGCATTTTGTAGGATCAGAGGTCAAAAAACCAAACTTTGGCGAAAAGGAATAAGCTACATGTTCCCCAAGGGCACTTTCAAGCTTCGAGACGAGATTCCAGCTGCCTTCAAAGTTATCTATTGTATCTAAGCGGTAAAAGTTTAAGTGATCCCCAATATTAAAAAGGATCATCTGCTCACCGCTGTCATCAATCAAAAATGCTTCCCCCTGGCCGGTGTGGTGAAAATTTTGCATCGTCAAGAAGTGCTCGGTGAGATATTCCTTCTCGACGGCGCTTAGGTCTTCAGCTTTTAATAAAGCAGGATTTACCAGGCCGGGGAGCCCTAAGGCTTCCTTGCCAACAAGCGCAATGATTTGCTTCTTGCGATCAAGATCAAGCTTGTTGGGAAAGATGAATTTTTCAATATTGCGCTGCAGATT
>JAVBSF010000183.1:0-6313 GCA_031556925.1 Pararhizobium sp.
CGACATCGATCGTCCCCCCTGCAGATCCAACAATCGCCGGAAAGAAGGTGGAAAACTTCACGCCCTCCATCATTTTCCCTCCCCCATCTGCGCTCGTTCGCCATCGGTGCCAAACCACGTCGCTTTCATCCTTTCGCGAAACGTCTGGACCAGCACGTAAAGGACAGGGATGATCAGCATGCCGACGAGAGTGCCGACCAGCAGGCCGCCGAAAATCGAAACGCCGATAGCCCGCCGGCTTCCCGCCCCCGCCCCGGTCGCAAACACCAGCGGAAGCACGCCAAGGACCGAGGCCATGGCCGTCATGAAGACCGGGCGGAAACGCTGGAACGTTGCGAGGCGAGCGGCCTCGACGATCTCTATGCCCGCCTCCCGCTGCTCCTTGGCAAATTCGACGATCAGGATGGCGTTTTTCGCGGCAAGGCCGATGAGAAGAACCAGTCCGATCTGCGCATAGACATTCAAATCCATCCCGGCGATCAGAAGGCTGCAAAGCGCGCCCGCGGCAGCGGCGCAGACAGACAGGATGACGGCCATGGGGACCGACCAGCTTTCATATTGGGCAACGAGGAACAGGTAGGTAAAAACGATCCCCATAATCAGCAGGATCGCGGTCTGCGCCCCGGCCTGCCGTTCTTGCAGGGCGAGACCGGTCCACTCGAAACCAAATCCCGACGGAAGCGTCGCTGTCGCAACCTCTTCCATGGCCACAAGCGCCTCCCCGCTGCTCACGCCCGACGCCGGCTGGCCGTTGATCGCCGCCGCAGGAAAGAGATTGTAGCGGTTGATCGAACTGGGACCATAGACCGTGGAGATCGAAGCCACCGCTTGAATAGGCACAAGCGCACCGCTTGAGGAGCGCACCTTGAGACGCTGGATATCCTCCACGCGTGAACGGAACTGGGTGTCGTTCTGCAACCGCACCTGAAAGACGCGGGAGGAAAGATTGAAATCGTCGACATAGGAGGAACCGAGCTGTGCCTGTGCAGCACTGAAAATCGCCGCCGGCGACACGCCGTAAAGTTCGGCCCGGTTGCGGTCGATATCCATGAACAACTGAGGTGAATCGGCCGAAAACGTGCTGAAGACACCAGTAAGATCGGGCGTCTGATTGGCCTTGCCGATGAGGGCGCGCATGACCTGCGCCAGATCGCCCGCCTCCTGCCCGTCCCGCGCCTGCAGTCGAAAATCAAAGCCACCGGTAGTGCCGAGCCCCGGTATCGCCGGAGGATTGAAGGCGACGACGGACGCATTCGAGAAAACGGAGAATTCTCCCCTCAGCTTCTGCAGGATGGCATCGACGCTCTCGGATGCGCTGCGCTCGCCCCAAGGCTTCAGCGCCGCGATCACCATCCCGGCATTCGATCCGCCCCCTCCAATCAGGCTCATACCCGATACGCCGATGACATTGTCGACGCCGGGCGTGTTGCGCAGGATCGTCTGGACCTGCGCAACCGTCTGTTCCGTACGCCCGATTGCCGCGGCATTCGGAAGCTGGACATTGGCGAACAGGTAGCCCTGATCTTCCGAGGGAATAAAGCCGGTCGGCAGAACGCGCACGAGCGCATAGGTGCCAGCAAAAATCCCGACGATGATCAGGATCGATATGGCGACACGCGTCGAGAGCGCGTTCAGCATGCGGATGTAGAAATCCCTGATCGCCCCAAGCCCCTTGTTGAACACCCGGAAAACCCTTGGCCTTTCTGCCGCAGGCGGCTTCAACAACAGAGCGCAGAGCGCCGGGCTGAGTGTCAGCGCATTGACGGTCGAAATACTGATCGTCACCAAAATCGTGACGGCAAACTGCCGGTAAAGCTGCCCGGTTATGCCCGGCAGGAAGGATATCGGAACAAACAATGCAGCCAGCACGAGCGTCGTCGCGATGATTGGGCCCGTGACCTGCTGCATCGTCTTGATCGTGGCATCAGCGATCGACAACCCCTCGTCCTGCATGATGCGCTGCGCGTTTTCGGCAACGATGATCGCATCATCGACAACAAGACTGATGGCGAGAACCATCGCAAACAGGGTAATGGTGTTTGCCGAATAGCCGATGAAATACAGAACGGTAAAACCGCCGATCAGGGACACGGGGATCGTCACCGTGGGCAATATCGTCGCACGCCAATCCTGAAGGAAGAGATAGACAACGGCGACCACCAGCAGAAACGTGATGGCCAACGTGATGACGATCTCTTCAATCGTCGCTTCAAGAAAACTGGTGGTATCGAAGACGACGGTATAAGCGATATCATCCGGGAACTGCTGCTCCAGACGCTGCAACTCTGCCTTGGCTTGCTGTGCGACCGAAAGCGCATTCGCATCAGCCGATTGATAAAGAACGATGGTCGCGCTCGACCGGCCGTTGAACGTCGAAACCGTGTCGTAGGATTGCGCGCCAAGCTCCACCCTCGCCACGTCCCTCAACCGGACGATCGCGCCGTTGCTATTGGTGCGGACAACGATATTTCCGAATTCCACAGGATCGCTGAGCCTGCCCTTCGCAAACACGGTCAACTGCATCTTCTGCCCGCTCGGCGTGGGTGGCGAGCCGATCTGCCCGGCCGATGCCTGGGCATTCTGGGCCTGAACGGCGGCACTCAGATCCGCCGCCGTCACACCCAGCGCCTCCATGCGATCCGGGTTCATCCAGATCCGCATGCTGTAAGCCGGACCGAAAACGCCGGCATCGCCAACACCCGCGATTCGCGACAAGGCATCCCGGATATTGATCGAGGCATAGTTGCTGACGAAAAGCTCGTCCCGCGTCCCCTTCGGCGAATAGATGGCGATCCCCATCAACATACTCGACGATCGGCTTCGGACGGTGACGCCGGTCTGCGAAACCACAGCCGGCAGGCGCGGCGTGGCCGTCGCCACCCGGTTCTGGACATTGATCTGCGCAATCTCGGGATCGGTTCCGACAGCAAAGGTTACGGTCAGTGAATAGGTACCGTTGTTGGTGCTGGAGGAAGACATGTAGAGCATGCCCTCAACGCCGTTCACCTGTTCCTCGATCAGCGCGCCGACACTCTCTGCCATGACATTGGCATTGGCGCCGGGATAGCTTGCCGAAACCTGTATTTCCGGCGGTGTGATCGGCGGAAACTGCGTGACAGGGATTTGCGTCATCGCCAGAGCACCGGCAATCACCATGACGATGGCGATCACCATCGCGAACCTTGGAAGCCGGATGAAGCTTCCCGGGCTCATCATGGCGTTGGTCCATCGCCTTCGGCAGCCGGCACGACGTTCAGCAACATGCCCTCCGCGACGCTCTGCAGATTTCCGGTGATCAGTTTTTCACCACCGGTCAGCCCTTCCTCGACGATCCAGGAGCCGGCAATCTCGTTTTCCGCCTTGATGCGTCGCAATTCCGCGCGATCACCCTCACCGACGATCAGAACGAACTTCCCTTCCCGGTCCTGCTGCACGACCTGCTGCGGAACCACAGGCTTCATCGAAGGCGACACATCCCCCACGACAACCGTCACGAACTGGTTCTGCACCAACAGCGCATCCGGATTGGAAAACAGCGCCCGCACGGCAAGCGTACCGGTCTGCATATCCACCTGATTGTCGAAGAATTCGATTTCGCCAGGCTGCGCATAGGTTTGACCGTTAGAGAGACGCAAACTGGTCTTGAAGCGCTTTGCGAGCTCTTCCTTCGAAGCCCCGCCCTCCGCCGCGCGCAGATCAAGGATAGAACGGTCGCTGACCGAAAAGACGACACGAATGGGGTCCATCTCGACCACGCGGGCCAGCACGGTCGAGGCATTGCCGACAAAGCTGCCAACGGAAACATGCGATGCGCCTATCCGTCCCTTGATCGGGGAGGAGATGGTTGTGTAGCTGAGATTGAGCTTGGCCTGGCTCACCCTGACATCTGCAGACCTGAGGTTGGCCGCAGCGGAATCCCGCGCGGCCTGGCTCTCCTCAAGAGCAGCCTGTGAAACACTGTTGCTGGCAAGGGACCTGTTGCGCGCAAGACGCCGCTCCGCGTCATCGAGGCTCGCCTGCGCCGCATCACGCACCGCTTCCGCATCCTCCAAAGCCAATTGAAACCCTTGTCGCTCGATCGTATAGAGGGGTTGGTTGCTGATGACGAACTGCCCTTCCTGAAACGACCGCTCTTCGATAAATCCCTGCACTCTTGCGAGGATATCGACAGAGTTGGCCGCTTCGACACGACCTACGAATTCATGCTGCGGGGAGACATCCACCAGCTTTACGGAAGTCGTTTCCACGCTTTGCAACGTTTGCGCCTGCAAAACACCGGATCCGGCATTTCCCAACAAGGCCAACCACAGTGCGGTTAACAACGGGACGATGAAAAGGTCCGGCTTGCGCATTGGTAAACTCACACTCAATCACAGGCGTTGGCAGAAACTACCGACAGTCGATCTTGGCTTGGAGTCTTTGCGGGAAACCCGCGTCATGCACGCTGAAAAATCTCAAAAAGGAAGTCTTCGAGATACACCTATCTGCAACCAGGGTTATCGAATACCACCTTGTCGCACTTAACGATAGCCGAAAAAATTGAGGGGAAGTCATCGGATACATTGAATTATTCTAAAATACACTAATGTGGACTGCTCTCATTTTCGGTTACGCTTGATTGATGTGATGCCGCATGTGCAGATGTCGTCGCGATAATTTTCATTGCCGCAGCAAGCAATAGAATGGAGATGGGCAATACCAGCGCATTCCAATCAGGCATTTCTTCCAGTTCCGCCACAAGCGTTACAAAATGCACGACCAAATAAAGAATGATCATCTGGAAGAAGAGGTTTTTGAGTTCAGCAACATCCTCTATCACCATCCAGCGCGGAAGCTGTTCCCGCCATGGCGATGCAGGATTGATGACGAAACCGACCGTGATGGCGCATCCAAAGATGACGAGCACAACGGCGAAAAGCAATTTGTCGACGCCTTGCAGGACAGCCGTAACAATTGCCTGGTCAGGATTCGTCCGAATTTGAATAAACGCGCTTCCGACGGCCAGCAAACCTTCCCAGAACATAAGGAATGAAGCTGCAATCACACCGATGGAGGCAAGCCCCATGACGTATCGAAGGCTCAGCAAAAGTGACAACATCGCCTTCTCCACGTCCGCGCCAGAGATCATCCCAAAATCTCAGGCTTCGCCCATTTCATCGCCGCCTGCGTGTTTCAACAATGACCAGCGGTGCAACACTGCCTGCACTGTATTACAAAACATATGGTCATGGGGACAGTCTTTGCTTTGATAAGTCGTTCCCAAAATTGATTTGTGCTAAAAAGAATTCAGACAATTCTGGATGTTTCGACCTCAAGACACTCAAAATCCAGCGAGTAAGCCCTTGTTCAACGAACTTATCCCGTGGCTTTCAGAAACCTTGTCCATCTCGGTTCGCTTGATTGCCGCCGTTGTCCTGGGAACAGTAATCGGTCTGGAGAGGCAATGGCGCCACGGTACGACCGGACTGACAACACACGCACTCGTCGCCTTCGGAGCCGCAGCCTACTGCACCCTGCCTGCCATTCTCAACGTCAGCGAGGACATAAGGATGGGAGGTCAGGTGGTGACAGGCATCGGCTTCCTTGGCGCCGGCTTGATCATGCGCGACGGTCCCAACATTCGCGGATTGAGTACTTCGGCCACTGTTTGGGCGACGGGGGCGATCGGCGTACTGGCAGGTTACGGAGAGCTTTTTGATGCCACCGAAGCAACCCTTCTTATCTTGCTGATCAATGTCGTTTCCCCCAAATTGGCTCGTCTGGTCGAACATTTCATTCCTCACCGTCCTCTCGCCGTGAAACAGTCTACGCTCGAAATTCGCACGGCGGCTGAGAATGAAGCGGAGGTCCGGGTACGTTTATTGGCACAAGCCGAAGAAAGCCAACTGGCCATTCAGTCGCTTGCAAAACTTAGCAGCGCTCTCGATCAAACAATCACCCTTGAAATTGTCATTTCGGGGGAAACGGTCGACAGCGAAACCATGAGCATGTTTGTTCGGTCTCTCAGCATTTCTCCCACCCTTCTGTACTGCGCTTACAGGTAATATCGATACGGCACGCGTTTGCTTCATAATCTGTTGTACCGAGAACCGTGAATGCTTCATTCGTCCGCTTCGTCGCCGAGGTGCATGCAGATTTCATCGAGAAGATGCGCGCCGGCGAGCTGGCCACGGCGCATGAACGCCCAAAGCCCGTGACCATTTCTGGTTCACGGGCTATTTGATGATTTTGAATGATTTGGTTGCGGGGGCAGGATTTGAACCTGCGGCCTTCAGGTTATGAGCCTGACGAGCTACCGGGCTGCTCCACCCCG
>JAVBSF010000110.1:0-17091 GCA_031556925.1 Pararhizobium sp.
CCCAGCCGGCATCCCTCGAGGTCCACGGCCAGATCGCCTCGATCCTGGCTGCGATGGAAGCCGCAACGATTCTCGAGAAGCGGTTCGAGGCGCTCAAACAGCACGATTATCTGGAGAAGCTTCGCGCCGGCGAGCTGGCCACTGCGCATGAACGCCCAAAGCCCGTGACCATTTCTGGTTCACGGGTTATTTGATGATTTTGAATGATTTGGTTGCGGGGGCCTGATGGCGCCGAGACTTGTATATAACGAACGAGATCGTCAGCCGTGTACTCGGCGCCAATGCGGATATCGTGGCCGTTTATGTGCTCAGTTCCGAAGCGCGTATTCCGCTCACGGCTATTGGCGCAAACATCGATCTTCTCAACCTGGCCGTCATCGTGCACGAACGGACACCCTATAGCGAAGAGGCACTACGCAACGATCGGGTCGATGCGGTCATAGCGCAAGATCCCGGCCATGCCGTGCGAAGTGCGATCCGCATCATGAGGGCGCGTACCGATGCGCGCGAACCTCTCGCAGCACAGGAACGCATACGGATCGAGATTCTCCTTCGCGAAAACCTCTGAAAGTCCTTGGAAGGCGCACCACGCCCCGACCACCAACTTCCGTTTGACTCCGCAGAGGCTTCGAATAATGATTCCAATGCCTCGATGGCCGGCCCGCCCGCGACGGACTGATGTTGTAAACACCGACACGCTCCGGGAACCTGAGGAGAAGCGCCTTGTTCGATGCTGGAAATCCGCAACGGTGGGACACCCTGGTCATTGCCGATGGCTTCTGCGGTGATGTCTTTGCGACTCAGCAACGGCTGCGAGCCCAGCTTCTTGACGGCACTTTCATCCGTCACAGGCGAGCCCGCGACCTGGCGGCTCACATGCTCCTGAACCTCGACGACTTGCCTGCCTGCTGGTCCCTTGCCACCAACTGGCTGCGGGCCGAGCTTGGTTGCCACCGGGTCGATGCTGGCTTCGGCGCGCAGCAGGCCAGCGAATATTTCCCAAGCTACGCCGAAGCCAAGGATACCGACTATGACGTGCCGACACTGGGCGGGCCGGCGGTGGACAACCGCGACCCGGTCATGCAGGCGATGTGGCTGGCGCCCCGCCCCGTGATCTTCGCCGACATCAAGCAGGATCGCCGCGTTCAGATGCGGCTGCGGCAACGGCTTTCAAAGGCGCGGACGAAAACGAAGTTCGGGGGCGCGCTTCGCGTCGTCGGCGGCAGCTACGGCCTGATATGCGCCGACTGGACCGAACATTTCGCGCCGCATGACTCTGATATATACGACTGCTTCGAACAGACGGTGGCCGATGTGCTCGGGCCGATCATCGCCGTCAGCAAGGCGATCAACGACCACGCGCACCGGCGCGAACGGGCGAAGGGCGACAGCTCCATGGCCGCAGAAGGCATTTCGGTGGCAACGCTGACGGCTTCGGAAATCGAGGTCGCGCGGTTCGTCGCAAAGGGCCTCAGCTACAAGGAAATCGCCCAGCTTCGCGGCCGGTCCTTCTCGACCGTCGACCATCAGCTCAGAAGCATCCGGCAGAAGATCGGTGTTTCCAGCACATCCGCCCTCGTCAGTCTGCTAGCGCGGATCAACCTGCCGGAACATTAAAGACACCCGACTTCCGGCAAAATCACCAACAATCCCACCATTCCACCCTGCGGAATGCCGCGCCCTGCCGGCATCCACCGGCATCGCGAACATTCGCAATGGAAGGCCCACGGCTATCGCTGATAATCATTGAGGTGCGCACATCAATTTGTGTTTGGACATCAAGGGAGGAGACGAGATGACCGAAATGGGAAAGAACAGGAACAGGGTTATCCATCCGCGCATCCTGATGCCTTCGCGGTCGGCCTGAAGCGGAGATCGGGCGATGATAGAAAACCCTTTCTACGCCCCTGCCGTGCAGGGCGATTTCGAGCTTCATGATCTGCAGCATCTGCTCCTGGAAAGTGGCGAGACGCTGCGGGACGCAAAGCTGGCCTACCGAACCTTCGGCACGCTCAACGCCGAAAAATCCAATGCGGTGCTTGTGACGACATGGTTTTCCGGTACCGGCAAGGTCATGCAGGACGTCTATGTCGGCAAAGGCCACGCCCTCGATCCCGACCGCTACTTCATCGTCATCGTGGACCAGCTCGGCAGCGGCGTGTCGTCCTCGCCGCATAACACGCCCGCGCCGCAGGCCATGGCGAAATTTCCGAAGCTCGGCATCGGAGACGACGTACGCGCACAGCATCGGCTGCTGACAGAGCACTTCGGCATCGAGCGGCTGGCTCTCGTCGTGGGCGGGTCGATGGGCGGCCAGCAGGCGTATGAATGGGCGGTGACGTATCCCGAAATGGTCGAGCGGGTCGCCCCTATCGCAGCGACTGCGCGCATTTCGCTGCACCAGCGGGTCTTCGTCGAGACCTTGAAGGAAGCTATCATCTCCGATCCGCGTTGGAATGGCGGCTGGTATACCTCCGGCCTCGACGTGCACGACGGTATGGACCGCATGGCACGGATTGTCGCCGTGCTCGGCTGGTCCACTGAGTTCTACCAGCAGGAACGCTGGCGCAGCGTCATCGGCATGTCGTCGCTGGACGACTTCATCAATGGCGTCATGAAGGCCTATTTCGAGCCGATGGACCCCAACGCCCTTCTCAGCCAAATGCACAAATGGCAGAGGGCTGACGTCTCGCGCCATACTGGCGGCGATCTGGCAAAAGCGCTGGCCCGGATTTCGGCGAGGACGATGATCATGCCGATCAGCCACGACCAGTTCTTTCCGCCGGATGAATGCGAGGCCGACTGCGCGCTCGTGCCGAATGCCCGGCTCCGGGTGATCCGTTCGCCCGAAGGCCATATGGGCCTGAACGGCTTCGAGCCGAGCTACATGCAGCAGGTCGACCGATATCTCGGCGAATTGCTGGCCGCCTGAACGCCTTATCAATCCGGACACTCCAATCCCGCCGCATCCGCTTCGGGGATCGGGGAGGCATGCCCGGAAACCGCGCCGGGAGGACGCGACCAAGATGCAGAAGACCACCGACAAGGCGCTGAATGTCAGAAGCGCCACCAAGACCTATCGCACGCAATCGGGCGAGGTTCATGCCCTCAAGGATGTCGATCTCACCGTCCGTCCAGGAGAGTTCATCTCGGTCGTCGGCCCTTCGGGCTGCGGTAAGACAACCCTGCTGTGGTCCATCGCCGGACTGCACAGGCTGACCTCCGGCGCGATTGCATTGGGCGAGGAATGGATCACAGGGCCGCATCCCAGCATTGGCATGATGTTCCAGGAAGCGAACCTTCTTCCCTGGCGCACGATCCGCAAGAATATCGAACTGCCCTTCGAAATCCGCGGACACCGCGCCGATGCCGGGCGGATCGACACCTTGCTGCAACGGGTCGGGCTCGGCGGCTTCGGCGACAGGATGCCACGCGAACTGTCGGGCGGCATGCAGCAGCGCGCCTCCATCGTGCGGGCGCTCGCCAGTGATCCCTCCGTCCTCCTGATGGACGAGCCGTTCGGCGCGCTGGACGCCTTCACCCGCGACGAGATGAACAAGCTGGTCGAGGAGATCTGGCTGGAATCCCGCAAGACGGTGATCCTCATCACGCATTCCATCGCCGAGGCGGTCTTCCTGGCCGACAAGGTCTACATCATGAGCGCGCGTCCGGGCCGGATCGCCCGGGTCGTTGACGTACCCTTCCCGCGGCCACGCTCCCTGGACCTGATGGAAACGCGCGAATTCTTCGACCTCGTGAACATGATCAAACACGAAATCCAGCACCAGCCGCCGGCAAAGCCTGCGGTTGCCAAAGCGGTATGAGGCACAAAATGGGCGAGACCACCCAGACGAACGGAACCGGCATAACAAACCCGACGGGCCTGACGAGCGGCCTCGGCGGTCAAGGCACGCGCGAGGTCGCGGCAATCCTCGCCGTGGCGATCGTCGTCATCGGCGGCGGAGAATTTCTGCTGCGGCTGATGCAGGTGCCGCAATTCATCCTACCCACGCCCTCGGCCATCGCCGCGGTGTTCCCATCGCCCGAGATCGCGATGATCGGCCAACACTATGCCTATACCCTGATCGAACTCGTCGCCGGCTATGCCATCGGCGCGTCGATCGGTCTCGTCCTCGCGGCCGTCATCACACAGTTTCCCTTCGTGGAGAAGGTGATCACGCCTTACATCCTGCTGCTGGTCACGACGCCGATGCTGGCGCTGGTGCCACTGCTGATCCTGAATTTCGGCTTCGGTTTCGCACCGAGGATCATCGCCGTCGCGCTTGCTTCCGGTCCAATGGTCATGATCAACGCGGCGACGGGATTCCGGCGGGTCGACAGGATGAAGATCGCGCTCGCGCGATCCTGCGGCGCCTCGACCCTGCAGATCTTCACCAAGATCCGCATTCCCATGGCTATGCCCATGGTGATCGTCGGCCTGATGATCGGGGCGATCTTCGGCATGATCACCGCCGTCGGCGCGGAAATGTCGGGTGGTGGTTTCGGCCTCGGCAGCCGTCTCACCACCTACTCGTCGACGCTTCGCATGCCGGAATTCTTCGCTTGCATCCTGATCCTCGCTGCGACCGGGATCACAATCTACGCCTTCTTCTTCTGGCTCGGAAAGAAACTGGCCGGCTGGGAAAGCTGACCGGCGAGGGCGAAAAGCCGCGTTCGACCTGTACATCGCAAGCATAGCGGCCCAACCACCATGGGAGGAGACCTGATGGCCCACCAACTACTTATGACACGCCGGCGACTGCTGCAAGTCAGCGCAAGCGGCCTCGTGACGACCACCGTTCTGGGCAGCGGCCTCATGCCGTCAGGCAAAGCGAACGCCGCACCCTATGCCTCGCCCTTCACCTGGATTTCGCCGCGCGGCACAATCGAGGTGATGGATGACTATCCCTACTGGGTGGCCAGGGAGCGGGGTTACTTCGGCGATCTCGGCGTCGAGACAGCGATGGAGCCGGGGCCTGCCGACGGGACCTCCGTGGTAAAGTTCCTCGCCGTCGAACAGGCCGATGTGGGCTTCCCCTCGCCGGGCGTCCTTTCGTTCGCGGTGAATGCGGGGATGGATGTCGTCTCGGTGTTCGGCAGCGGCTTCCTCGATCTCTTCAACATCGCCTTCCGCAAGGGCGAAGGCGTCAAGGACCTCAAGGAACTGGAGGGCAAGACCGTTTTGCTGGGCTCGGCGGCCTGGCAATCAATCTGCGACCCGATGTTCGCGGCCGTGGGCGTCAACCCGAAGAAGATCAATTATATCGAGGCGGGGTGGCCGACCTGGACCACGGCGCTTGCCGAAGGCCAGGGCGATGCCTGCCTTGCATGGGAGGGGCTGCGTGCCGATCTCGGAGCCAAGGGGCTGGACTTCGATTACTGGCTCGGCATGCGCGGCTCACCTCTGCCCTCCAATTCACTGGTCGTGCGCCGGGCCGATATGGAAGACCCCGACCGTCTGGCGGTCCTGAAGAAATACCTTCGCGGCTGGGCCATGGGCAGCGAATTCGCTGACCGCAATCCCCGCGCCGCCGCTGACATCGTCTTTAAGGCGCTGCCGACCACGAAGGCCAACTATGGCCCGCGCGCCGGCACCGAAAGCCTGATGCAAATCCACCGCACCTTCAAAGGTGACATGGCGGCGCGTATAGGTTGGGGGGAACACAACATTCCGGCTTGGGACAATTTCTTCAAGATTCTCAAGACGATCGGCCAGTCGAGCATGGACATCGACACCGCCCGCTACGTCACCAACGAATTCATCGTCGAGGCGAACGACTTCGACAAGGCGAAAGTCCACGCGGATGCCGACGGTTATGCGCTGCCCGCTGATCTGGCGGCCGTCGATATGGCGGATGTCGAGGCGAATTTCTACGAGAATGCGATTAACTGACGACTACGGACACCGTAACCTCGCCGGATATTATAGGTCCGGCGAGGCACGGATACCTCCCCCTCGTTTCCCTCATCCAGACAACACCGATGTCTCGAAGGTTGGCGATATTCTTGTCAGAGCGGCCCAGAACGCCTGCGCACGACCGCTTCGCGATGACCAGTGACCACCAGCCCCTTGAGCGACGCAACGTCAAGGGAACCAAGGCCCGGAAGCAGATCATTATCGTGTGAGAAGTCTCGCCCATAACAGGCGCCCAGAATCTGGACGCCACTTTCATGCAAAGGTACCCTTCGAGACAGTTTAGTTCCTCGCCTACGCTGCTGCCAAATGGTGTACAGGTGATGATTAATGCGCGTTCTTGTCAGGCGCCTTGCAGGAGAAGCTTACCGATAAATCCGGGGGGAGAATCAGGAAGCTGAAGGCGGAGGTCAGCCCCGAGGCCGTAGAGCGGATCATCAACTCCGCCTTCTATTACATGCGCGAGCACGCCGATACCGAGACCAAGCAGCCCTTCATCAGCCTCGTGCGCCAGTTCGTGCAGAAGGTGGTGATCGGCAAGACGCCCGGTCATCAGCCGGCATCCCTGGAAGTCCATGGCCGCATCGCCTCGATCCTGGCCGCGATGGAAGCCGCGACGATCCTGGAGAAGCAGTTCGAGGTTCTGGCGCGTCACGATTATCTGGAGAAGATGCGCGCCGGCGAGTTGGCCACGGAGCATGAACGCCAAAAGCCCGAGACCATTTCTGGTTCACGGATTATTTGATGATTTAAAAGATTTGGTTGCGGGGACCTGATTGCGTCGAGACTTGCAAAAAATGTTTTGGCTAGAAGGATGCAACTCCCTATTCAATGCTCAAACAGCCACAAGGAAATCTGGGCTTCGTTGAAAGGGGTGATGTCCCATGAGTCATCTGCATATTGCTACTGTCTCCGTCTCGCAATATACGTATGACAAAACTTAAAATATCGGAGATCGCCGTGCTGCAAACACTTTCCAGCGAAACCGTTGCGGAGAGCAGCTATCGGCAGATCAAGGCCGACATCATCTTCGGGCGCCTGGCTCCCGGACAGAAGCTGAAACTTGAAAATCTCAAAGCCGCCTACGACACAAGCGTCAGCACGTTGCGCGAGATCCTGAACCGGCTGACCTCCGAAGGGCTGGTGATCGCCGAGGGGCAGCGCGGTTTCGAGGTGGCGCCGGTTTCCGAGGCTGATCTGCGTGAGATTGCGGCGCTCCGGCTGCTGCTTGAGGAGCACGCGCTCGAGCAGTCCTTCGAACGCGGCGATGTCGAGTGGGAGGCTACGCTGATGGCGGCTCACTACAAGCTCGCGCGGATGGAAGAAGTCATGGCCAAAGGCGATACCAACAAGGCCGAGGACTGGAAGCGCTATGACTGGGAATTCCATCAGGCGCTGATCTCGGCCTGCGGCTCGCATCTGTTGATGGACATGCATTCTGCGGTTTTTGACAAGTATCTTCGTTATCAGATGGTCGCCCTTTCCTATCGCGGCAACGTGGCGGAGACGGAGCACCGGCAGCTTCTGGAGGCCGCACTTGCCCGCGACAGCGCAACGGCCAAGGCGATCCTGCAGCGCCATATCCAGGGTGGCGTCGAACACGCGCTGGCAAAGAGGCGGCTTTGACGGACGCCCGCGATCCCCTGCCCTTCAGAGCCGATCAGGACATGCCATGCTGAAGTCGACCATCGAGACATCCGAGACCGTCAGCGATGTCGTTTTCCGGAAAATCCGCGAAGACATCATTTCGGGCACTTTGGCGCCCGGCGCGAAGATCAAGCT
This sequence comes from Pararhizobium sp., assembly GCA_031556925.1. Lineage (GTDB taxonomy): Bacteria > Pseudomonadota > Alphaproteobacteria > Rhizobiales > Rhizobiaceae > Pararhizobium. The sequence goes on from JAVBSF010000110.1 coordinate 7,697, forward strand.
GGAGCAGGCCAAGGAGCGCTACTCGATCAGCGTTTCCTCGCTGCGCGAAATCCTCAGCCGCCTCACCACCGAGAATCTGGTGCTGGCCGAAGGACAGCGCGGCTTCGAGGTCAGCCCGGCAACGCGCAAGGAACTGGCGGAGCTTGCGGATCTGCGCAGTGTGCTGGAGACCCACGCGATTGCGCTTTCCTTTGCGGCGGGCGATCTGGAATGGGAAGGCAGGATCGTCGCCGCGCATCATAAGCTTGCGGCAGCCGAGAAGAAGCTGTTGTCAGGGGATGACTCGCGAACGGTGGATTGGGTGCGCTACGATTGGGAATTCCACCAGGCGATCGTGTCGGCCTGCAATTCCGCGACGCTGATGGCCATGCTGTCCTCGGTTTTCGACCGTTTCCTGCGCTATCATATGCTGGCCCGCAGCTTCCGCGGCCAGGCGGTGGTCGATGATCACAAGCGGCTCTTCCAGCTGGCGCTGAAGCGCGATGTCGCGGGCGCCCAGGCGGTGGTTGTCAGCCACATCCAGAGCGGCGTCGATCATGTCCTGAAAAGCGGCCGGCTCGCCTAGAGCGCATCCTTCGGGATGCCATCGGGCCGCATCTGCTTCTTCAAGGCGGCGATGCGGAAGATGGCATTCGGCGCGCCGTAGCCGCGATAGCCGCGCCGCTCGACGATCTCGAAGAAGAAACCTTCGCCGTAAGTGCCGCTATAGAGCTGGAAATACTCGCCCTCCTCGTCGCGGTCATAGAGAATGTTTTCTGCCTTGAGCCGTTCGCTGAGATCGGGATCGAGGCCGAACCGCGCCTCTACGTCATCGTAGTAGTTCGGCGAGATGTGAAGCGCCTTGAACCCCTTTTCGCGCAACACTTTCGCGGTGACGAAGATATCATCCGTCGAAAAGGCCAGATGCTGGATGCCGGCCCCGAATTTCTCGGCGATGAAGTGACCGGCGAGTGTGCGGCGGTTCTCGGCACCATTCATGGTGATGCGAAGCGAACCGTCGGCATTCTCGATGACCTGGCTGCGCACGACGCCGCCGGGATCGATGATATCGACGACGGGCGTCTTCCTGGTCTCGAAGATCGAGGTGTAGAACAGCAGCCAGGTCAGCATTTCGTCATAGCCGACGGTCTGGGCAATATGATCGATGCGCAGCAGGCCCGCGTCAGAGGCTTTACCGGCTTGCAAAGGTTCAAAATCGATCTCCGAGAAGTGGCCGAGCGGGCTCTTGTGGTCGATCAGATAAATCACGCCGCCACCGACGCCGCGTATGGCGGGAATTTCAAGCTCGCCCTCGGCCACCGCCTGCTGGAACGGCTCCGCATCCAGCGCCAATGCCCGCTTGTAGGTTTCCGCTGCATCGTCAACGGCAAGCGCCATCGCATAGGCAAAGGTGCCGTGAACCGCATAGGCGGCGCTGGCAAAGCCTGCCGGATCGGCATTGACGAGGATGCGGATTTCGCCCTGCTGATAGAGGCTGACATTCTTGGATTTGTGAACAGCCGCCTTGCGAAAGCCGAGCGTATCGAGCAGACCCTCAAGCTCGACGGCTTCGTCGTCATCGGTCGCAAATTCCACGAAGCCCACGCCTTGGGCGGCAGCCCGCGGTGGCATGTCTAGCCCGATCTCGGTCTTCGTCCTGCGGCCCACCTGGTCGCCGAGATAGATCAGCGAGCGATGGCCATCGGCGGCAATCTCGCGTGTCGAGCCTCCCCGGAACTGGTCGTTGAAGATCTCCAGCGAGTAATAGCCGTCATAACCGGTGGAGGCCACGGCCTCGGTAAACTCGGCAACCGGCAGATCACCCTCGCCCGGCATATTGCGGAAATGGCGGCTCCAATAGAGCAGATCCATATCGATCAGCGGCGCATCGGCGAGCTGAACGATAAAGATCTTTTCTGGCGGGATGGAGCGGATCGAATTGACGTCGATCTTGCGCGACAGCGAATGAAAACTGTCGAGGATCAGGCCGACATTTGGATGATTGGCGCGGCGCACGATCTCCCAGGCATCGCGATGATCGTTGATGAAGCGCCCCCAGGCCAGCGCCTCATAGCCGACCCGCAGCCCCCGGCGCGCGGCGCGCTCGCCGAGCTCGTGGAAGTCGGCGGCCGCGCGATCGATCCCGCCGAGCGCCGCTGACGAGACATTCGAGCAGACGAGGACGAGGTCCGTGCCGAGTTCCTGCATCACGTCGAATTTCCGCTCTGCGCGATCGAAGGTCCGGCCGCGCAGCGGCTCCGGCATGCCCTCGAAATCGCGGAAAGGCTGGAATAGCGTGATCGCCAGCCCGAGGTCACACGCCATCTTTCCAACCTCGGCCGGGCTGCGGTCAAAGGCCAGAAAATCATTCTCGAAAATCTCCACCCCGTCGAAACCGGCCTTCGCGATCGCCTCAAGCTTCTCCGGCAATTCTCCGCTGATACTGACGGTCGCAATCGAAGTCTTCATGTCCGGGCCCTCCCGATCGCCGATGATGGCAAATCTCACAGCTTCGAATTTTCGCTGCAGGCATTATGCAGAATGCCAGCAGGATTTCAATTCAATTGGGAAATTCATTATCATCATAGATTTTACAAAAAATATGTTGATATGAGACGAGCTCTCTGCCAATTATGCTGGCACACGGTCGGGAGAGGATGACTGTGGAGGCCGGACCGGCCGTCCAACGGAGGAGGAAAACAATGTTCAAATCGATGCTGACCCGTCGCAATGCGATGCTCGGCGCTGCGGCTATCGTTGCCACTATCGGGCTCGCGCAGCCCGCCGCTGCCGTCACCCCTGAGGAAATCAAGGCCCGCGGCAAGCTGATCGTCGGCATTCAGGGTGACAACCCGCCATGGGGCTTCGTCACGTCCGCCGGCAAGCAGGATGGCTTCGACGCAGATATGGGCGCGCTCTTCGCCAAGGAACTGGGCGTCGAGGTCGAGTTCGTGCCGCTCGAAGTCAACAACCGCATTCCGGCGCTGACGACCGGCCGCGTCGACGTGTTGTTCGCGACCATGGCCATGCTGCCGGATCGCGCCAAGGCGGTTCAGTTCTCCAAGCCCTACAATGCCAATGCCATCGTGCTCATCGGGCCGAAGAACAAGTCGATCAAGACCAACGAGGATATGGCGAACCTGACCATCTCGGTCGCCAAGGGCGCCGCGCAGGATACGCAGGTCACCAAGAATGCGCCGTCCACCGCCACCATCCGCCGCTTCGACGGCGATGCGGCTAGCGTCCAGGCACTGGTTTCCGGCCAGGTCGATGCGCTCGGCGGCAACATCTTCTATATGGACCGCGTCGAGAAGGCCCGTCCTGGCGAGTTCGAAAACAAGCTCGAGTTCCAGAAGCTGTATAACGGTGCCTGCACCCGTCTCGGCGAAAAGGAAATGAACGCCGCGCTCAACACATTCATCGACAAGATCAAGGGCAATGGCGAGCTGAAAACCATCTACGACAAGTGGATGAAGGTGCCGGTTCCGGAATTCCCGGAAAAGCTCGATGGTATCCCGTTCACCGCGGGCTGAGCCAAGCGCTCACGTAATTTTAGATCCAAGAGGGGCATCGCGATGCCCGTCCACCCGGCTTCGTGCCCGAAATTTACCCGTTTGAGATGCGCGCCATGACCAAGACCATCTTCGTCCTCAACGGACCGAACCTCAACCTGCTCGGCGAGCGCGAGCCCAGCATCTACGGTTCGACGACGCTCGCCGATATCCGGCAGATGTGTCTCGCCAAGGCCGGCAGCCTCGGCTTCGAGGTCGATTTCCGCCAGACGAATTTCGAGGGCGAGTTGGTGGAAAGCATTCATCAGGCCCGCAAAGAGGCCTGCGGCATCATCATCAACCCCGCCGCCTATACCTTCACCTCGATCGCGCTTCTCGACGCCCTCAAGACCTTCGATCCGCCGAAGATCGAGCTGCACATTTCCAATGTCCATGCCCGCGAGGAGATCTATCATAAGTCCCTCGTCTCGCGCATCGCCACTGCCATCATGATCGGCTTCGGTGCACGCGGCTACGAACTCGCCATCGAAGCGATGGCGGGCATGGTGGGGGCGACGAAAGCATGAACTATCAGCTGGATTTCACGCCTGTGATCGACGGGCTCCCGAGCCTTCTCATGGGCGTGCTCGGAACATTTTTCCTGGCGATCTGCGGCATGCTCCTGGCGATCGTCATTGGTATCGGCGGCGTTGCCCTGCGGGACTCGCCGATCAAGGCAGTGCGCTGGCTGATAATCTGTTTCGTCGAGCTGATCCGCAACACGCCCTTCCTGGTGCAGATCTTCTTCCTGTTCTTCGCCCTGCCGCTGATCGGCATCCGGCTCGACCCGACGCCGACGGCGATCATCGCGCTCGGCATCAATGGCGGCGCCTATGCGATCGAGATCATCCGGGGTGGCGTCCAATCCATCCCGAAAGGACAGATGGAAGCGGGCCTGGCACTCGGCCTCCACAAGGTTCAGGTCTTCCGGCTGATCATCCTGAAGCCGGCGCTGAGAGCGATCTATCCGTCGCTGACCAGCCAGTTTGTGCTTCTGACGCTGTCGACCAGCATCGCCTCGGCGATCTCCGCCTACGAGCTGACATCGGTGTCGCAGCGCATCGAATCCGAAAGCTTCCGCAGCTTCGAGGTCTATTTCACGGTGACGATCTTCTACCTCGTCATATCCTGGCTGATGATGCGCCTCTTCGCGTTGTTCTCGGCCCGCTATTTCACCTATCCGGTCAAGTGAGGGGGCAATCATGAGCAGCGAAGAATTCGTCTTCCTTCTGATCGGCCTGAAATGGACAGTGCTTCTGTCAGCCGTCGGCTTCGTCTGCGGCTGCCTCGCCGGGCTTGCGGTGGCGCTGGCGCGCACGTCGGGGATTCCGCTCCTGGAGCGGATCATGGCCATCTATATCGGCATTTTCCAGGGCACGCCGCTCTTGATGCAGCTCTTCGTCACCTATTACGGACTGGCGCTGATCGGGTTGAAGCTGGACGCCTGGGTTGCCGTCGCGATCGGCCTGACCCTGCATGCCAGCGCCTATCTCGGGGAGATCTGGCGCGGTTCGATCGAGGCCGTTCCGCGCGGCCAGACCGAGGCAGCGAAGGCGCTCAGCCTCAAATATGTCTCGCGCATGAGGGATGTGATCCTGCCGCAGGCAATCCGCATCTCGCTGCCGGCGACGATTGGCTTCCTCGTCCAGCTGATCAAGGGCACATCGCTTGCCTCGATCGTCGGCTTCACCGAGCTGACGCGCGCCGGCAACATCATCTCCAACCAGATCTTCCAGCCGCTGACGGTCTTCGGCATCGTCGGCGCCCTTTATTTCCTGATGTGCTGCCCGCTGACGATCATCGGCGCGCGCCTGGAGCGGCGCTTCAACGCCGCCCATGCGCGGTGAGGCAGCCACAAAGATCGATGGAAACGATAAGATGACCACAGCAACCGCCTCCGTCCAAAGCCCGATCACCGGCGAAGCCGTCATCACGATGAGCCATGTCGAGAAGTGGTATGGTGCCTTCCAGGCGCTGCACGATATCAACATGTCGGTCCGCAAGGGCGAGCGGATCGTGCTCTGCGGCCCGTCGGGCAGCGGCAAATCCACATTGATCCGCTGCATCAATTACCTGGAAAGCTATGAGAAGGGTGAGATCCGCGTCGGCGGTATCCTTCTCGGCAATCAGGCCAAGGCTATCGATGCGATCCGCCGCGAAGTCGGCATGGTGTTCCAGCAGTTCAATCTGTTTCCGCATCTCACCGTGCTCGAAAACTGCATGCTGGCGCCGATGCGCGCCCTTGGCGTCGGCAAGGCAGAAGCATCGGACCGGGCGCGCTCGCTGCTCGCCCGCGTGAAGATCCTTGAGCAGGCCGAGAAATATCCGATCCAGCTCTCCGGCGGCCAGCAGCAGCGCGTCGCGATCGCCCGGGCGCTCTGCATGCGCCCGAAGATCATGCTGTTCGACGAGCCGACCTCGGCGCTCGACCCGGAGATGGTCAAGGAAGTGCTCGATACGATGATCAGCCTCGCCGAAGAGGGGATGACGATGATCTGCGTCACCCATGAAATGGGCTTTGCCCGCCAGGTTGCTGACCGGGTGATCTTCATGGCGAGCGGCGCCATTGTCGAGGAGGCACATCCGGGTGAATTCTTCACCAACCCGCGCCACGAGCGAACCCGCAAGTTCCTCGGCGAAATCCTGCGGAACTAGGTTCGGGCAAGTCGAATGGCGACGCATCAGCAGACAGCCAGCTTGAAGATCGCCGTCATGGGCGCGGGCCTGATCGGCAAACGTCACGTCGAGGCGATATCGGCCGAGCGGCGCACGGCGCTCGCGGCGATCATCGATCCCTCGGACGCCGCCCGGGAATTCGCGGCAGAAAAGAAAGCCCCCTGGTTTTCCTCGCTCGCGGCGGCCCTTGCCAGCGTCCCGCTCGATGGTGTCATCATCGCAACGCCGAACCAGCTGCATGTCGCCAACGCCCTTGAAGCCGTCCGCGCCGGTATCCCGCTCCTGGTGGAAAAGCCCATCGCCGACAACGCAGCCGATGCCAAGATCCTGGTCGCCTCCGCCGAAGCCGCCGGTGTGCCGATCCTCATCGGCCATCACCGCCGCCACAACCCGATGATCCAAGCGGCGAAGGCTGCACTGGAGGCCGGTCGGCTCGGCAAGCTTCTGACCGCACAGGGCACCTTCTGGGTCGCCAAGCCTGACGACTATTTCGGCATTCGATGGCGCCGCGAGGACGGCGGCGGCCCTATCCTCATCAACCTCATCCATGACGTCGATCTCTTCCGCTATTTCTTCGGAGAAGTCGAAAGCGTGCATGCCATGCAATCCAGCGCAGCACGAGACTTTCCCGTCGAGGATACCGCGGTGATCCTGATGCGCTTCCGGAGCGGGGTGCTGGCCACGCTCAACGCCTGCGATGCCGCGGCATCACCGTGGAGCTGGGAAATGACATCAGGTGAAAACCCGTCCTACCCCCGCCAGGATCAGATCTGCTACCAGATCGGCGGCACGGCTGGTTCGCTGGCCCTCCCGCAGTTGACGCTGTGGACGAGCCCTTCGGCGCCCAATTGGCTGGAACGCCTCGTCAAGGAGCGCCTGCCCTTCGATACGGCCGAACCGCTTGCCCTGCAGCTCAATCATTTCTGCGATGTCATCTGCGGCAATGCCAACCCGATTGTCAGTGGGAGGGAAGGTCTGGAAACGCTGCGGGTTACCGAAGCGATCAAGTCATCCGCACGCTCAGGCAAGACTGTTCATCTTCAGGCCGTGGCGCAGTACGGTGAGCAATTGTAATGATCAGTGGCACGACCCGATTGATTGCAAATCTCGGCTACCCCACGGAAACCTTCAAAGCGCCGCTGATCTACAATCCCTATTTCGAAAAACACGGCATCGACGCCGTCGTCGTGCCGATGGGCTGCAAGGCAGAGGATTACCCGGCTTTCCTGAAGCTCGTCTTCCGGCTCTCGAACATCCACGGCGCGCTCGTCACCATGCCGCACAAGATCACGACGATGGGCCTGCTCGACGAGATCTCGACAAATGCGAAGGTTGCCGGATCCTGCAATGCGGTGAAGCTCGGTGCGGATGGGCAGCTGATCGGCGACATGTTCGATGGCGAGGGCTTCGTCCGCGGACTGCTGCGCAAGGGACAGACCGTCAGGGGAGCCAGCGTCCTGATCATCGGCGCCGGCGGTGTCGGCTCGGCGATCGCCGCCTCGCTTGCGGCCGCTGGAGTGCGCCGTATCGCGCTCCACGACGCCAACGAGGCAACGCTGGCCGGCCTGAGCGGGCGTCTAAACACGCACTATCCGCAGGCGCAGGTGACCTCAGGCTCCGCCGACCCCCATGGATTCGACATCGTCGTCAACGCGACTCCGCTCGGGATGCGCAAAGGCGATCCGCTGCCCATCGACGTCTCGCGCCTGTCGCCTAAAACCTTCGTCGGCGAAGTCGTCATGAAGACTGAGATCACGCCATTTCTTGCTGCTGCGTACGACCGCGGCTGCGCCTTCCAGGTCGGCACCGACATGCTCTTCGAGCAGATCCCGGCCTACCTGGAATTCTTCGGCTTTCCTTCCACGACAGCCGAAGAATTGCGCGCGGTGGCGAGGATTTGAGGTCGAACAGCCAGATGTCAGCCACGCTGCTTCCCGTTTAGGGACCTCGGTCCTTGACGGGTATGAAAACAAAGGCCTCCACGGTGCGAACCGCCACAAGCCGCCTCAATCAGCAAGCTTGTTCATAGGCTTGTGCGATTATTTCTGCAACGGCCATCCCCTTAGAGAGACCGTCAGCTTTTTCGCCCTTTCTCAAAGTTTCAAGCCAGCGCTGAGCGACCAGGACCCACGGGCCATCGAGACTTTCGTGATCCGCTGCACAGGACATTGGCGATAAGGGGTAAAACGCGAGGGCCGGGCCGCCGGTGTCCGAGCGGTATTCGCAGCCACCACGATCACCAACAACCCGAACGCGGCTTTCGTTTGGTCGCCCAGGCCACGTCGCAGCTGATGAGCGTACCTGTCATGGTCTCTAGGTGGAGCAGCGCCCTGTCCTCGACATCGAATTGCGCCGCCGCATCGTCTCCGACGACCTATGGCAGCGGGTGATGGAGCGACAGAAGGAGATCGGCGAGCTTTTTGATTAGAGCCGCATTCTCGATTGCCTGCCGGTTGCCTTCTTCTCCCTGGGGATGTTCGACACCATGTCGGCAAAGGTGATCGAACAGGAGACATCAAAGCTTCGCCGCCCGAAAGCCGAGCGCGAGCAGATGACGCGTGAACTGAACGAATTGAAGCGCAAGCAGAAGAGCATCATCAGCAAATCTCGGACCGCGCCATGCAGGGCCGCCCTCCTCTCGCTGCGCTCGACGATACGCTCGATCAGATCGAGCTCCAGCGTGTCGCCCTGGCAAGGGAGATTAACTCCTTTACCACGTCCGAGCCGGATATGCGGGCGAAGATCGCAGAATTGAAGCAGCGTCACAATCCCGCCCAGATGGAACTGCGCATGCGTCATTTCTTCTTGCAGGCGCGCCGCGGCAAAAATGACGATGCCAAGCGTCAGGTAATGCCGATTGTACGCTTATTGGTGCAGAAGGTGGTAATCGGCAAGACCCCGGGTCTCCAGCCGGCTACCCTCGAAGTCCACGGCCTGATCTCCTCCATCCTTGCGCAAATGGACGTTCTCGACCTGATGGAGCGCCGCTTCGTCGCCGAGGTGCATGCGGATTTCATCGAGAAGCTTCGCGCCGGCGAGTTGGCCACTGCGCATGAACGCCCAAAGCCCGTGACCATTTCTGGTTCACGGGCTATTTGATGATTTTGAATGATTTGGTTGCGGGGGCAGGATTTGAACCTGCGGCCTTCAGGTTATGAGCCTGACGAGCTACCGGGCTGCTCCACCCCG
>JAVBSF010000216.1:0-9951 GCA_031556925.1 Pararhizobium sp.
AAAGATGACTATGGGGTGGACCCTGTAACAAATCTCTCTCAGCTAGTGGTCTATGTCGGACCAGATTCATGCACGATGACATCTCCGTATCGTCGTTGGGGAACAGAGCACCGCTTTGACTCTTTCGATATCAGATCGAGATACTCACCTGAACAATTCGACCGCCTATGGAAAAGCAATGATCCTAACGACTGGGTGATTGCCGTCCTGCTCGTTCCAAAGACGCAGTTCGAGGCTTGGCATGTGTTTGAAGTCGCTAGCGCGATATCCGATGAAAGTTGGATAGGAAGAAAAGGTATCGAAGATACAAAAGTTCTCTTGTTGATTGCGGCTATACTCAGAAAATTCGACAACAGCCAACTTGTGGAGCTTGAGACAATGATGACGGTTAATGTAGGCGCAAGCAGTTTGCTTCGCGAGATGTACGATACGGGTGGTTACGAAACTGCAATCAAGGATCAACTGGACTCGTTCGAGCGACTGATGGTGAAGCGAGATGTGGCTTTCTCTGACCCACAGAGAGAGTATATGGCCCAGTTTAACGCCGAAGCTGTGGAGGAATTGTTCGATCTCGCAATTGACGGGGATTTTGGCGCGATCCTCAAAAAGGTTACCCCTCCGTCGCCAGGTTTGAAATTGGAGCCCTCCGAGGGATAATGACCACATGGCGTCACGGTGGAGGCCTGGTGACGCGGTGACGATATTCGCATGGAGAAAATTCGAGGTTGCCAATTCGGCGTAGCCATAGCGTATGGGCGCGGTGCCCTCTAAAACCGCTCGGACGCGAACCGCTCTCTCTGTACTTGTCTTGGACGGCTAGACGGGTTCAGTCCTGTCGGTCCTGCGAAGCATTTGCAGGGGAGAGTCGTCGAAGCGGTGACTGATTGACACCCGCTTTGATTTTTATCCGACGCCCTAGAGGCTTGAAAGCGATCTCATCGAGGACGGAGCCGAGTGATCTGCCTTTTGCGGACTTTGGTCGGGTCCTGCGGCCTGCTACTTGCCTCATCTTGATCTCCTGTCCCTCGATCGAGCGCACCTTGGGCTCGTTGTGTCGATCCGGCAAGGATGAAGGTTAAGTCCCTCACTCGAAGGCCGGAGATACAGAACGATGTACCTAGCCTTGTACGAGTACGATGGAATGACTCTACACTGACCCAAAGGCAAATTTAGTGGTTGCGGATGCGGCGACTCTCGAGAATGCGAGATACCTCGTCCAGCAGATTGCAGATGGGGATGGTCCGTAGGATGTCTTCGTCTGCCGTGAACCGCCGCGCGGCGCTGAGTTCGTCCTCGCTAAAACAATTGCGTCCAATGAGTATGGCGATGATCGGATCGTCAATTTCTAGCAGTGCGCCACGGCCGTATGTGCGTTCGAGGTCCTCAGCGAATACGAGATATTCCCTAAGCTTGCTCAACGCTTCCTTGCTGGCGGCTTCCGCATGGTCGAGATCGAAGTCTCGATCAAGCATTTTCCTTACCGTGCGGACATCTCCCTTTGTCGCGGCCGCCAATACCACTGACATATGATCACCGACGCATACGACTCTGTGCAAACCCTGCGTTCCCATGTCCGCCTCCTTGTTGTTCATTAAGGCTAGTGGGAATTTCCACCGGCTGAAATGAGTCCAGAAAGTAGTTTCCCGCTAACCGCGGAACTCTGTTGACATGCATGGGCGTGTTCTCTATATGTTCCAAGATGGTCACGAGCGCCATGTTTCCGATACGAGTGCGTTGAGCGCAGCCGCCACAGCGGAGGCGTCCATCCTTCATTGGTCTCTGAGTGATTTTATGGCAGTCGAAAATCGTGTTCAATGGACCTTTCCCCGTCTTGCCCAAACAGTCTTTCGCCGCCCCTCGGTCGATGACGCCATCTCGGCGTTCGAGCGGGGTGCCGAAGCGTGAAACTCTGGATCATTTCCGATTTGCATTGCGAATTCGGCCAACCTTTCTTTCAGCAGCCACCTCCTGACGCCGATGTCCTGGTCTACGCGGGCGATCTTTTGACGCGAGGCATTGTCCCCAGCATCGAATGGTTGGCAGCCACCATCCCTTCTTCGATGCCCGTCGTGTTCACTGCAGGGAACCACGAATACTATCGAGCCGCCGTGCAGGAGAGCATCCGTGACGCGCGCTTGATGCGCGTCAGCTATCCGAACATCCATTTTCTCGAAAACGAGACGGTGGATATCGGAGACGTCCGGTTTGTCGGGGCGACCTTGTGGACTGACTTCCGCATCAACGGCGGCGATCCCGAACTGGCGATGGCGGCGGCCCAAGCCGGGATGAACGATTACAAAAAGATCAAGTTTTCCAAGCTTCCATATCAGAAGTTCAAGCCGATCCACGCCTACCGAAGGCACCAAGAATCCAGGGCGTTCCTGAAATCCGCATTGGCTGCGTCCTCGACTCGGAAGACGGTAGTTGTAAGCCATCACGCTCCGTCGTCCAGATCAATTCCAGCGGAGTTCAAGGATGATCCGCTGTCTGCCTGCTACGCCAGCGATCTGGAAGACCTGATTGTCGAAGGACGGCCTGCGTTGTGGGTGCATGGTCATATTCACAAGCGGGTCGATTATCGTGTCGAAAATACGAGGGTGCTGGCCAATCCACGCGGGTATCCGGGAGAGGGGACAGGTTTCGAACCAGGGCTTGTCATCGAAATCTAGGTGGACAGCGATCAGCGCCCCAACCTTTGCATCCAGTCGCCAAACGAGTTCGCACCCGTTCGAATGTAGCGGTGCGAGGGGTTCATTGAAAAAGATCGTGCTTCAGTTGGGGAGTACCCGAACTCCTTACGGAAGCTACGGCCAAATTCATCGCCAGACGAGAATCCGAACTCCTGCGCGACATCGTAAACGGAACGGCGATCATCGGTTTTCGACAACGCTGAATGGGCCGCCATGAGCCTCTGATGTCGAATCTCGCGGGCGACGCCGCCGTCGCCGTCGAACATCCGATAGAGCTGACTTCGGGAAACCTGGAATTTCCGGCAGATGTCGACTGGGGACAGCCGAGAGGATCGAAGGTTATGACGGACATAGGAACGAATGCGCTGTCTCATGGTGAGTTCAAGCTGTTCTCGTGCCGAAAAGAGCTTGTCTTTGGTCGGAGCTAGGCAGGTAGAGATCATCGTTTCGACCGCGGCAGCTGCGACTGGCATTTCCTCGTCCGACAAAGTGGGCAGGCGTGTTTCCATCAACAGAAGGAAGTCGGCAAGAAGGCCGGAAAGTCTGTCTTCAAAGGCGCGCCCGCCGAGCGCGTCGAGCGTCCCTGCGAGTTCAGGGAACAAGTCACGCGGCAGGTAGACGAATACCATCTCGACCGCGCTAGCGGCACCCTTGAACGGGCGTGTCAGTGCCCTCGAGTTGATCCTGCCAGGAATATTCTCGCTCACGATGTCATCGATCCTTGTCTTCGCGAAACCGCGCTTGTTGAGCGACAGCACCCAGTGATCGACGTTACCTCGCCGCATGGCGGTGGTAGTGAGCTCGTAGTCCATCGCGTCGAATTTTTCGGACGACAGAACCATGTTGCCGAGATTGAAAAGGGTCATCTCTGCTTTATAGCCATCAGCCGGGCGCACGCCGTCAGGCAACGATACCTCGATCAGCGAATTCATTTCGTCGCGCCAGACTGCAAACTGCTGGTCAGGTCTCAAGCCGACTGTCGAAAAATGCATGGTGGCCGAATTGTTCGGCCGGAACTCGGTCCGGTCGGACGTCGAACGCGCTAAATGATCGTCCATTTGGCTCCCCTCCGATCTTCCTGCCTCGTTGATCTTTGGGATGATCGGCGGGATTTTGGGACGATTTCCCCGATGGGATTGCTACCAGAAAGATGTAACCTTGGCGAGAATCCAGTGTCATGCATTCAAGAATGTGACTACGCTTCGGCAGAATTGAAATGGGAGGGCATCGGACATGACGTGGTTTAAAGCGTCTGTCATTCCGGCAAGGGTCGTTCGAGGCGCTGTGAGGGCTGGCCTCTCGCTTACCCCCGAAAATGCCATTCCTTCAAAGCTATGGGCAGTCGTGACGTCTGTCGTTATCGGGTCGGTTTTCACGGTCACCTCGCCAGCCATTGCTGACGAGGGCGGCGTGGGCTTCTGGGTGCCGGGCATCAACGGTAGCCTTGCCGCCACACCGGGCGAGCCCGGATGGTCCTGGGTGACCGTGTATTATCACACAAGCGTGGATGCTGGCGCGGATGTCAGGTTCCCGCGCGGCGGTGACGTCGATGTCGGCATTGAAGGCCGTGGCAATCTGGTCATGTTCGGCCCCACATACATTTTTGCAGAACCTTATCTAGGGGGACAGCTTTCCCTAAGTCTGCTCGGCGTGGCTGGCCGAAACGAAGCCTCCGTCGACGCGACGCTAACAGGTCCTGGAGGTGGAGTGATCTCGGGTTCTCGGAGCGAAGCGCTGACTTCCATCGGGGATGTCGTGCCTCAAGTCACGATGAAATGGAACGATGGCGTCCACAACTACATGACCTACCTCACGGGCGATATCCCCGTCGGCGACTACGATCCGGATCGCCTCGCCAATCTCGGCCTGGGGCACGCGGCAATCGATGCGGGCGCTGGATATACGTATCTCGATCCGGCAACTGGTCATGAATTCTCGATCGTCGGCGGCCTCACGTACAACTTCGAAAATCCCGATACCGACTACAAGAACGGAATAGACGGGCACATCGACTGGGCCGCCAGCCAGTTCCTGAACGAGCAGTGGCATGTCGGCGTTGTCGGGTATGCCTACCAGCAGCTCTCAGGGGACAGCGGCGAGGGCGCGACCTTGGGCGATTTCAAATCGAGGGTCTTCGGCGTCGGGCCGCAGGTCGGTTACAAGTTCGACGTGGGCGACGAGTCTACGGGGTATCTCAATCTCAAGGGCTACTACGAGTTCGGAGCGAAGAACCGCCCCGAAGGATGGAATGTCTGGCTCACACTGGCGTTCTCACCAGCGGCGCAACCCGCGAGCCCGTAGAAAATTGGAGGGCGGTAGCCATGAGGCTGCAATCTGTCGATATTGAAGCCTGTGGCGGAGAACATGGGCAAACAAGGAGACGTTCGATGCGTAGACGACTTGTTGCTCTTACTTTCACCCTCGCGCTGGCAACTGCGCTTGGGGATGTCGGCTTTGGCTCGTGGGCAAATTCCGCCCGGGCTCAAAGCTTCTCCGCCGACGAACTCCACGATCGCGCCGTTTATAGACGCGCGGTCGAAGCAGTCATCTGGGGCATGCCGGCGGTCAACTACGACCTCATGCGCCAAGAGATGTTGACCAAGACCAAGGGCAAGCCCGGCGAAGTGATCTATTGGGGCAAGGCGCTCGACTGGATGAACCAGACGCTGACGCCCAATCCCGATACGCTCTATCTGATGACGTTCTTCGACACCCGAAACGGCCCTATGGTGATCGAGGTGCCGCCAGCGAACGGTGGATCGCTGAATGGCAACATCGTTACCGTTTGGCAGATGCCGCTGGAGGACGTCGGCTTGCTTGGTGTCGACAAGGGCGCGGGCGGAAAATTCGTGATCCTGCCCCCCGGCTATTCAGGGAAAGTGCCCGAGGGTTTCAACCCATTGCAATCCGATACGTTCGGGGGCTACGCGCTGCTCCGTTCGAATTTGGCGAGCCACAGTGACGCCGACGTCGCCAAATCCATCGAATACGGCAAGAAGATCAAAGTCTATCCGCTGGCGCAGGCCGACGACCCCCCGCCGACAGTCTTCACAGACGTCAAGGACGTGCTGTTCGACTCCACAATCCGTTTCGACTCAACGTTTTTCGAGCACCTCAATCGCATCGTTCAGAACGAGCCGTGGATCACCCGCGATGACGCAATGATCGATCCCTTGCGAACGCTCGGCATCGAAAAGGGCAAGCCTTTCAAGCCGGATGCCGAGACCCGCTTCCAACTCGATGCGGCCGCCGTGGAGGCGAAGGCTTGGCTCGACGCTAAATACGAGGCAGGATGGACCACGTTCTACGAAGGCACCCACTGGCGGCCTGCGGCGATACCGGAACTCGCCAAGGCCGCGCAGGCTGGGTATGCCTTGCCGGACGCATACCCGACGGACGCGCGAGCCGTTATCTATACGCTCGGCTATATCGGTATCAAACGACTGGGG
Source organism: Pararhizobium sp. (assembly GCA_031556925.1). Classification (GTDB taxonomy): domain Bacteria; phylum Pseudomonadota; class Alphaproteobacteria; order Rhizobiales; family Rhizobiaceae; genus Pararhizobium. Next base: position 6,140 of record JAVBSF010000216.1, read on the forward strand.
ACCGGCCAGTTCTATCTGCTGACAGCCAAGGATAAGGACGGCGACGCTCTCGACGGCGCGCAGACCTACAAGCTGACGGTGCCAGCGAATGCGCCGGTCGATCAGTATTGGTCCGTCACGGTTTACGATAGGCAGACGCATGGATTGGTCCGAAACATGGACCGCGCCAGCCGTGCTTCCAATGCGGCCGAAGTTCTCAAGAATGCCGATGGTTCGACGGACCTCTATTTCGGGCCGCAGGCTCCCGCAGGCAAGGAAGCGAACTGGGTACCCACCGACCCGCTCCGCGAGTTCGAGCTGATGCTACGGGTGTACGGTCCGAAAAAGGAATTCTTCGAAAAAGCATGGGCCCTGCCGGATGCCGAGAAGGTGCCGCCACAATAGCAGGAGGCTGGGATGACCTTCGGTGCGACGTTCGTCAAATGAGGCCTTGGCCTCTTCGTGCTCGGCGTCTTCCTACTCTTCGTGGTTGTTGCCAATATTGCGGCGCAAGCCTCACGCTATCACCGTCCAACGGTCGCTTAACGACATACGCGCATGGCGTGCTGGCAGCAGGCCTCGATCGAGCCGCTCCCAGTGGCCATTGAAAATGGAGCAGACGATATGACATCGACACATCGCACAATCGGACTGGTGGCTCTCTGCGCTGTCGCAGTGTCCTCATGGGCTGGCTCTTCCATGGCGCAGGACTACGAGTTCAAAGGAGGCTATCCGACGGCGGCCACGGTGCAGAAGGCAGCCGACGAGACAGACCTCAATCGCGCAATTCACGCCTATCGGTTTTTCTATCCGACCGTGTCGAGCGCGGCGATCTTCCGGGAGATGAAGCGGCTCGGTGTGCAGCCGAACAAGGTGTTCGGATACATGGACACCCAGCCGCGCCATATCGGCTTTACGCTGAATTCCGATACCCCCTACGGCGGAATGCTTCTCGATCTCAGTGTCGGGCCGCTTGTCATCGAACTACCGCCCGGTCCGCTTCTCGGCGCAGTCCTCGATATCAATCAGCGCTGGGTAGCGGATATGGGCGTTCCCGGCCCGGACGGCGGCAAGGGTGGAAAGCATCTATTGCTTCCGCCCGGATACGATAGGAATGTCCCGGATGGCTATTATGTCGCTCGGGCAACGTCGTTCCAGGTAATAACGGGGATGCGTGCTCTGCCTGAGGCGGGCGACGTCCAAGGGGCCATCAAACGCCTCCAGACCATCAAGGTCCATCCACTAGACAGCGCGGCCGCCTGGACCGAGCCGACATGGATAGACCAGACGCCGATGCCGCAAGACCAAACCCCGACGAAGATCGAGGACAAGTTGGAATACTGGCAGATGCTCCATGAGATCGTGAACGCCGAACCGCCGCTACAGGATGAACGGACGCACTACGGCGATCTGGCCGCGCTCGGCATCGTCAAGGGACAGCCCTTTAATCCGGACGAACGAATGAAAGGCATTCTCGAACGGGCAGCCAAAGAGGGATCGGCGCAGATGCGCGTTGAATCCTTCGCGGATCAACGTCCGGACAGAATGGTATGGCCCGACCGCCAATGGCAGTGGGCCGCCTTGCGCTTCGAGAACGGGACGTGGGATACGGCGGATTACCGGGATACCCATGCCGCCGACAAATGGTTCTATCAAGCGATTGCCACGTCTCCAGCCATGTTTCGACGCGATCCCGCAGCCGGCTCGCTCTACTGGCTCGGACTTCGCGATAAGGGCGGCGAGTATCTGGACGGCGGCAAGACCTACAAGCTCAGCGTTCCGCTTCCCGTGCCAAACCGGCTGTTCTGGTCAGTAACAGTCTACGACGCCGAGACGCGCAGTCAGATACAGACGGAGCAGGCGAAAGCCGCCTTGCGGTCCCTGTTCGAACTCAAGGACCTGAAAGGCGAAAGTGTCGATCTATATTTTGGCCCCGACGCACCTGCCGGGCACGAAGGTCGCTGGATCAAGACGACGCCCGGAAAGGGTTGGTTCGTCTATTTCCGGATTTATGGCCCGCAGCCGGCCGCTTTCGACGGAACCTGGAAGCCGGGTGATTTCGAGTTGACGAAATGAATTGGTGGGTTTGGAGCAATCTTTGACAGGAGGTGTCAATGTCTGTTCAATCAACGCGGTTGTCGCAGAACAGAATCTGGGGAGCGTTGTCTCTCGCCGTGATGATGATCGCCGTGATCTTCTCCACGCAGACATTCGCCCAAACAGACGCTCTTCCTACCTGGAACGATACCGCCACGAAGAGGGCCATCATCGAGTTCGTCACCAAGGTTTCGACCGAAGGAGGGGCCGACTTCGTTCCGAAGGCTGATCGGATCGCCGCGTTCGACATGGACGGTACGCTGACACCCGAACATCCGATGCCGATCGCCCTCATTCCTGTCCTTGCGGACATAAAGGCGAATGTAGAGAAGAACCCGTTGCTGGGCGCTCGGCCAGCCGTCGCCGCGTTGCTGAAAGGCGATCTGAAGACGGTTGTCGCGCAGGGTGAAGACGGACAGGCGGACATCATCGCCGCTGCGACGGATGGAAAAACTACGGAGGAGGTTGCCGCCAACGTCCGGCCGATGCTGGAGAAAGCGATCTCCGAGAAGTTTGGCGTTCCATACACCAGGACGACCTACAAACCCATGCGTGAACTTGTCGAATTGCTGAAGGCAAACGGCTTTACCGTCTACATCTGCAGTGGCAGCCCGATCCTGTTCACTCGCGAGATTTCCGACGAGATGTTCGGGATTCCGCCTGAACGCGTCATGGGAACCTGGCTTGAGACGAAGATGGCAGAGCGCGACGGTAAGACGGTCCTCGTTTACACCGGTAAGGTGGGGCACCTGAACGACAAGGAAGGCAAGCCCGTAACGCTCAACCTTGCTATCGGTAAGCGCCCGATATTTGTCGGCGGAAACGAGGGCGGACGCGGCGATATCGCGATGATGCGCTGGTCAAGGGATAGAGGTGGCCCAAGCTTCCAGCTTTTGATCAATCACGACGATGCGGTTCGGGAGTTCGCATACTCAGAGGCGGACAACTACTCGCTCAACGCCGCGAAAGAGTTCGGATTTCACGTCGTCAGCATCAAGGATGATTGGAAGGATATCGTCGGAAACTAGGCACCTGTATTGGCGCATTCCACTCTGGAGGCTGGCTGGCCACACAAGGGTACCAATCCAAGGCCCTCAGGGCGGGTTGGGGTCGAAACTGCGCAAAACGGACCTGCAACGATAACGCGTGATTTCCATGTTGCCGCTATCGCCAGCCAAAATGCGCCGATGAAGGATTATCGAACCTCGCATTGAATGGTGTTTGACAGATGAACGTATACGATATCGTTGATCGCCCAAGCCGTACGCCAGACCTTCGTGAAAGTAGCGACATCGGCGATATCAACTTTAACTGGTCGCTAACGCTATCGCTTCTCGTGGTCTGTTGAATCTAGCGCCAGGGTAATCTCCCCCTCGAAAGTTCCCGAAAATCTAAATTGATTGTCAGAGTTTGCGCGGGGCGGCGGCGATCCACGCCAATGCCCATCGCGCCTGGCAGCCGGAACAATCCGTCGAGCAGGGAAGACCGCGCCTTTGTCAAAGGCGCATCGATCTTGGAGGACTATTCAATGAGAAACACAATTATTCCGGCTGCATTGCTCGGCCTGCTATTTGCCTCCGGAGCGGGAGCTGCCGAATTCGACATCAACGGTATGAAGCTTGGCATGAATGCCGATCAGGTAGTCGCCAGATACCAAGAGCTGCGTCCCGACGGGCAATACAGCTTCTCTAAATGGAAACTTCCCGAGGGCTCGGAATGGGTGGCGAACGGCCGTT
>JAVBSF010000391.1:0-21407 GCA_031556925.1 Pararhizobium sp.
GTGTGCAGCCGCTACCTCGTCGGAGCTGACGGCGGCCGGAGCTTTGTGCGGGGCGCCCTTGGTGTGGATTTTCCTGGCAAGACGCTCGGTGTGCGGGCAATGGTGGCGGATGTGGCGCTGTCAGGTCTCGACCGCGGGGCCTGGCACCAGTTCAACGACGGCGACATGGAGCGTATGGTCTCGATCTGCCCGCTCGCAGGAACCGATCTTTTCCAGATTCAGGCACCCATTCCATTGGAGGGTGAAGTTGACCTCTCGGCGGATGGCATCGAGCGAATGATTGTCGGGCGGACTGCGCGTAATGACGTGAAGGTCCAATCGGCGACCTGGGCCTCGGCTTATTCCATGAATGCCCGGCTCGCCGATCGTTACCGGGTCGGCCGCGTGCTCCTCGTCGGCGATGCCGCCCACATCCATCCGCCGACCGGCGGCCAGGGGCTCAATACGAGCGTGCAGGACGCCTATAATTTGGGATGGAAGCTCGCGGCGGTGCTCAACGGCGCTCCCGATTGCCTCCTCGACACCTATGAAAACGAGCGGCGCCCAGTAGCGCAAGCGATGCTCGGGCTTGCAACCGGCCTTCTCGAGGCCGCAAAACGGGGGGAGATGCGCCGCGGTCGCGAAGTGCGCCAACTCGACATCGGGTATCCGGAGTCGTCACTTGCCCTTGAACCGCCTGGGCGCGCGGGCACCCTGCTTGCAGGCGATCGCGCGCCCGACGCTCTGCTTCGCGGCGCAGCGGGATGCTCCCGGCGCCTCTTCGAGTTGTTCGCCGGCCCGCACTGGACGCTCCTCGGTTTTGAAGCCGAGCGCACCATCACGACCGGGCGAAAGGGCCTGCATATTCACCGGGTCGGCGCCGGCAGCGAACTGGAGGACGACGCTGGCCATTTCCGCGACGCCTACGGGCTTGCCTCCGGTGAGTGGGTGCTCGTCCGGCCTGATGGCTATATCGCCGCGATCGTTCCCACAAACGCAACCGCCGCGCTCGAGAACTATTTTGCAGGCATAGGACTGACAGCCGAGTGCGTCCAGCACTGAGCGCGTCGGAAAAGTGTGGCAGGCTCCTATCCGAGCGGAGCCTGCAGTCCCGTGGTTGCGAACGCCCAGCCAGTTCTTCGTGGTGGACCAGAGCGTTTGCTCATCAATCGCGACATCCATGAGCGTTGGTAAGCGGCCCGCTCCATCACCGCTCCACCAACAACACGTTCACAAAACCAAGGTACTTCGCGAACACCGGTGTTTGATGCTTGACGAAGGGTGGAAGGGCGGATGGTTGTTTCATCGCGACCAACCGGCATGAGATGTAAGAACCTCACCGCTTTTTGGCCGAAAGCGCTGCGAAATTGCGCAGCCGTCACTGCCCCACGAACGTCAACCCTTGCCCCGCGAGCAAGGGCAGGAGCGTGTCGCGTCCAAGGCCATGGGCAAGAAATCCGGCGTGATGTCCCAATCCTGCCAGATGTTGAATCATTCCATTGACGAGGAAGGTCTCGTCAGCAATATCGTGCATTCCATATTTATCGTACGCATCAATACTCCTAGCGCGATCCCCTGACATCATCGAGCGCCGAGGGGTTTCGGTTTCTTGTCAGTCCATTGTGGAGGCAAGCCGAATCTGGCCGAAAGAGCTCCCTGTACACCGGGGGACCGACCGAACGCTTCACATGCCGCGTATTTCGGCTTTCCACCCAACAAGGATTGCACCCGGTGCCTTGAAGGAATGGAAATGTCCAGCATTTTCGGTTCCCGGCCAGTGATCAACAGTCCAGAAAAGTCGCTCGCAAACTTCGTTGCCTGACTATAGGCGTCGCCCACTTCGGAATAACGGGGTTTGTCCTGTATGAAGTTCGCGCCCCGGCTCCACATCATCGCGGCACGCTGGACATTCTGGCTATCGAGAGCTTCCGCCTCCACGGATAAACCGCCTAGACCTATCGGTATGCGGGGTATACCGATAAGCGGAATATTGTCTGGAAGCGCAAAACCGCCGCCAACGCTTACAACGGTCGCCGCCGCCGCCGCGTCCTTGTTCGTCGGTACGATGCCTGTCACGACCGACCGGATCGTCAAATCCGCCGGCTGGTCAGAGGGGACCATTTGATACTTGTCACTAAGTGCGACGCACAGAGCGCGATCCAGTGCATTGGTAACTAGAGAGCGATCAGCTTCTGATTGGACCTTGGATGCAGCGATGAAGGTGAAACTAGTCGGTATAATCCGGGCGGTCTTCGCCTGCGCCAGTTTCGGGCCATTGACGTAAAGCCGCCGCTTCTTACCGAACTTGCCCTTTGGAGCACCGAGGCTGCTATAGGAGGTGAGGGTGCCACTTTCCGTCATGGGCATCGATGTGCACCCGGTCACGGCGAGGACCATGCCCGCCATCAAGACGGTGAATAGACGCTTTGAGGGAATTTCGACCACTCGACAGGAGAGATTAAGATTGCTGTGCACTTTTGGCGGCCTCCATAATTGGCTGTGGGAGGACAGTCGCCACGAAGGATTGCCGCAGCATTACGAGGAGGTTTTGAGAGAAGAAGCGCGCGACATGGCTTCAGAAAACGCGACCGAAGTGAGCCGCAGTGCACCACTCGGCATGCAGTCACCGTTAAAGCTTGATCGTCATTGTCGTGCCCTGTTGATCGCTTTGTACAAAAACACGACCGCCGTGATTGGTGACAATCTGCTTGACCAGGCTCAGACCAAGCCCGGTACCCTGACTTTTCGGGGTCACGCGGTAGAATGGCTCGAATATCAGCTCCTGATGTTCAGCCGGTATGCCTGGGCCTTCGTCGGCTACGGCAACTGCCCCGTCCGCCGAGAGAGAAACGGCAATCTCTCCCTTGCCGCCGCAGTGATCGATTGAATTGCGAATCAGATTGGTGATTGCTCTCGCTAATGCCGATGCGTTGCCGGTGCGTTTCAGTCTTTCGACATCACTTTGAAAGGAAATCTGATAGCCTGCGGCAATCGCCACGGGAGCTATTTCCGCCACGACAGTTTGTGCGATTTCGACCAAATCGACTACGCCATCAATATCCGTTACCTGATCGTTGCGTTCAAAATCGAGGAGCTGCTCGGCCGAGTCCGCCAGGCGTGCAACGTCGTCCAGCAACCGGCTACGTTCCTGCCCATCTGGCATTCCGTCAATCCTTGTTTGCATAATGGCGATCGGCGTTCTGAGTTCATGGGCAGCGTCGATCAGGAAGCGTTGACGTTTCCTGGCTTCGTTTTCGAGACGCCTAAGTGTTCCGTTAAAGGCAGTAACGAGGGGGGAGACTTCCTTAGGGATGCCGTCAACCGGAAGCCGTGCCCCATGTCGGCGTGGTTCGATTTGGGCCGCCTCCTCGGCGACGTCACTAACCCGCGCAAGCGCGCGGCTGACGATCCGCGGCACGGCAATAAAAATCGCTGGCAGGGCAACCGCCAGAAGCGAGACGTAGATCGGGTAGGCCCTGGCAAGAAGAGCGAAAACAGGCGAACCTTTGTCAGCCACGCCGCCGAATAGAATTCGAACATCCCCTATGGCTGCCTCTGCGCGATCAATTGTTGCGACCTCGTTTGTGGCAAAGGATCCTCGTATGTCTGCGTCATCGAAGAGATGAACGAGATTGGCAAGGGCGGCATATGACGGTGGGATTACGCCATAAGAAACCGAAGCGCCATCGGTGGTCGCCACCACATACCAAAGCGCCCTGTTTTGCTCCTTAAGGGCCCTAAGGTGCGGCGTTTCTTGTAGCTCCAGATTTCCCTGACTATCGCGAATGGCTGATCCGGCAATCGCTGAACCGACTGTTTCCTCCATGGCAATGTTGGGGGACATGATCGTAGCGGCCCAGACGCAAAGCCCGAGGATCACCGCGCCAACGACGACAACGATAACGAGACTAAGCTGCCAACTCAGCCTCCACCAAAGCGACGGGTTCGATTTCCGTGCTATGCTCATCACTCTTCCTTGAGGAGATAGCCGACGCCCCGGATGTTGTGGATCGCAACGCCAGAGTTGATGTCCGCCAGTCGTTTCCGCAGCCGAGAGATGTGCGCATCGATAGCATTGGACTGGATTTCTTCTTCGTAATTATAGACCGCCTCCTCCAGCGTCGCCCGAAGAACGGTCTTGTTTTTTCGCTTGGCGAGCGCGACAAGAACCAGGAGTTCGCGCCTCGGAAGATCGACTGGGACCGAGTCGATTGCAACGTTGAGTTGCAGAGGATCGATTGCCATGCGCCCTACAACCATCTCTGGCTCTACGAGGTTCGCCGGCCGTCGGAGCACTGCGCGTACGCGTGCCATCAGTTCTTCGACCAGAAATGGCTTGCCGATGTAATCGTCGGCGCCGATGTCCAGTCCTTTGACACGCTCCAGCGGTTCGTTTCGGGCCGTCATAACGATGATCGGCGTGTTCCGTCCGGATCGCCTCAACTTCGGAACCAATGTCAGCCCTTCACCGTCAGGCAACCGCCGATCCAGCAGGATGGCATCGTAGTCGTTCTGAAGCGTCAGTTCAAACGCGTCGGCAAGATGCATGGTGTGGTCGGTGACGATGCCATGCTTGCCGAGTGCAACTGCCAGGGCCGCCGCCAGCTCCTTTTCGTCTTCTATCATTAGAAGTCTCATTTCCCGGTCACCTCTCCGCCCCTTCATTTTCAGCGCTGAAGGTTGCGGCAACATTACGCGAAAGGAACGGCTACCAGGTAGGGCCGCTACACTCTCCGCCCAATTCAATCCTCGTCCCAAACCTAGTCTCGGCTTTTGTTCCAGCGTTGTTAATACCTGCGCAATCAATCGTCATAAGCGCACACGTGGGTTGTCGTCACCGCGCTATGGCTTCACAGCTCTTCGCCCGCTGTTCCTCCTCGATCGGCTGGCATCCGCTAAGCGCCGGCGCGAGAGCAACAATACCGAAAGCTGGGAGAACGCCGTCCCGATCAATCCCATGCACCATAGCAGACATCGGAAATGAGCCTGGATCGTCCGCGAAGATCATTAAAGCAGTATTACGAGAGCCGCTGGGCGAGCGGTAATGCTGCTGCAATTTTCGGACGCCAGTACTCGAAGCAGATAAGGCGCGAAATGCGAGGCGACCAATGAAGGCACCGCATTCAACTATAAGGAGCAGTGCCATGGCTTCGAAGTGGGCACAGAGAACGGCTGTGGCCGTGGTACTTCTTGGAGGTGCTGTTCTTGCCGTCCAGCACATCGAGACCGCAAGTGGAACTGCCGATCCGAACGAACGGATAAAGTCGATCGTGCAGGCGGGCAGCGTAAACGGTGCCAATACGCCGCTCGAGCTGTCGTCAAAGGAAATCATCACGATACAGCCGACGACGCTGACCGACCGGCTACGTGTGAGCGGTGAGCTTCGACCGGTCAACAAGGCCATCCTGCGCGCGCAACGTGGTGGAAGAATTATTCGAATCGGGGCACGCGACGGAGAGATAGTGAGGGCTGGTGATGTTCTGGTTCGCTTTGAAACCGGCGACCTCGAATCGATTCAGAAGCAGCGCGAAGCTGAGCGCGATGAGGCGAGCGCCGACAGGCTTCTCGCCATTCAATCTCTTAACAGGACCGAACAGCTTGCGGCCAAAAAAATTGCCTCGCGAGAGCAACTTGAAAAGGTGAAAGCCGAGGTTGCGGCGGCGACAGCCCGACTGGATGGTTTATCAGCTCAAGTTAAAATTGCCCGTACCGCTCTGCAAGAGGCCGACGTCCGCGCTCCTTTCGATGGCGTTGTCGCGAACCTTACAATCGACGAAGGCTCGTATGTCGGCACGGATGCAGAACTTGTGAGTGTTGTCGACACGAGCGTTCTGGAAGCCAGGATGCTCGTCGCGACAAGGAACGTACATCGGATTGCTCCGGGCCAGCCCGCCGAGCTTTTTGTTGATGGACTCGAAAAACAGGTTGTCCAGGGGCAGGTAAAGCGGATTGGCGCTGTCGCTGACGATGGCAGTCGATTTGTCCCGGTTTACGTCCAACTTGCCAACCGCGAGGGACGCCTGAAGGGAGGCATGTTCGCGACCGGGTCAATTCTGGTGCGTCAGTATGAAGACATGCTCGTCGTCCCGGTTACCGCAGTTCGCGAGGACGATGCAGGAAACTATGTGCTCAAACTCGAGAACGGTCTCCTCATTCGTCAATCCGTGACCATCCGCTCCCAGTGGAACGGGGACGAAAGCGTCGAGATATCGGATGGCTTGGTTCAAGGCGACGCTATCGTGACTGCACCGCTGCCCGAGCTGCGGCCGAATGCTCAGTTCACAATATCCAAGGCGGGCTAAGCTATGTTTCTCACACGCATTTCCGTCAATAGCCCCGTGTTCGCTACCATGATGATGGTGCTACTGCTGGTGTTCGGCGCCTTCTCCTACGATCGCCTCGGAATAGACCATTTTCCGAATGTCGACGTCCCCATCGTTGTGGTGGCGACGGACTATTCCGGTGCTACGCCCGAGATGGTGGAGATGGAGGTCACCAAGCCTGTCGAGGAGGCACTGAACACGATCAGCGGCCTCGATGAGGTCTCATCCACTTCGTACGAAGGACGATCCGTCGTAATCGCGACTTTCAAGCTTGGAGTTGAGAGTGCCGCTGCAGCGCAGGATGTGCGCGACAAGGTGGCAGCGCTCGAAGCCGACCTTCCCGATAACGCCGACAAGCCGATCATATCCCGGTACAATCCGTCCGACGAACCGGTCTTGTCTATTGCGATCAGATCGGCGTCGCTGGACGTGCCGGAACTTACGACGCTGGCGGAGCGGCGCGTGGTGCGCGAATTGACGACGGTGTCGGGGGTCGGGCAGGCGACGCTGGTCGGGGGTCGGAAATGGCAGGTCGATATCGGTATTGACGAAACACGGCTGCGTGCATTTGGTCTCGGGGTCGACGAGGTCGTCAATGCCGTGAAAGCCGGCAATCGCAACTTGCCCGCCGGCAGCGTGATCGGCAACTTTTCCGAGCACACCCTTCAGGTGCAAGGCCGTGCTACCGTGCCGGCAGAGCTTCTCGACATTATTGTTGCGCGTCGCGGCGGTGGACCGATTTATCTGCGCGACGTCGCGGCAGTTAACGTCGGCCCCGCCGATCCCGATAGCCGAGCGATCTATGATGGCGAAGAGGCACTCGCGATCAATGTCGCCAAGATTCAGGATGCCAACACAGTGAAGGTTGCGGCGGATGTTCGCGCCCGGCTCGACCGCCTGAATGCCGAACTGGCCAGCCAGAACGTGCAGCTGCAAATCATCAAAGACGCCTCGGTGCCTATCAAAGAGGCGCTGAGCGAGGTTCAATGGACCCTGATTGAAGGAGCCGGGCTCGCTATTGGTATCGTCTTCCTGTTCCTGAACTCCTGGCGTAGCACGGTGATTACGGGGTTAACGCTTCCGATCGCGATGATCGGAACGCTCACCGTCATCGACTTTCTTGGCTTTACGCTCAATACACTTAGTCTGCTGGGGCTGACGCTTTCCATCGGCATCCTCGTGGACGATGCCATCGTGGTGCGAGAGAACATCACGCGCCATCTGCACATGGGCAAATCGGACCGCAAGGCCGCTCTTGATGGTACCAACGAAATCGGTCTGGCAGTGATGGCGACCACCGCCACCATCGTCGCGGTTTTCCTGCCTGTCGCATTCATGGATGGTATGATCGGCCGTTTTTTCTTTGAATTCGGTGTCACAGTCTCCGCTGCCGTGCTGATCTCACTCTTCGTCGCGTTCACGCTCGACCCCATGATCTCCAGCGTCTGGCATGATCCCGACGCTGATTCTGGTGCGAAGCGTGGGCCGATCGGACGCTTTCTTGCGCGCTTCGATCATAGGGTCGAGAGGATTGCAGAAAGTTATCGTCAGGTCATCGCCTGGACGCTACGCCATCGCCTCATCACGCTGCTGCTGACGGCGGGCATCTTCGTCGGCAGCGTCTTCATGGTCCCGCTGGTTGGCATCCAGTTTGTTCCGATTCCGGACGAAGGGCGGTTTCAGATCAATGTCACAACGCCTACCGGTTCCTCGCTGGACTACACGACAATCAAGCTCGGGCAGGTGGAGAGCGCCCTGCGCGAGTTCGCCGAGGTAGCTTCGACCTATTCGGTCATCAATACCGGCAGCAGCATGGGAAAGCATAAGGCCGCGGTTCTCGTCAGGCTCGTGCCCCAGGAGGAGCGCACCCGCACGCCTGTCACGCTGGCGGATCCGATTCGCCAACGCCTCTCAATCATTCCGGGTATCGACATCGCCATCATTCAGGAAGCGTTAGGCGGCGGCGCGAGCCCGATCCTGCTCAGCGTCCTGGGCGATGATCGGGCGACAGTGGAAAAGGTCAGCGCCAACCTGATCGGCGGCATGCGCCGCATCCCGGGCGTGGTCGACATCAACTCAAGCGCCGCTGACGCCAAATCCATACTCTCCGTCCGGCTCAAACGCGAGCAGGCAAGCGATCTGGGCATTGAACTTCCCGAACTGGCTGGAATGCTCTCATCGCTAATCGGCGGGGAAAAAGTTTCGACGTGGACGGATGCCCTCGGCGAGACTTACGATGTCGTAGTTCGGCTCCCCCATGATCAACGCGCCAACATCGCCGCCATCAAGGAGTTGATGTTGGTGGCGCCGAGTGCCGATGGGGACGACAAGCCGCGCATCGTGAGTCTGAATCAGGTCGTGGACATCAATCTGGTCTCCGGAGCGTCAGAAATCCGGCGTCTGGACCTGTCGCGGGAAGTTCTGATCTCCGCCGATGTCTCCGGCCGCACTGTCGGGGACGTTACGGGAGACCTCGAGGCTATCATTGCCGGTCAGGATCTGCCGCTTGGCTACCGGATCAAGTTGGGAGGCGACGCTGAAGACATCGGCGAGGCCGGCTCCAACATGCTCAAAGCATTGATCATGGCGGTGATCCTTATCTATGTGGTGCTGGCCTCGCAGTTCGGGAGTTTCACGCAACCGCTCGCTATTATGGCGGCGCTCCCTCTGTCGCTGATAGGCGCGTTGCTTGGCCTGATGATCGCAGGAAGCACTATCAATATGTTCTCGATGATTGGCTTCGTTATGCTCATGGGCCTCGTAACTAAAAATGGCATCCTTTTGGTCGATTTCGCGAACCGGGAACGCCAGCAGGGGTTTTCGCTTAAGGAGGCTCTAATCAGCGCTGGCGTGGTACGTTTCCGTCCTATCATTATGACGACGCTGGCGATGATTTTCGGTATGATCCCACTCGCGTTGGCTACAGGTGGCAGCGGCGCGCAGCGAGCTCCGATAGCGCACGCCGTCATCGGCGGGCTTGTTAGCTCCACGATCCTGACGCTGATTGTGGTACCCGTTATCGTATCCTATGTCGATAGCTTGACGGAGTGGCTGTCTGGCTCGTCACGCCTCCGACCTGCTACGAGGGACGACGCAAATTTGGGGCGACGGACATGACCCGCAATAGGTTATCCTTTTTGGTCACTAAAGTGCTTTTCTCGGCACTCATGTACGCAGCTCTCTTTGGCGGCCCGATCCTCCTGCTGGTTCTCGTAGGCGAAAGGTTCCACTAAAAAAGGATTCGAGGCGGGTTGCTGCCTCTATTCATTTCTCCGGGGCATCTTTAGCTTCCCAATGAAGGTATCCAAATGCTGCGGCGGTTTCCAAGCTCTCACGCTCTACTTTTTGATATTGTCTGTCGCCGGATCGGATATTAGTAGGCAGGCCGTTGATGCGGCTTTCCGCTCTAGTCAGGGCCTCGCTGATGGACTTGTCACCGTGGATGCTGGAAAGCTGAATTTAAGTGACCACTGCCAAGCCCGGTGAAGTACGCAATCGGGCTATGTCGCGTGCTGGCGGTTCTCCAAAGTGGCGGCGGTATTCGCGACTGAACTGCGACGGGCTTTCATAGCCCACTTGCAGAGCGGCGGTCGCGACATCGATGTCCTCGATCAGCATTAGGCTGCGCGCGTCCTGCAGTCTGAGCTGTTTCTGGAACTGCAGGGGTGTCATCGCCGTCACGGCACGAAAATGCTCGTGCAGGCTCGACGGGCTCATGCCGACCTCCGCGGCAAGCCGCTCGATGGTGAACCGATCCCGGAAGTTCTTGCCAATCCAAGCGATGGCGCGGCCGACCTGCGCTGCGCGACCTTGACTGGAGGTGATGTGACGCATCCTTACGCCGTCGGGGCCGGCGAGCAGGTGATAGAGAATTTCCTGCTCGGCAAGCGGCGCAAGCACGGGTTGCGCTGCGGGATCGTCTAGCAAGCGCAGCAAGCGGAGCGCCGCATCGAGCAGGCCGGCGCCAGCGTTGAACACCGTCTTGCCCAAGGGCGGGGATGGCATCTCCATTGGCTTCGGCACTCGCGACGCCAACTCGCCTAGCATCACCGGATCGAAATCGAGATACAGGCAGAGATAGGGCTTGGCAGGCGTCGCCTCGATCACATGACCTATCGCTGGCATGTCGTAAGTCACGACCCCATAGCGCCCCGGTGCATATCTAAACACGCGGTCGCCCAGCGTGACCTCCTTCTGCCCCTGCGCGACGAGGCACAGTTGCGGCCGGTAAACATTAGGCATCGGCATCGTTACGGTGGAAGATCGAACAAGCGTCACGCGTTCGATGGAGGTGACTTGGAAGCCGTCCTTCGAGACATGTCCAGCGATTATCGCAGCAATTTCGTTCACTGTTTCCATAGGGGCTACCCTCGCACGCGTGCAGACGTACGGCAACGCGGAACCGCGGCTTCTGGAGGATCGGGCAGAAATCTCGGCGCATTAGACTCACGGTTCGAGGTCACCGCGTACCACAGTCTCTCGGCGTGGGTCACAGGGCTCTCGACCACGGAACAAGTAAGGAAAAAACATGAGTTTGGAAAAACTGAAGATTCCCGCAGTTGCACTGGGCACTTGGGCCTGGGGCGACACCGGTGAAACTGGCAACGGCTACTTTGGCAGCCCCATGACGCAGGCTGGCCTGGAAGAGGTCGCCGGCAAGGCGCATGCATGCGACTTCACCCTTTGGGACACGGCCGTTGTCTATGGCATGGGCCGCTCAGAGACCGTACTCGGAGAAGTCCTGAGGCGCTTCCCTCGCAGCGACTACCAGCTCTCCACGAAATTCACTCCACAAGCCGCGGGAGCCGGCGACAATCCGATGTCGGATATGTTGGAGCACAGTCTGGCGCGTCTCAACACCGACTACATCGACCTCTACTGGATTCACAATCCAACCGATGTAGCGCGGTGGACGCCTCACCTGATTCCGTTGCTGCAGAGCGGGAAGGTTAGACACGTGGGCGTCTCGAATCACAACCTCCGCGAAATCGAGCTGGCTGACCAGATCCTTGGCGAGGCTGGGTTCCGGGTCGAAGCCGTTCAGAACCACTACAGTCTCCTCTACCGCAGTTCCGAGCACGCTGGCATCCTGGACCATTGCCGCAGTCGCGGCATCCCGTTCTTCGCCTATATGGTACTTGAACAGGGCGTCCTCAGCGGCAAGTACACTCCGGAGACCCCCCTCCCGGAAGGAACCAATCGAGCCGAAGCTTACAACGGCATTCTGCCCCAGCTCAAGGTCTTGACTGACAAGCTCGTTTCCGTTGGCCAGAAACAGGGTGCCGCAGTTCCTGATGTCGCGATCGCTTGGGCTATCGCCAAGGGCGCGACGCCGATCATTGGCGTCACCAAGCCCAGCTTCATCGATGGTCTGGTCCGAGCCAGCACCGTAGCGCTCACCAGTGACGACATCGCAGAGCTGGAAGCCGTCGCTGACGCGGCGAATGTGAACACCCGTGGCTGGTGGGAAAAAGAGATGCAAGTCTGAAACCCGCTAGAGGTCGCTCCCTGAAGCGGGCGACCTCCCCATCTGCGGGGATGGCCCTGGAAATCGCCCTAGAACGCCATCGGATCATTCTGACGAGAAGATTGCGCTCACATCTCGATCTCGGGATCTCCTGAAACGCCTTCCCCTCATCCGGGAGCCCAATCATGCGGTGCCGCCGGAAGTTCGATGGTCCAGGATTTTGCCGACTGTCTAAGAAGTCGGACGGTGCACGCAACCCACTTACGCGACGTGACGCTGCCATTCGGCGCAACTAGGCTTTGTCGGAGCTTTGGACTGAGCCTGCTCCGCCCAAACCGACAGACATGGCATCGAGGCGGCCCCGAAGAACGTCGAGCGCACTCTGATCACGGAACTTGCCTTCTTTCTCCATCTTATCCTCGAAGTACTTCGCGCTTACACCCTTCAGCTCGGGCGAAAGCGCCACCCAAACCGCCGTTTCCGCCCCCTTGGCCGGCGTCACGGCCATGAAAGGCGCTAGAAAGCTCAACAGCCGGGGGATCAGGCCGGTTGCAGTCTGGAGAAAGTCAGTCTTTACGAAGCCAGGAGAGGCGGCATTGGCAACGACGCCAGTTCCCTCAAGCTCTTGCGCCAAGATCCAAGTCATCATTCGGAGCGCTTGTTTCGACTGGGCGTAGGCTTTCATTCCATTATACTTGCGTCGCCTCCAGTCGAGATCATCGACGTCGTAGTTGCCGGCGAGGCTCGACACGGCGTTGACGATCCGGGCGGGTTCCCCGGCGCTCAACAGGGGAAACAAGAGCTGCGCAAGCAGATACGGCCCCAAGGCATTCGTGGCGAATGTGAGCTCGTGCCCCTCGGGCGTCTCCCGTCGCTCGTTAAAAAGAGCGCCCGCATTGTTGACAAGGAGGTTGAGCTCTTTGTGTTCGCTGGCTACGGCGGCGGCAAACCGGCGAACCGATGCCGTATTCGAAATGTCTAGTTCCAAGACCCTTATCCTAACCGTTCCGCCGTCCGCGGCTAAGTCGTGTCGGACCGCTTCACCCCTGCGGGTATCTCGGACCCCTATGATGACGATCGCACCCGCGCGCAACAGACCGCGGACAATCTCCTTGCCAATTCCACCGGTCGCTCCGGTGACCACTGCTGTGAAGCTCATGCGACATTCCTTAATTATTGCCGGGCCGTTTTCGATGCTAACGACAGTCCCTTGTCGTAGACGCTCGAAGATCCACGTCGGTTGGGTCTGTGCCGTTTAGCGAAATGAGGAATTGAACCCCGGCAGCGTGTTAGGACGTGACGGCTTTCCGCCCGACTTCCTCCATCGCAGTTATTCTCCCAACGAACTCGTGAAGTTGAGCGAATGGACCATCCAAATAAGCTTGCAACGTCGGCAATTGCGCTGGCGCAGGCCCACCTTTCTGCACGAGCCGTTCGATGATGACGTCCGAGCCGCTGACGTATTCTTGACCGAAGCGAGCGGCAGGGAACTCGATTTCCTCGAGGTGCTGGGAAACCTCATCACGCATGGATTGTTCTTCATCAGGGGAGGTGGCTTCGCGAAGATCTACGGAGTTGAACACTCCGCTTTCGAGCAGATAAAGGCGAACCTTCAGCGCAAACGGGCAGCGATGTTGGACAAAGAGGAGGGGACGATCTGAACTCTTATGCATGGGCTTTCCAATCTCGGTCTATTGTGGTGATTCCCCCTATGAGCATGGACAGCGCTCTCGATGGCTGCAACGCCCCGCCGAGCCAATAGTAGTGCCATATACGGCGTCCGACCGTGTGGACGGGTGGCGAGCGCCGATGCTCAACAAAAACTACCGAATATAGGAAACAAGGTCTATTCTTCAGAATCTCTAATAGCTCTTCAATCGTCCAGGAAGCTTCGATGGACCCTCTCTCAAATGTGCTTTCGTTGTTGAAGCCTCGCAATTATCTATCCGCGGGTTTCGAGGCTGGTGGGGACTGGTCGATCCAGTTTCCCCATCAGGGGGACGGTATCAAGTGCAACGCGGTGGCCCGCGGTCAATGTTGGCTCGCGGTAGAGGGTGTTCCCGAGCCTGTTCTGCTCAACACTGGAGATTCTTTTCTCCTGCCTAGTGGGCGCAGTTTTCGCCTCGCTAGCGCCCTCGACTTGGTTCCGGAGGATGGCAGCACCTTTTCCTCGCCCTGTGAACCCGGAGTGCTCGCCTACAACGGTGGCACTGACTTGTTGCTCGTTAGCAGTCGCTTTGAGCTCGAGGGCAGCAATGCAAATCTGTTGTTGCGCGCGCTGCCCCCGATCGTCCACATCAAGCCAGGCTCAAGGCACCACGCTCTGCACTGGCCCGTCGACCGCCTCATGGAGGAGCTACGAGCACCGCACCCCGGAAGCTATCTCGTCATGCAGCACCTTGCACAGTTGATGTTGCTGGAGGCCCTCCGAATATACCTCGCGAACGGGCCAAACGGTGGCGTGGGATGGCTTTTCGCCATGGCTGACAAATCCATTAGCGCGGCAATTAGCGCCATTCATGACGAGCCGGGTCGCCGCTGGTCGCTACGAGAGTTGGCCGCAGCGGCCGGTATGTCCCGATCGGCTTTCGCTTCGCGCTTTAAGGAGACTATGGGCATCTCCCCAATGGAATACCTTGCCCAGTGGCGCATGATGTTGGCGGGCGAGAGGCTCACCAACTCCAAGGACCCCGTCTCTGTCATCGCGCCGTCACTTGGCTATGAATCCGATACCGCCTTTAGCATGGCTTTTAAGAAGATCATGGGCAACTCACCCAGGCAGTATGGCCGTCAGAAAGACGCGGCGTCCGTTTGACGTACCTGTAGAATGTTCCTGTACATCTGGCGATCGACTACGTGGTTCAACAGGATGCTTGCCCGTGTTGCCGCCGATTTCGTCGCGATCTGCCACGCACTCCCAGCCGCCCTAAAGCTTTGGAAGTTGCTGTAGCCGGTAGAGTTCGAAAGGATATTGAGAAGTTCGAGACGAGATGGCGGCGCGTGGCGCTCCGCAAGCTGCGATCTGAGTGACTTTGCAAACGACGAAATATCGTTCACGACAAGCAAGACAACTTCTCTCGATTTCTTCGGCGGTGGCGGCCGTTGACGGGTTCCGGATTTCGCTAAGGGAATGGTCGCTGAAACGTGACGGCACCTTTGGCGACCATATCCATGCCGGGCCACGCGTGCGCGGGCCTAAATGCATCCACCCGCCGGGCAAGCTGTGGGACTAAGAAATCGACGAATGAGCGCACCTTGGGAGACAGTTGCCGGTTGGTGGGCCAGACAAGGGACAGGGAGCCGAGGGGCGCCATAAACGGTGTCAGGACGGGCACGAGGGCACCGCCCTCAACAGATGGCCTGGCCACATAGACGGGCAGGTGCGCCAGGCCCATGCCGTCTATCGCTGCACGCAATCCCGCGTCGGTATTGTTGAAGGTAATGTCCCTGCGCAAAGGCAATTGAGCGAAGGGCGCCTGGAACGACCAGGGCGCGATCATGCCACTGGAAGGATACTTGAAGCGGATGCAGGCATGCCGCGAGAGATCGTCGGGGTTCTCCGGCGCACCGCGTTGCTCCAGGTATTGCGGGCTGCCGCAAACGACGAAGTGTTGGTCACCGATCGGACGGGCAATAAATCGCGCGTCCGAGAGTTCGCCGCTCCGCACGACTATATCCAGCCCCTCTGCGACGAGATCGACGACGCGGTCGTCGAGGTCGATATCCAGCTCGATCTCGGGAAAGCGCCGGGAAAAATCGGGAAGAAGAGGCACCACGAGGTGATGCGCGACGATGTGGGGCATAGAGATGCGCAGCCGGCCGCGCGGCTGTTCGCAGCTTCTCACAATGGTCGCCTCGGCGTCGCGCATCTCATCGAGAATCCGGCGATAACGCTCGTAAAGGACTTCACCTTCGTCGGTGAGGCTGATGCTGCGCGTCGTCCGGTTGAACAGCCGTACGCCAAGCCGCTCTTCGAGGCGGGCGATTGCCTTGCCGACGGCGGACGGCGATACGCCAATGACACGCGCGGCGCCGATATAGCTGCGCTGCTCGGCGGAATGGACAAAGGCTGTGATGCCGACAAAACTTTCCATGGGTGCCAATAGATGACAGTTTGTCCTTTATGTAGTTCCTTCTGCACCAGTTGATCAATATTGCGGACAAAATATCCTCAAACGCGCGCTTGATTTTGCGGGTGCTCCGCGGGTTCTCGCCAGCGCCGCTTGAAGGAGGATAATATCATGCAAGACTATACCGAGTACCTGCCGGAGATGGTCGAGAGGTGTGTCGGCGAACATGACCTCGTGTTGCAGGTGTTTCGAGCGGAAGCGGAAGGAGGCCCGGTTGCCGGAAGGCCGCCCCTGCTTCTTGTTCATGGCGCTTTTTCCGGTAGCTGGATGTGGGCCAGGTACATTCCGCATTTCGTTTCAAGCGGCTGGGATGTGTATGCCCTCAATCTGAGAGGACACTACAAGAGCAGGTCCGTCGATCTTTCGGCGGTGTGTTTTGCTGATTACCTGGACGACATTCGTGCGATCCTCGCCGAGATTGACGCGGAACATGCCCTCGCCCCCATTGTTGTCGGCTTCAGCATGGGCGGTCTGCTTGCGCTCAAGCTGGCGGAGGATTTGCGGTTTTCGGGCCTTGTCCTGATTGACGCCAGCATTTGTAGGCAGGTTCACGATCGTGTCCCTTATCGAAACGTTGTGCCCCACAAGTCGGGTCTGATCGTGCCGGCGCCGGTGCGAGAGGAGCGATGCAGTATCGACGAAACGGCAGAAGACATCGCTTTCCAGAGGAAATACCTCTCTATGGAATCGGCAAAGGCCTTTCGTGAGTTCTCGTTTCACTTCGGCACGACAGGCATTTCGGTCGAAAGCGACCGGATTGCGTGTCCGTCGCTCGTCGTCTGTGCCATCAGCGAGGAAGCCGACGACACAAGGGGGCAGGTGACGGCCGGACATGTAGGGGGCGACTATCTGGGGCTGTGGCACACGACGCATACCGGTCTGCTCGTGGGACAGCGATACCAGGAAGTGGTCGAGCGAATGTTGAGCTGGCTGGCGCCTTTCTCGGCTTGAAGTGGCTGTGGTGGCTCGCGACACCGGGCCTTGTTCTATTGGCCTTCTGGGTTCCGCCAGATCGGATGGCTAAGGGTTTGAAGGTCGTGGGCGCCAACTCCCCGGATGCGGGCCAACAGGGCCTTTGTCATCTCCCTGCCGGCCAGATGCACATCCTCATCCGCCGTAATAATCTCCGGGCGCATCCAGTTGAGGGCGGGAGAAAATTGCTTGGAAACGATGTCCAGCTCCTTTCCGACCGTTTTTCCAGCCATTTCGATACCTGCACTGACGGCCACGGCGATGCTGGCGCTCATGCAAATAACGCCATCAGGGGGGAGCGCTCCCCGCATGATGTTCTCCATCGCCGCCTTAACCTCGACAAGCGGGGTATCGACCGAGATCGGTAAGATTGCCTCGGTCAAGCTGAAGTCGCGCAAGCCCTGGTCAAAGCCCGCGGCGATATGTGTCGCATAGGTCAGGTTCCGGGGAGGGCGGATGATTGCCAGCCGCTTCCTCCCCCTGCGGGCGAGTTTCTCCACCGCCTGATACACGAAGCGCTCATTGTTGAAATCATAGAACGGGTGTGTCCAGCCGGAATTGGTTCGGCCATGGGTGACGAACGGAAAATCCTTTTCCAGCAACAGGCGCACACGTTCGTCATCCGGTTCCGTGCGCATGAGGATGACGCCGTCCGCCGATCGGCTCTGGAGTATTCCGCGGATCGGTACGAGCGGGTTGCTGTCATGGGAGCTTGGGTTGACACTCAGATTGTAGCCCGTGTCCTTCAGCGCTTGCGAAATCCCGAAGATCATTTGGCTGGTGAAGCCCATGATTTCGTCGTCGACGTTCAG
The DNA here is from genome assembly GCA_031556925.1 of Pararhizobium sp. GTDB lineage: Bacteria > Pseudomonadota > Alphaproteobacteria > Rhizobiales > Rhizobiaceae > Pararhizobium. The sequence continues at coordinate 17,684 of JAVBSF010000391.1, forward strand.
GACCAGAGCGAGCACATTCGCTCTTCCTGTCCGCAGACGCAGGCCGGCCCTGTTCGGCTGGTAGCCGATCTGGCTTGCGACGAGCCGGACGCGTTCCTTGGTTTCCTGCCCGATATCCGGCGCGTCGCTCAAGGCGCGTGAAACCGAAGTGGTGCTGAGGCCCGTCATGAAGGCGATCGTCTTCAGGGTCGGCGGCAATTTCTCGTCGCTCACTTTAATTCTCCGGAATGGCACATCGGGCGCTCTTGGTGCGCGAGTTTGATAGCCAAAGCATCATTGTTCATCAATCGCTGAATCGCGAACAGGCCGATATACTTTAACGATAATGTTTCCTCTGCAAGTGTGTGAACGTTGAGAAATATCTCTTTATATTCAATCGTATATAAGATTTTTTTCGCGCCTCCTTGAAAAGAAACTCAATGAGATATAGCAATTTACACAATCGATTAAGTAGGAGGATATCGACCATGAAATTCCAAGCCGTCGCACTGTGCTCGTTCATGACCCTGTCGTTCGGCGCGGCTCAGGCTGCCGATCTCGAGGTGGCCCACTGGTGGACGTCTGGTGGAGAGGCCGCGGCGGTCGCCGAACTCGCCAAGGCATTCGATGCAACCGGCAACAAATGGGTCGGTGGGGCGATCGGTGGCTCGAGCGGTGTCGCGCGCCCCATCCTCGTCAGCCGCATCACTGGTGGCGATCCTATGGCAGCCACGCAGTTCAACCATGGCCGCCAAGCCGAGGAGTTGGTGGAGGCCGGCCTGATGCGCGACCTCACCGATGTGGCGGCCAGGGAAAACTGGAAAGAGATCATCAAACCGTCGAGCCTGCTCGACAGCTGCACGATCGACGGTAAGGTCTATTGCGCTCCGGTCAACATCCATTCGTGGCAGTGGTTGTGGCTTTCCAACGCCGCCTTCGAGAAGGCGGGTGTCGCCGTTCCGAGGAACTGGGAAGAGTTCGTCGCCTCCGCGCCAGCGCTGGAAAAGGCCGGTATCCAGCCGCTTGCCCTCGGCGGCCAGGCCTGGCAGGCCGCCGGCGCCTTTGACGTGCTAATGGTCGCCATTGCGGGCAAGGATGTCTATCAGAGAGTATTCGCCGATAAGGACGCGGACGTTGCCGCCGGTTCGGAGATTGCCAAGGTTTTCAAGGCGGCAGACGATGCTCGCCGTCTCTCCAAAGGCACGAATGTCCAGGACTGGAACCAGGCCACGAATCTGGTCATCACAGGCAAGGCCGGCGGCCAGATCATGGGCGACTGGGCCCAGGGCGAGTTTGCGCTGGCCGGACAGATCGCTGGCAAGGACTACACCTGCCTTCCGGGCCTCGGTGTAAATGAGGTCATCTCGACTGGTGGTGATGCCTTCTACTTCCCGGTCCTGAAGGACGAAGCCAAGTCGAAGGCGCAGGACGTTCTTGCTTCCACGATCGTCAGCCCTGCGGTTCAAGTCGCCTTCAACCTGAAGAAGGGCTCGTTGCCGGTGCGCAGTGATGTCGATCTTGCTACGGCAAACGACTGCATGAAGAAGGGCCTCGATATCCTTGCCAAGGGTAACGTGATCCAAGGGGCCGACCAGTTGCTTTCAACCGACAGCCAGAAGCAGAAGGAGGATCTCTTCTCCGAGTTCTTCGCCAATCCGTCGATGACACCGGAAGACGCGCAGAAGCGGTTTGCCGACATTATCGCTTCGGCCGATTGATCAGGCGAGCATGACATGGCGCTGGCGGCCTGGATGCCAGCGCAAACAGCCCTGATTTGGTTTACACGAATAAGGAGTGCCCATGACGGAGGCCCGCACCGGTCGTCCGAGTAGGCTGTTGCGCAATCTGAACTCGAAGATTGCTTCCATCCCGATGATCCTGACCGCCCTGGTCATTTTTCTCGGCGGCACGGTCTGGACGGTATTCTACTCATTCACCAACTCGAAGCTCCTTCCACGGTTGAGCTTCGTCGGCTTCGACCAGTACAAGCGCCTCTGGGCTGCACCGCGCTGGATCGTCTCCATCGAGAATCTTGCCGTCTACGGCGTTCTCTCGCTCATCTTCAGCCTTGTCATCGGCTTCATGCTGGCGGCGCTGATGGACCAGAAGATCCGGTTCGAAAACACGTTCCGCACGATCTTCCTCTACCCCTTTGCCCTGTCCTTCATCGTGACGGGCCTTGTCTGGCAGTGGATCCTCAATCCCGAGTTCGGCATCCAGTCGGTGGTGCGTTCGCTCGGCTGGACAAGCTTCACTTTCGATCCGCTCTATACGCCGGAGATCGTCATCTATGGCATACTGATCGCGGCTCTCTGGCAGGGCACTGGGCTTGTGATGTGTCTGATGCTCGCCGGCCTGCGCGGTATCGATGAAGACATCTGGAAGGCCGCGCGTGTCGATGGCATCCCGATGTGGAAGACCTATCTGTTCATCGTCATTCCGATGATGCGGCCGGTGTTCATCACGACGCTCGTCATCATCGCCAGCGGCATCGTCAAGGTCTACGACCTCGTCGTGGCGCAGACATCGGGCGGCCCCGGCATCGCATCCGAGGTGCCCGCGAAGTACGTCTACGACTACATGTTCCAGGCTCAGAATCTGGGGCAGGGCTTTGCGGCCTCGACCATGATGCTGGTCACCGTTGCGATCATCATCATCCCCTGGGCCTACCTGGAATTCGGAGGGCGTAAACGTGCCTGATGCTATTGCTCTCAAAACCGCCGACGGTACGTCGGACAAGTCGTTTTCGGGTCCACGCGGCCCGAAGCCGAAGCGGGTGCTCTCGCCACGCAACATCATGCTCTACGGCACGCTATTCGTCGCGGCCGCCTATTACCTGCTGCCGCTCTACGTGATGATCGTCACGTCGCTGAAGGGCATGCCCGAGATCCGCATGGGCAACATCTTCTCGCCGCCGATGGAAATCACCTTCGAGCCGTGGGTAAAGGCCTGGGCAACAGCCTGCACAGGGCTCAACTGCGACGGTCTCTCGCGCGGGTTCTGGAACTCGGTGAGGATCACCGTGCCTTCTGTCGTCGTCTCGATCGCGATTGCCTCGGTCAACGGCTATGCGCTCGCCAACTGGCGCTTCAAGGGTTCCGAGCTGTTCTTCTCGATCCTCGTCATCGGCGCGTTCATTCCCTACCAGGTGATGATCTATCCGATCGTCATCGTGCTGCGCGAGATCGGAATCTACGGCACGCTGACCGGCCTGATCATCGTGCCCTCGATCTTCGGCATGCCGATCCTGACGCTGCTGTTCCGCAATTATTTCGCGTCGCTGCCGGAGGAACTGTTCAAGGCCGCGCGTGTCGATGGCGCCGGCTTCTGGAGGATCTATCTCAGCATCATGGTGCCGATGAGCCTGCCCATCTTCGTGGTCGCCATCATCCTGCAGGTGACCGGCATCTGGAACGACTTCCTGTTCGGCGTCGTCTACACGCGGCCCGAGACCTATCCGATGACGGTGCAGCTCAACAACATCGTCAACTCCACTCAAGGGGTGAAGGAATACAACGTCAACATGGCGGCGACCCTCATCACCGGGCTGGTGCCGTTGGCGATCTACTTCATCTCCGGAAAACTCTTCGTGCGCGGCATCGCCGCCGGCGCGGTGAAAGGTTAGTCCGCATGACCAGCGTCTCGGTCAACGATCTCTCCCTCCTTTTCGGCGCGGTGCCGGTGCTGAAGAACCTCAACCTAGACATCGCCGAGGGTGAGTTCCTCGTGCTGCTCGGGCCGTCCG
>JAVBSF010000520.1:0-18811 GCA_031556925.1 Pararhizobium sp.
GACGGCAGCGATCCGAACCGGCCGGTCAAAATCCTGAGCGTCGGCCGCGCCGTCAAGAAAAAGGGCTATGATGTCCTGCTGCGGGCGCTGGCGCTTCTGCCGAAAGACCTCCACTGGCGCTTCGAACATATCGGCGCGGGCGAGCAACAGAAGGCGTTGAAAGCGCTGGCCGAACAGCTCGACATCGCCGACCGCATCGCGTGGCGCGGCGCGCTGGCCCAGAAAGACGTGCTGGAGCGTTACCGCACATCCGACATCTTCGCGCTCGCCTGCCGCATCGCCCCCGACGGCGATCGCGACGGCCTGCCCAACGTGCTGGTCGAAGCATCGAGCCAGCGGCTGGTCTGTGTCGCCACCGATGTCTCCGGCGTCCCTGAGCTGCTGACCGATGGTGAAAACGGCTTCGTCGTCCCTTCGGAAGACCCCGAGGCGCTCGCGCGGGCGCTGGAGCAGGCGATCCGCAACCCGGACCTGCGCGGCCGGCTGGGCGACGCCGCCGAGGCGAAGGTTCGCCGCGACTTCGACCACACCGCCAGCATCCGGCAGCTCAAGACACTGTTCGAAAACGAATGGAAGGCCGCCTGATGGAGAGCCGCCGCCCCGGTCCCGGCCGCATATTTTTCTACGTCCAGCATCTGCTGGGCATCGGCCATATTGCCCGCGCAAGCCGCATCGCGCGCGCTCTTGTCGATGCCGGCCTCGACGTTACCGTCGTTTCCGGCGGAACGCCCGTCAGCGGTTTTCCAGGTGAAGGCATCCGCCACGTGGCGCTGCCGTCGGTCGTTTCCGGCGTCGGCTTTTCGGGGCTCGCCGATATCGACGGCAACCCGATCGACGAAGCCTTCCAGAACGACCGCAAGCAGAAGCTGCTCGCCGCCTATCGCGAGGCGGAACCGGATATCGTCATCATCGAGGCCTTCCCCTTCGGCCGCCGGCAGGTGCGCTTCGAACTCTTGCCGCTTCTCGATGCCATCGCCGCGTCGAAACCGAAACCACTGCTTTTTTCCTCGCTCCGCGATATCCTGCAGGAGCGGACGAAACCCGGCCGCGACGAGGAGACAGTGGCTCTGGTCAGGGATCATTTCGACCGCATTCTCGTCCATGGCGATCCGACCTTCGTGCGGTTGGAAGACACGTTCCGGCTGGCCGCCGATGTTATCGACAAGGTGGTCTACACCGGCCTCGTCGCCGCGCCGCCCCCCTCATCGCCGGCGGAACGCTTTGAGGTCATCGTCTCGGCAGGCGGTGGCGCCGTCGGCAACGCCCTGATCCGCGCGGCACTTGCCGCCTCCAAAACCATTGGCGGCACCGCGCCCTGGGCGCTGATCACAGGCCCGAACCTGCCGCAGCAGGATTTCGACGCGATCTCGGCGGCGGCTCCGTCCCATGTCAGCGTGTTCCGCTTCCGGCGCGATTTCGCGAGCCTTCTTTCGGGGGCCCGGCTTTCGGTTTCGCAAGCCGGCTACAACACCGTCTGCGATATTCTGCGGGCCGGTTGCCGCGCACTTCTGGTACCCTTTATCGCCGGCGGCGAGACCGAGCAGACGGTGCGCGCCGAGCGGCTGGAGAAGCTGGGCCTCGCTTCGGTCCTCACCGAAACCGATCTTTCCGACGCGACCATGACCGACGCGATCGGCAAGGCGCTTGCCGCCCCGGACGTCCCGCCGGGTCATCTCGATCTCGAGGGCGCACGGCACACGGCCCAGCTGATCGGCACCTTTCTCAAGGACCGCGGCATCGCCTGAAAGACAGGAAAACCTCCTGTTTGCGGATGGCGAAAGCGGGTGGCCTTCGTCATGATGCTGTTGTAGTCTGCCGCTTTCCGGAGCGCGGGAAATGCAGCAGATGACTACCCAAGCCCATCATTCGGTTCATTAAATCCTCCATGGAAAAACGTCTTTCCCGTTATATCTGGCAGCACACGCGGGTTCAGCAGCTCTGGATCCTGCTTGTCGTCGCCGTGTCGATGATCCCCTATTTCCTGTCTTTCGATCTGCCCAAGCAGATCGTCAACGGGCCGATCCAGGGCGATGGCTTCGATAAGCCAGGCGCGCGCCAGACTTTCATGAACATCAATTTCGATCTGCCCTGGATCGGCAATGTCGAGTTGTTTTCCGGGCTTGATCTGACCCGCATGCAGATGCTGTTCGCGCTCAGCCTCGTCTTCCTGGCGCTGGTCATCATCAACGGCCTGTTCAAGTTCTACATCAACACCTACAAGGGCCGCCTCGGCGAGCGCCTGCTGCGGCGCATCCGCTTCGAGCTCGTCGATCGCATCCTCCGCTTCCCGCCCCAGCAGTTCAAACGCATGAAGGGGGCGGAAGTCTCCAGCATGGTGAAGGACGAGGTCGAGCCGCTCGGCGGCTTCACCGGCGATGCCTTCGTCTCGCCGGCGCTGCTCGGCGGACAGGCGCTGACGGCGCTGTTCTTCATCTTCATGCAGAATGCCTGGCTCGGCCTGATCGCCGCCGTCATGGTCGGCGTGCAGGCGGTGATCATTCCGCGCATGCGCCGCCGCCTGCTGGTGCTCGGCCGCGAGCGCCAGATCACCGCGCGCGAGCTTGCCGGCCGCGTCAGCGAGATCGTCGACGGCATCGGCACCATTCACGCCTACGACACCTCGAACTACGAGCGCGCCGACATCGCCTCGCGCCTCGGCCGCATCTTCAAGATCCGTTACGACCTGTATCAGTGGAAGTTTCTGGTCAAGTTCATCAACAACTTCCTCGCCCAGCTGACGCCTTTCCTGTTCTATTGCATCGGCGGCTATCTGGCGCTGCAGGGGCAGCTCGATATCGGCCAGCTGATCGCCGTTATCAGTGCCTACAAGGATCTGCCCGGACCGCTGAAGGACCTGATCGACTGGGACCAGACACGTCAGGACGTTCAGGTCAAATATGTTCAGGTGGTGGAGCAGTTCAGCGCCGAGAAGATCATCGACCCGAAAATCCAGACCATCGCCATGAAAGACACCGGCCCGATGCCGGCGCCGCTTGCTGCGGTCAATCTGACGCTTGCCGACGACAGCGGCGCTCGTCTGCTCGAACGGGTTTCCGTTCAGATCCAGCCGGGTGAAACCGTTGCCATTATCGGCGGCGCTGGCGCTGGCGGCGATGTTCTGGCGGAAGCGTTCGGCCGCCTGATATGGCCTGAAACCGGCAAGGTTACCGTTGGTGGCGAAGATATCCTTGAGATACCGGAAGCGGTCGTCGGCCGCGGCATTTCCTATGTCTCGTCGGACGCCTATTTCTTCTATGGCACGCTCGGCGAAAACCTTCTTTACGGCTTGAAGCACGCGCCGCTCGCCGAGCCGGACTACAAGGGCGCCGACAGTACCCAGCGCAAGTGGGATGTGAACGAGGCCAAGCTCGCCGGCAACCCGGACTATGACACCAAGGCCGACTGGATCGACTATCGCGCCGCCTCCGCGACAGGTCGCGACGACCTGTTCCCGAGCCTTCTCGAAGTGCTCGACACGGTCCAGCTCTCGAAGGATATCCTCGATCTGGCCCTGCGGACGGTTATCAATCCGAACGATTACCCGGTGCTGGCAAGCGGCATCGTCGAAATGCGCCACGCGCTTCGTGACGAGCTTGAGGATGCCGGCCTGAGCGGCCTTGTCGTGCCCTTCGAACCCGGCGCCTACAACATCGAGGCGACGGTCGGCGAAAACCTGCTTTTCGGCACGATCGTCGATCCGAACCTCATGGGCAAGGCTATCGCCCGCAATGAATATTTCCGTTCCGTCGTCGGAGGCAGCGGGCTCGACCGCATCCTCTTCGACATGGGCTACAGCATCGCCGAAAACGCGGTGGAACTGTTCTCCGACCTGCCGCCGGACCATCCGTTCTTCCAGCAGCTCACCTTCATGACCGCCGACGATATCCCGATCTATCAGGCGATCCTGCAGAAGCTGAAGGGCCGCGGCTTCGACGAGGCGACATCCGACGAGCGCTCCGCCATCATCCGGCTGAGCTTCGCCTATGTCGAACCCCGTCACCGCTTCGGTCTCCTGACCGGCGAGTTGATGACCAAGATCGTCGACGTGCGTCGCCAGTTCTACGATGGTCTGCCGAGGGACATGGAAGGCTCGATCGAGCGCTACGACCCGGCGCGCTACATGGCCTCCTCCAACCTTCTGGACAACGTGCTCTTCGGTCGCGTCAGCCAGAAGCATGCGGATGGCTCCAAGCGCATCCGCTCGATCGTCAGCTCGCTTCTGAACACCATGGGCCTGCTGGACGACGTGATGCATATCGGCGCGGACTTCAATGTCGGCGCCGGCGGCAAGCGCCTGACGGCCGTGCAGCGGCAGAAGCTCAACCTCGCCCGCGCCCTGGTGCGCCGCTCGGATTACTACATCTTCAATAAGCCGCTGCCCGGCCTCGACCACCGCCTGCAGGACGAGATCGTGCGCGATGCCATGAAGCTCCTGCGACGCGACGGCCGCGAACCGGCCCTGATCTGGGTGCTGTCGAACACATCTCTCACCAGCCTTTTCGACCGCGTCCTCGTCTTCGACCGTGGTCTTCTGGTGGAGGACGGCACGCCTGAAGCACTCACCGAAAAGAACGGGGTGTTCAAGGAGCTTGTGTCATCATAGTGTAAGAAAAAAAGGCCATGCGTGCGGCCACACGCAGGCGTAAAATGGCGATCCACCGAAAACAACAAGCCGGGGATCGACAGACGCAAACGGGGAATAGGTAAACTGAAATGCTACTGAAAGACGAAGTCCAGATGTTGCGGAGAGTTCCGCTTTTCGCCGGTGTCGAGCCCGGAAAGCTGAAACTGCTCGCCTTCACCTCCGATCGTGTCAGCTACGATCCCGGTGAAGCGATCTTCCAACAGGGCGATACCGGCGATGCCGCCTATGTGGTGCTGGCCGGCAAGGCGGATATCATTGTCGAATCCTCGACCGGGCCGATCAAGGTCGCCGAAGTCGAGACCAACTCGATCGTCGGCGAGATCGCCATTCTTTGCGATGTATCGAGAACCGCCACCGTGAAGACCACGACGGCGCTCGAAGCCCTGCGCATCCGCAAGGATCACTTCCTCAAGCTGCTGACGGATTTTCCCGAGATCACCATCGAGATCATGCGCGTCCTGGCCGACCGTCTCAGCCACACGACGAGCGAACTCACGGAAGCGCGCAGCCGCGCCCGCAAATCCGACTGAACCATCATCCCAGGTCATATCTTTTTATCGACGACCGCGCCATCGGCGCGGTCGATCATGAAACTGTCGGACGCCAAGCCTGACCGATAACGGTCGAACATCGCGAAAAGCAGGGCGATCTTGCCCTGCGCCGATGCCGTCGGCCAGTCTCCGGGGGCATAGAGAACGCCGATGCGCCGATAGATCGCCATCCTCTCGGGATCGATCCACGGCAAGGCCAGTTCGCTGGCCATGCGCAAGCGGTACCAGTCACCGAGAAAGTCCATCGCCGTCAGCTTCCGGTTTCGGCAGCTATCGATGAGAGCCACAACCTCCGCTTCCGGCTCGCAGCGCGGCATAGATCGAGCATCCTGCAGCGAGACCGGTTCCGGATGCTGCGACAGCAGGACAAGATCGGCAAGATCGGCAGTGCGGAGCAGGTCGGCGAGCGGTTTCGGCCATTCCCGCTTCAGGTGTCGGCGGCCGACGAGATGACCGAGATGGCCGGACAGGAATTCGCCATAGGTGCGGCCCTCCCGCAGATGCGGCACCCGCAGACCCGTGGCCGCGATTTCCACATCATAGCATCGCCCGATCTCCGCATCTGACGCAAGGTCGCCGATTTGCGGCGTCTCGATCTCCAGCCGGTCCTCGTGCACTGTCACGATCTTGTAGCCGCATGGAAATGCCACCAGCGACGGCACCGCGATATTGACGAGCGAGCGTCCGTCCTTGCCGGCCACTCGAGCGGTATCGTTGACATGCAGATGGCCGCTGAAATGCACGGAAATTCCCGCCTCCATCAGCGCCTCGGCAACATCAGGCACGGGAATGCGGGCGGTCATGCCGGTCTCACCGAGCAGCGCGCGCTCATCCGCGCAGGTTCCGTCGAGCGGGTCGAGCGCCGGATAATGGGAGAAAGCCAGAAGGCACTTGCCCCCTTCCCGCGCGCGCCGGGAAACATCCGCAAGCCAGTCGAAAATGAAGGGCTTGTGGCGCAGCATGGCGTTCCAGCCGGCGCTGGTGCTATCGGCGAAATCGCCGGGCTCGCCGGGGGCAACACCATCGACGGGCGCAAACACATTGGCATCGATCATCAGCAGCCAGATGCCCTCGACAGGCTCGACGAGATAGGACGCATCCATCAGCTGCCGCGCGGTCTTTCCATCCGGGGAACGGACCTCGTAAAGCCGCGCCTCCACGGCGGGATCGCTGCCAAAAGGGGTTTCCCAATGCAGCGCGTCGCCACGCCGGAAAAAACCGAAAGCGGCCATGTCCGACAGCCCGTCCGGATAACCCCGGCAATACATCGCATCCCCGACCGCAATCGCCGCCGCCTCCGGGTCGCGAAGGGATGGATCGCTGGTCGCGACACTGTAGCCGCCGTCGTCGCTGAGGAACCTTTTCGTCCGGTGCCGTCCATCGGCGGCAAAGATATCGTGGTTGCCGACCGTTGCATGAAAACGCAAGCCAAGCCGCACCTCGTAATCTTCCAGCAGCCGGCGAATGCTTCCGACGGTCTCGACCTGCCCGTCATCGGAATAGTCGCCGAGCAGCACCACGTCGCGAATACCCTGTGCCGCGATCTCCTCCAGCGTCCGGTGGAGCGCGGCATAGCTTTCGTTGAAGACGCGCGTCGATTTCACGGTATCGGCCAGAAGCCGCACGCTCATCCGCCTGCCCTCGGAAGAGGAAATTCCCTCGATCCCGTAGGCGCCGTAAAGATCATGGAAATGAGCGTCTGCCACGATGGCAAAACGGCGGGCGGTTTCCGAAGCGGGCGAAAGCGACATGCAGGCAGCGTTTCCGTCGTTGATTTATCAGCGGATTCTTTTCCCGTGGTCTGTGCCATATATGGAAAGAAAAAGCGAATTTCAGTCTCGCTTAACTTTGAGGGTTTCGATAACATGGCCGAAATGAGGCCGGGGCGACGCAAGCCCGCTCCGGGAAGGACGACGAGACTGGACAGCCGGATTGCGCACGCAGCCGTGACTGGGGCAACAGAGTGAACGAAAACGTATTTCGGGTGCGGTTCTGGGGTGTTCGCGGCAGCCTTCCCGTATCGGGCGCTGAATTCCAGCAATATGGCGGCAACACCATCTGCGTAGAAATGCAGGTGGGAGAGCATCGTTTGCTGTTCGATGCCGGCTCCGGCCTGATGCCTGCGGGGCAGGTACTGCGCCAGGAAGGCGTCAACGATTTCAACCTGTTCTTCAGTCACTGCCATTACGACCACATTATCGGCCTGCCCTATTTCTCCCCGCTTTTCGACCCCCATGCGACCGTCACGCTCTGGTCCGGCCATCTGGCGGGGCGTATGACGACGCGCCAGATGATCGGGGAATTCATGCGGCCGCCGTGGTTTCCGGTGGAGCCGGATATCTGTCGCGCCTCGCTGAATGCCCGCGATTTTCGCGCCGGCGATGTCCTGACCCCCTATCCCGATGTGGCGATCAAGACCGGCAAGCTGTTTCACCCCGGCGGCGCCATCGGCTATCGGGTCGAATGGGGTGGCCGTTCGGTGGCCTTCATCACGGATACGGAACATCATCCAGGCACGCTCGACCCCATCGTCCTCGAACTGATTGAGAACTGCGATCTCTTCATCTACGACTGCACCTATTCCGACGAGGACATGGCCCGCCATGTGGGCTACGGCCACTCTTCCTGGCAGCAGGCGATCCGGCTTGCCAAGGCGGCCAATGCCGGCCGCGTCGCCTTCATCCACCATTCGCCGCTGCGCACCGACAGCGCCCTCAATGCTATCGACACCGCCGCCAAGGCTGAGTTCAAGGGCGCCTTCGCCGCTCGCGACGGGCAGATCGTCGATATCTGAAATTCAACCCGGCATCAGCGCGGTAATCGCAACCCAGCGGCAACCGGGATGGCCGAAGGTCGCCTCAAACAGCGCCTGCATGAACGACCAGACCGCCTCGTCATGCACGAGATGATGGGTCAAAAGCCCCATCGAACCACCACTCTTCGACATCTCTTCCAGCCGCGCCACGATCTCGCCAACCAGCGCGCCGGTATCGCGTCCGCCGCGCGTGCCATGCCAGTCCATGACATCGACATGGGTGTTGACGAGCGGTATGGCCGACGGTTTTTCGCGCCCGTAGACGGACAGCGCCCGAAAGCCGAGAGACGGAAGCTGCGGAACGAGCGCAGCATCGATCCGGTTCCACGGCGGCACGAGCAGCGGCACGAAGCGCTGCCCATGCCAATCCGCCAGCAGGCGAAACCCGCGGGAAAGCTCATGGAGAACGACCTGCGCCGGGCGCTGCGCGCCAAGCTCCTGCTTCTTCTCCTGCGGCCCCGCATGGTTACGGTGCGACCAGCCGTGAACGGCGATGGAAATGCCGGTTTGCGTTCCCAGCCGCTCCGCGAGCCGGGCATCGGTGCCGGCGGGAATGACGGCCAGCGTGGCCGGGATCGCATATTGCCCGGCCACGGCCAGAAAGCGGTCGAGCGCCGGTGTCGGCTCGACGGCGTCGTCGTCACGTAGCCAGAAGGACGCAACCTGTCCGGCATCCGCCCAACGGTCGAGCGCCTGCAGCAAGGGATCGAATAGAGGGCTCACCATCAGGATACCGTCTCCACACAGGTTTGAAAAATCCGGTCAAGGCTTTGCGAAGCCTTGACGAGCGAGCGTTCCCGTCCCGCGAAGTCCCGCGCTGCAGTGGCCATCGACAGCCGTGTCTCTTCGTCACCCAGCAGTTGCGCGATCGCCGCCGCATAGGCCCCGATGTCGCCCTCCGGCGTCAGCAGGCCGGTTCTGCCCTGTTCCACCACTTCCGGCACCCCGGCGGTCGCCTGCGCCACGACCGGAAGGCCCGCCGCCTGCGCTTCGAGATAGGCAAGACCATAGGCCTCGCCGCAGCCCGGCCAGACATAAAGGGCCTGACGGGACAGAATGGCCGCGATCTCCTCCGGTGACCGTTCCCCCCGCCAGTCGACGCGATCCGACAGTCCGGAAAATGCCGCCCTCACCTCCTCCGCCGCCGCGCCATCGCCCACGATGGAGAGCCGCCACGGCAGATGCTCCAGCCGCGAGAGCGCCGCCGCCAGCATGCGAAAACTGTCGAGCTTGTCGCCGGGGCGCATCATCGCCACACAGACCAGCCGGCCAGCTTCGGGTTTTGGTTCTGTCGCCAGAAAAAGAGAGGCATCGATGAAGGGGGCCAGCCGAGCGAACCGCGCCTGCGGCGCTAAGGCCTCCAGACCGGCGCGGTCACGTTCGGTCATGCAGATATTGACGGCCGCCTGTGTCAGCCCCGAAACCAGAAGCGCCTGCGCCTGCGCCCAGCCGCTCCGGTTGCGACGCGGTGAATAGGAAGCTTCTGCCGTGATATAGGCAAGCCCCGCCTCGGCCGCCAGCCGTGGCCCGAGCAGATCGGGGGCCTTGTAGTAGGGATGATAGGTGAACCAGGCATCGGGCCTGCCCTTATCTGCCCAAAGTCCCCTCAGCCGTTCGATCTCGGCCTCGGCATCAGGATCGCCTTCGAGTGCTCGCGGCTCCTTCGAAAAGGTTCGCATTTCGGATGCGACGTTCACCTCATGCCCGGCCATCGCCAGCGCCGCCATCAATTGACGCGCCATCAGCCGGTCGCCGGAGGGCACGGGATGGTTCGGCGATTTGAGGGGAGAATAAAAGGCGATCTTCATGGGAGAATGTCTAATACCAGAGATCGTCGATAGGAACCCATAAACACACTGGGAGAAATCGATTTCACGGGCATCGAGTGCAACTGAAAATGCTGAAAATACGAACAGTTGCGCTTTTGTCTCTTGGAGCAGGACCGCAGTCTGTGCATTGATATCGATGTGGGAGGCCGCCATTGGCGGTAGCTACGTTCGTTTCTTGCAGGGGTGCAGTCATGCGTTATGTGTTTTCAACCGTTCTTCTTGTGCTGTTGACGCTTGGCGCGCCGATAGCGCAGGCACAAACCGCATCGCCGCCACCCGAAAAGCTCTCCGAACTGATGAAGCTGCTGGACGACCCGGAAATCCGCAGCTGGGTCGCCGGCCAGGAAAAAACGCAGGCGCAGGCAGCTCCCTCCGTCGGAACCCAGGATGTCGAGGATTTCGAGGCGCGCGCCCGCAGCCGCTTCGAAGCCTTGTTGGAGGCCCTGCCCCGCGTGCCGGGGGAGATCGCCGCCGCGACCACCCGCGTGCGGACAGATGCGAGCAGCAGCGGTTTTGCACCTCCATTCCTGCTTGTCGCCGCCATCGTCATCGCCGGCCTCGCAATCGAACGGATCTTCAAACGGGTCAGCCGCAGAGCCCATTTCGAAAGCGTTGTCATCAACAAGCTCTTGCTGGAGGCTGCGCCGACGATCGTTTTCATTGTTGCCGCGTCCCTCATTTTCCTCACGCTTCACTGGCCGCCGCTCGTGCGCCCCGTCGTGCTGTTTTCGTTGCTGGCCGTCTTCATTTTCCGCATCGTTCTGGCCGTCGCCCGGCTGGCGCTGGCAACGGGCGCGACGGGACTGCCGGTTTACCGCCGCGTGATGCTGTTTACCGGCGTCCTCCTCTTCGGCATGGTTCTGTCGGCTCTCGGCCCCAAGCTCGGGCTCGATCCCGATGTCCGCGCCATTATTTCGCTGATTATTTCCGTCGCGCTCCTCGCTATCTCCATCACAACGGTCTGGCGCAGCCATCTCGACGATGCAGCGCCCAACCTGCGGCAGAAGATATTCCGCACCGCGGCCCTCGTCGTCCTCTGGCTGTTGTGGTGCCTCGACTTCGGGGGGCTTTTCTGGCTGGGCATCTTTGCGGTCCTCCTGCCGCGCGTTCTACCGGCAATCGACCGCATGACACACGCCTTCGTCGCAAGCCGCTGGCAGGACGAGCCGGCGAACAGCCCGCGCGTGGTGCTGATCTCGCGGGGCGCCCGCGCCGTGGTTATCGGCGCGGCTGTCGCCTGGCTCGCCTTCATCTGGCGCTATGATCCCAACGATCTGGTTCAGCGCAGTCCGACACTGGATACAATCGTCAGCGGACTCTTCAAGAGCGTGGTTATCCTGCTCCTTGCCGACCTCTGCTGGGAACTGGCCAAAAGCTTCATTGACCGCAAACTGCAATCAACGAGCAACGATCCGGCTTCGACCCCCGCCGAAATCGCCCGCGGAAGCCGTCTGCGCACGCTGTTGCCGATCTTCCGCAACGCGCTTGCCGCGCTCGTCCTCGTAACGGCGGGACTGATGGTTCTTTCAGAGCTGGGCGTCGCCATCGGTCCGCTGATCGCCGGCGCCGGCGTCTTTGGCGTTGCCATCGGCTTCGGCTCGCAAACGCTGGTCAAGGATATCGTCAGCGGTGTCTTCTACCTGATGGACGACGCATTCCGGGTGGGCGAATACATCCAGAGCGGCAGCTACAGGGGCACGGTCGAATCCTTCAGCCTGCGTTCGATCCGGCTGCGGCATCATCGTGGTCCGGTTTTCACCGTGCCCTTCGGCGAACTCGGCGCCGTGCAGAACATGAGCCGCGACTGGGTCATCGATAAATTCCGCCTGCGGGTGAAATTCGACACCGATATCGCCAAGGCCAAGAAAATTACCAAAAAGCTCGGCGCCGAGCTGATGGAGGATCCGGAACTCGGTCCGATGATCATCATGCCCTTGAAGATGAAGGGCGTGGAACAGATCAGCGATTTCGGCATCGAGCTCAGCTTTGCCTTCACCGCCAAGCCCGGCACCCAGACAATGGTGCGCCGCAGGGCCTATGCCATGATCCGTCAGTCCTTCGCGGAAAACGGCATCGATTTCGCGCAGCCGACGGTTCAGGTCGGCGGCGACGAAAAGGCCGATCCGGCGAGCGCGGCCGCCGCTCTCAGAAACCACCAGATGGCGGTGGAGGCGGCGCAGGCGGCGGCAGAAGGCGCATGACCGACCCCATGAGCAAAAGGAACCGTGCCTGATCGGGGGATAAGGCGCGGGCGTTCTCTAAATTGGAATGAAGGGGAAGACGACGGTGAGGCAGACGCAGGGTGGAGCAAGCAGCGGCAGGACGGCGGCGTGGGTCAGGCCGCTTCGCTTTCACCTCAGCATCATCATCGTCGCCCTGCTGATCGCCATCTCCCTGCCGATCATCTGGCTGACCTATCAACAGGGAAGCACTTCGGCGCTGGAAGCCGGCGAGCGACAGATGAAGGCGCTCGCCCGCCGGACGATCGATCGCTATGAAAGCGTCTTCAACAACGGCTATACCGCCATCAGCGCGACCTCCGTGCTGCAGCCCATGCTGTCCGCACCCCCCGCCGAGCTGAACGCCAAGCGCGAGTTCATGCTGAAGGTGCTCCAAAGCTCCCCGGCGATCGATGGTCTCTACCTTGGCTATCCGGACGGAAGTTTCATCCAGACGGTCAACATGGCCGAAAACCCCGCCTGGTCGCAGAAACTTTCCGCCCCTGCAAACGCGACGCTCGCCATGCGCACGATCGTTCGCCAATCGACGGGGACGCTGGCTTTCTGGGTGTTTTTCGACGCGAATGGTAACCCGCTCGACCAGCGGCGCATCGAAGACTCCTCCTATGACCCGAGGCGAAGACCCTGGTATCGCTCCGCCGAGAGCCAGGGCACGCCGGTTACAGTCGGCCCCTACGTGACGGCGACGACGAATGCGCTCGCCCTGACGCTCGCCATGCCCATGCAGAAAAATCCGGGCGTGATCGTCGGTGCCGACGTGCTTCTGCAGACCGTCAGCAAGCTTCTCGCGAAGGAAATGGTATCGAGCAATGCCCACGGCTACGTTTTCGACGCCGAGAAGAACCTGATCGTGCATTCCGATCCCGCCGAGATGGAAAAGCTGCTGACGATCCTCTCTGCGCCGTCGAAGGTCGCCCAGGATATTGTTCCGATTCGCGATCCCATTCTGGATGCGGTGAAGCACCTGGACTGGAGCTCGAATTCGGCGGACGGCAAGATCGTGCGGTTTTCGATGAATGGCGTGGCCTATGTCGCGCAGATATCGGCCGTTTCCTTTTCCGGCATGATGCGCGGCAACACCATCGTCATCACCGCTCCCCTTAGCGATTTCACGGGCGAGAGCGCGGCACTGCTTCGCAAGACCCTGCTTGTCGCCCTCGCCTTTCTCGCCGCGGGCATCGTCGCCGCCCTGCTGATCGCGCGGCTGATCAGCAACGCCCTGTTCTCGCTTGCCGGCAACGCCCGCCGCATGGGCGATCTCGAATTCAGCGGCTTCGAGAAGGTCCATTCGCGCGTGCTGGAAATCAACATGCTCGGCGCCTCGCTCGCCTCGGCCAGCGAGGCGATGAAATCCTTCGCGCTCTATGTGCCGCGCGAACTGGTGCGCAGGATCATCGCTTCCGGACAGGCCATAGCCAGCAAGGCGATACGCCAGGACGTCACGGTGCTTTTCACCGATATCAGGGATTTCACCACGATTTCCGAACAGCATTCCCCGGAAGAAATCGTCGATATGCTCAGCGTCTATTTCGAGCTGATGAACGAGGTCGTCGAGGCGCATAATGGCGTGATCATCCAGTATCTCGGCGATTCCATCTTCGGCATGTGGAATGCCCCGACCGCCAATCCAGATCATGTGACCGACGGCTGTCGCTGCGCCCTTGCGCTGAAGAAGCGGATAGACGACTTCAACCGGGAAAATCGGGAAGCCGGCCGCCCCGAACTCGTCACCCGCTTCGGCCTCCATACCGGCCCTGCGGTCGTCGGCAGCGTCGGCGCCCATTCGCGCCGCCAATACACGGCCATGGGCGACACCGTGAATGTCGCCTCCCGGCTCGAAGGCATCAACAAGCAATTCGGCACGACGATCATTGCCAGCGGCAACATCAAGGCGGAAGCAGGAGACGGCTTCGGCTTCCGCAGCCTTGGGGACGTGCAGGCAAAGGGCCGCATGGAGCCCATCGAAATCTACGAACTTTTCGACCTCGACGCCGCCGCACCGGTATCGACCTCCGTCGAGACGCCAGCGCAAACCATCACCTGACCGTCCGCAGATAAGGATGGCTCATGTCAAGACCCGTGTTATATCTCCCGGCAAAGCCATCAGACCGGAAACCTCCATGCCCGATAGCAGCAAGCTGCGCCCCGTCCTGCGCATCCAGTTTCCGGGAGAGCACCGGCTTGGCCATGGCAAGATCGAGCTTCTGGAGCATATCAGGGCCACGGGTTCGATTTCGGCCGCGGGGCGGGCGATGGATATGTCCTACCGCCGGGCGTGGCTTCTCGTCGAGGAACTGAACGGCATGTTCTGTAAGGTCGTTGTGTCCTCAAAGCGCGGCGGCAAGCAGGGCGGAGGCGCGCAGATCACGCCTTTCGGCGAAGAACTGCTGGCCCGTTTCCGGGCCATGGAGAGCAACGCGCTCGCGGCCATCCGCCCGGATCTCGACTGGCTGGAAACACACCGCAGCCCGCCACCCGAAGGCTGATCAGGGTCGCTCGAACGACACGGTCTTGACGATCGCAAAGACCGGCTTGTCCATGGCAAGCCCCAGCCGCTCGGTGGAAAAGCGGGTGATGCGCGACTGGATGATATCGCCGCCGCAATCGACCAGAATATCCATCGTATCGCCGCTGCCATAGGTCAGGCCCACGATCTTTCCTTTGAGAATATTGAGGGCGCTGACACCCTCCGGCCTCTTCGTCGCCAGCATCACGTCGCGCGCGGGAATATGAACACGCACCGCCTTTCCCACCCCATGACGACCGGGAATCAGGAGCGTCGCGCGCTTCAGCGCCACCGTCGTCAATCCATGGACCTCATCGACAGCCTGTATCGTGCCCTCCAGCAATGCCCCGGTTTCCCGGCGCTCGCCCGCGATCGACACCGAATTGTCACCGAGAATATCCGCGGCCGTGCCGAAGGCCTTCACTCTGCCGGCCTCCATCACCACGACATGATCGGCCAGCCGCGCAACCTCCGCCACGGAATGGCTGACATAGACAATCGGCACGCTCGTCTCGTCGCGCAAGCGCTCCAGATAGGGCAGGATCTCCGCTTTGCGCTCGTCGTCCAGCGCCGCGAGCGGCTCGTCCATCAGAAGCAGGCGCGGACCGGACAGCAGCGCCCGGCCGATCGCGACCCGCTGCTTCTCGCCGCCGGAGAGATTGGAAGGACGCCGCTCCAGGAGCGTCTCGATGCCGAGCAGATCGACGATGCGGGCAAAATCCTCGCTCTGCTGCGTTTTCGGGGCGAACCAGCGGCCGTATCCGAGGTTTTTGCGCACAGTCAGATGGGGAAAGAGCCGCGCCTCCTGAAACACATAGCCGAAGCGCCGGCGATATACGGGAACAAAAAGGCGCTGGTCCGTATCGACCAGCACATCCCCATTGAGAGAAACCCTGCCGTGCTGCGGCGTGGTCAGCCCCGCGATGATGCGCAGCAGCGAGGTCTTGCCGGAGCCCGAGCGGCCGAACAGCGCCGTAACCCCGCGCTCGGAGGTAAAATCGGCATCGAGCGAAAAATCGCCAAGCTGGTGGCGCGCTTTAACGATCAGGCTCATTCAACCTCAACCCTGCGCCCGACGGCGCGCGCCATGAATTCGGAGGCAAGCAGTGCCGCCATGGAAATGAAGATGGCAACGATGGTAAGCCGCATGGCGCCGAGATCGCCGCCCGGAACCTGAGTGAACGTATAGATCGCCGCCGAAAGCGTCTGGGTTTCACCGGGAATGTTCGAAACGAAGGTGATGGTGGCCCCGAACTCTCCCATGGCCTTGGCGAAGGAGAGGATCATGCCGGCGATTACCCCCGGCAGGATCAGCGGCAGCGTCACGGTCGCAAACACCCACAGCGGCGAAGCGCCGAGTGTGCCGGCCGCCTCTTCCAGCTTGCGATCCACGGCCTCGATCGACAGCCGGATCGACCGCACCATCAGCGGAAAACCCATGACCGCACAGGCAAGTGCCGCCCCGGTCCAGCGGAAGGAGAGCACAATGCCGAACCAGTCGGAGAGGAAGGAACCGATCGGACCACGACGGCCGAAGAGCAGAAGCAGGATAAAGCCTGTGACGACCGGCGGCAGGATCAGCGGCAGATGCACGATACCGTTCAGGAGCGACTTGCCCCAGAACCGCCCCCGCGCAAGCGCCATGGCAACGAGGATGCCGAACGGCAGGCTTGCGGCCATGGCGATGAGCGAGATCCGAAGGCTCAAATGGATCGCCGTCCACTCCTCGTCGCTCAATGCCAGCCAGTCCAATGCGTTACCTCGTATTTGATGCGGAACTCGCCGTTTAACCCTTCTCCCGCCGGCTTCCTCTTCTCCCCAGCGGGGAGAAGATGTCCGAAGGACAGATGAGGGGGTCTTTGCCGCGAGTTCAGAGCGAGCCGCCCCCTCATCCGGCGCTACGCGCCACCTTCTCCCCGCTGGGGAGAAGAGGCAACAAGCAACCACCCTCAAAGCAACATCCTCTCCCCGCGCGGGGAGAGGGAACGACGGAGCATATCGCTTCTTTGTATCCCTTATTTCAGGATCGTGAAGCCCTGCGCGGTGAAGAACGCCGCAGCCTTGTCCGACTTCAGGAACTCGAGATAGGCGGCCGCATCGGCATTCTTCGATTCCGAGAGAATGGCGACCGGATAGATGATCGGCGGATGGCTCTCTTCCGGGAAAGTGCCGACGATGGCAACACCCGCATCGGCAGCCGCATCCGTCTGGTAGACGATGCCATAAGGTGCTTCGCCGCGCGAGACGAGCGCCAGCGCCGCACGAACGCTTTCAGCGCCAGCAAACTTGCCCTCGACCGAGGCCCAGACGCCAAGCTTTTCCAGAGCTGCCTTGCCGTACTTGCCGGCCGGAACGGAATCGACCGCACCCATGGCGAGCTTGCCATCGCCGACGAGACCAGCCAGATCAAAGCCTTCCTTGATTTCGACCGGCTTTGCCGCATCTTTCGGTGCAACGAGCACGATGCGGTTGCCGAGCCAGTTTGAACGGGTGTCGTCCTTGATCAGCTTCTTTTCGGCGACGTAATCCATCCAGGCGAGGTCTGCGGAGATGAAGAGATCGGCCGGCGCGCCGGATTCGACCTGCTTGGCGAGCGCCGAGGAGGCCGCATAGGAAACCGTCGTCTGCTTGGCGCTTTCCTTCGTCCACTCGGCATTGGCCGCATCGAGCGCGTTCTTGAGGCTGGCGGCGGCAAAGACGGTGATGGCGTCGTCGGCTATGGCCGGGCTGGCAATGGCGGTAAAACCGGCAACAGCGACGGCAACGGCGACTTTCGTCAGCCTGCCGAACAGATGAAATGTCATGATAAGTCCCTCCTGTTGGATCGAAATATCCGCATGGATATAACGAAGCGGAGCACATGGCTATCGTTATATTCATAGAAATACATTGCTGGGAAAAGAAAGCCGCGCAAACAGGTGCACGGTCTCTCCCCACGACTTAAACCCGCTTATCGAAACAACTTTTCCACATGGGCCGGCGTCTCCTCCCGCGCCTGCCGGCAGGATATCGTACTGAACGAGCTATGCTGGCTGGCCGTAAAAGCCGTAAAGCACCGGCATCAGGCTCGAGAGCGCCTGAAACCGCTCGAAAGACTTGCGTTCGTTCGCGGTCCACGCCGTTTCCGCCAAAGCCGAAAGTCGCGGAAAAACCAGCCGGTC
Source organism: Pararhizobium sp. (assembly GCA_031556925.1). GTDB lineage: Bacteria > Pseudomonadota > Alphaproteobacteria > Rhizobiales > Rhizobiaceae > Pararhizobium. The sequence goes on from JAVBSF010000520.1 coordinate 17,748, forward strand.
GAACACGGCGCGATCGCTCATCGGCTCGGACCAGATGCAGCATTGCAGCCCGCGCAGCCGTGTCCTCTGCTGATCGCTCCAACCTTCCAGCGGATCGAAAGTATAGAGCTTTTCCGGGCTCGACCATCCGGCCCAGCTTGCGCCCGGCTCAGACCAGTCCGTGCTGTTGGCCATATCGAGATAATAGACCTGACCGGGGCAGACGACGAGATCATAGCCCTCGCCCGCCAGCGCTGCCGAAGCCTCGACCGTGCGCCAGCCGAAAAGCAGCGACTTCGCCTTGTCGATGGCATTGCCATGCGCCGCCTCCTGCCAGCCGCCCGTGATGCGGCCACGGGAGCCAAGAAACGCCTGAATGCGCGCGAGAAACGCCGATTGCAAAACGGCGGCACCTGAACCCTCGATATCGTCTGCGCCATGATGATTGGTGAAGACGTTCAGCCGCCTCGCATGGCCCTGCGCCAGCGCCTCGCCACCGATCGTTTTCAATTCCGCCAAAGCCTGCGGCGAGCCCGACCACGCCCCGAGCGGCACTTCATCCGCCCCGACATGGAAGACGCTGCCCGGAAACAGCTCGATCAGTTCGTCGAACACCGTCTCCAGAACACGGTAGGTCTCTTCCCGCACTGGGTTCAGGCAATTGTTGGGGAAACCCTGCACCGAATGATAGGTCCCGTGCTCCTGCGGGTCGCGCAGTTCGGGAATAGCCTTCAGCATCGCGTAGCAATGGCCGGGCACATCGATTTCCGGCATCACCTCGATCCCGAGACTGGCCGCCAGCGCCACGATCTCGCGCACCGCCGTCTTGGTGTAATAGCCCCCGCTCTTCTGCGGGCCGGACCCCAGCACGGGCGGGATCGCAAGCCCATGGCCGCGCCATGCGCCAAGCTCGGTCAGGGCCGGATAGGCATCGATTTCCACTCGCCACGCCTCGTCATCGGAAAGATGCCAGTGGAACCGGTTGAGCTTGTACCAGGCGAGGATATTGAGGAAACGGCTGATTTCCGCCGAGCTGTAAAACTGCCGCGCGACATCCAGATGCGTGCCGCGCCATGCATGGACAG
>JAVBSF010000067.1:0-6335 GCA_031556925.1 Pararhizobium sp.
GGCAACCGGCGACTGCCGATTGATCGAGAACATCGGCGCGATCGAGGTCTTGCCGGTCTCCTCGTCGGAAACCTCTTCCTCGCCGCGCGGCCGGTAGATCAGCGAATGGATCGTCTTGGCGTTGCTCGCGCCCTTGGAGCGCAGCACCTGCGCCGCCTTGCCGGTGAAGGCGGCAAACAGCACGTCGCCATCGACATGCTCGGCGAAGTGGCGCGCCAGCGTCGTCTTGCCGGTGCCGGCATAGCCGAACAGCCGGAAGAGCGGCCTGCGCCCTTCCTTCAGCCATGCCGAAACGGCCTTCAGCGCTTCATCCTGTTGCGGTGCGAATTCCATCGCCCGAAGTGGCAGGATTCGGGGCAAGGATGCAAGCCCCGCAATCTCGCGGGACGCACGGCTTACAGCGCCTGCGGCTTTGCCGGCCTGTCGAGGCGCAGGCCGAGAACCAGCGGCACCGCGATCGCATAAAGCACGACCACCGACAGCCAGATCGCGCCGGGCCATTCGCTCCTGAAGACGAAATAGACGCTGGAGAAGCCAAGCGGCGCGAAGATCGAAGCGAGGCTGACGGTCGATGCCAGCACCCCCTGCAATTGCCCTTGGCTGCCCTCGTCCACCTGCCGCGTCGCCAGAGATTGCAGCGCCGGCACGCCGATGCCGCCAAGCGCGAAGACCGGCATGATCACAAAGACCACCCAGCCGGCGCTGGCAAAGGCCATGACGGCAAGGGCGATGCAGACGCCGGCGATGCCCGTCAGGATAGCCCCCCGCTCGCCGAGCAGCTTCACCGCCGGCCCCGGCAGAAAGGCCTGCGCCAGCGTCTGGCAGACACCGAAGGCGCCGAGCGACAGGCCGATCCACAGCCCGTTCCACCGGAACGTATCACTCCCCCAAAGCGCCCAGCAGGTGCCATAGGCCTCGCCGGTGGCGCTGAAGACGAAGAAGAGCAGGATCACCGGCAACACGCTCTTCGCCGCGAAGATCCGGCGCAGGGGCGTAAGCGGATTGAGCGCGGCGAGGTCGATCTTGCCGCCGGTGGGCTTACGCGTTTCGGGCAGAAGGAAGAAGGCCAGAAGCAGGTTGCAGCCATTCAACACCGCCGCCGCGACGAAGGGCAGCCGCAGCCAGTGGTCGCCCAGCACGCCGCCGAGCACCGGGCCGATAATGAAGCCCATGCCGAACATGGCGTTGAACAGGCCGAAGCGGCGGGCGCGCTGATCCTCGGCGGAGATGTCGGTGATGGTCGCCATCGCGACGGAAAGATTGGCGCTCGTCAGCCCGGCGATGGCCCGGCCCATGAAAAGCATCGGCAGATTGGAGGCGAAAGCCAGGAAGAGATAGTTGATGGCCGCACCGGCAAGCGAGATCATCAGCACTGGCCGCCGGCCGATCCGGTCGCTGAGCGCGCCAAGCACCGGCGCGAAGACGAACTGCATGACCGCATAAAGTGCGGTCATCGCGCCGATATACGGGGCGACGTTCTGGCTGTGGGTCACGTCCTCCAGCAGCGACGGCAGGATGGGAAAAATGAGGCCGATGCCGACGGCATCGAGCACGATAGCGGTAAAAATAACGATGAGTGGTCTGTTCATGACGCGTTCCGATCGACGCAGGCGCGCGGCGTCCTCTGGACAGCCGAAGGCTTGCGATAGGCCCGATGGGCAGGGGTTTGTGGGAAACGCTGGCCGATCCCCGCTGGAGCGCAGGGATGGATATCCTCGACCGTTCCGCGTCTGGCGGATCAACGGTCGTTTTTCGCGATAGCGTGCGAATACACCGGGCGGCGGCGGACGGCAAGACCTCTCTTGACTTTAACGTGCGCCATGCAAATCTTTGCAACCTTAAAAAAGAGGGTGGGGCAGATGAGTGGTCGTGGCATAGGAGAAGCACTCGGCGGCGCTGCGTTCGGGGCGTTGTTCGGCGTGGCGGGGACAATCTGGGCATCGACTGCCGGTTATATGAACAAGGATCGTGAACTCGATCTGGAAATGGTGCGGCTCAGTATTTCGATACTTTCAGCGCCAGCGAGTTTCTCCGACAACGACCAGCTACAACGACGTTTTGCGGTGCACGCCCTGAGACAGTTCTCCGGCGTCGATATGAGCGATGACGATATCGAGCTGTGGGCGCAAGCCAAAGGCGCGCTGCGGCGGACGACGAACGTCAACGAGGTCTGCGGCGATGTCGCAAGCTCATACGCATCCGCATCTTATTTTGAAGAGCCCGCAGATATCGCCGACGCCGCACGATACATGAAGACCCTTACCGCGCTGGGCTGCGTAGGATCGGCTCCGTAATCGAAATTTGCCGACATGCGGATGGCGCCGGAACGCAGCGCATTCGCGGGCGGATGCGCCCCGCCATGTCCCGATATCTCGCCCCGCCGCGAGTTGCGCCTTGGAAATCTCTGGCGATCCCGGTATCACGGCGCGACAAAGGACATCAGCGTGACAGAACCGGCTCCCCCGCAAGCGCCTCCCGCCTCGCAATCCATGCAGAACAAGCCGCTCCCCTCCGGTTTCGGCCGCTGGCACCCCGCAGCTCAGTGGATGCTGCTGCTTGCCCTGTCCGCCCTTCTCGCCGTTCTTCTGGAACTCACCGCCATCCCCGCCGCCCTGCTGATGGGGCCGATGATCGCCGCCGCGATTCTCGGCATCAATGGCGCCACGATCCGCCTGCCGCGTCTTCTCTACTATTGCGCACAGGCGCTTATCGGCACGATGATCGCCGAATCCATCACGCCCGGCATTCTCGGCAATCTGCTGGCCAATGCGCCGCTCTTTCTCGCGATCATCGGCTCGATCATCACCATGAGCACGCTTTCCGGCTATGCGATCAGCCGGCTCGGCATCCTGCCGGGCACGACGGCGATCTGGGGTTCGTCGGCGGGTGCGGCGACCACCATGCTGGTCATGTCGGATGCCTATGGCGCCGATACCCGCCTTGTCGCCTTCATGCAGTATCTGCGTGTCGTCTTCGTCGCCGCCGCGGCCTCGCTTGTCGCCCGCTACTGGGCCGGCATCGATGGTACCGGCCCCGAAATCGTCTGGTTCGCGCCGATTAATCCGGCCGCCTTTGCCGAAACCCTGGCGCTGGCCGCCGTCGCCGGCTTCCTCGGCAAGAAACTGCGCGTCCCCGCAGGCATCTTCATCTTTCCGTTCCTGATCGGCGCGGCGCTCAACATGACCGGCCTGCTCGCCATCGAGATTCCCGAATGGCTGCTCGCCATCAGCTATGGGCTGCTCGGCTGGAACATCGGCCTCGGCTTCACCCGCGCCATCATCGCCCATGCGGGACGCGCATTGGTGCCGACGATCCTGTCCATTCTCGTGCTGATCGGCTTTTCCGGCCTGCTCGCCTTCATCCTCACCCGCACGCTCGGCGTGGATCCGCTGACGGCCTATCTCGCCACCAGCCCCGGCGGCATGGATTCGATCGCCATCATCGCCGCCTCCAGTCAGGTCGACATCGCCTTCGTCATGTCGCTGCAGACCGCACGCCTGTTGCTGATCATGGCGATCGGCCCGAGCCTTGCCCGTTTCGTCGCCAACAGGGTCGGCGCGAAACCGAAAATCTGAAAAACATCGGGCGGACCGGGAATAAAACCGGGCCGCCATCAGTCTTGGCTCCCGTGTCGCGGAAAGCGGCATTGAGGAAACACCAGCCAGGATGATCCCATGAAAACCCTTATGTCCCTCGCAGCCGGCTTCGCGCTGTTTACGGCGCTCCCGGCATTCGCCGCACCTCCCGTCCAGACCGTCAAAACCGACAAGGGCGACGTGATCGCCGCCGAAAACGGCATGACGCTCTACACCTTCAAGAAGGATGAAAGCGGCGCCTCCAATTGCTATGATGACTGCGCCAAGAACTGGCCGCCTTTCCTCGCCGATGCCTCGGCCATGCCGGAAGGCGATTACACGCTGGTCGAGCGCAAGGACGGCAGCAAACAATGGGCTTTAAAAGGCATGCCGCTCTATTTCTGGGTGAAGGACGCAAAACAGGGCGACGCCTCCGGCGATGGCGTGAAGGGCGTCTGGGATGCCGCGCGCCCCTGATGATGTTGAGCAGCTTGCGGATGCGGGGAGCATGAAGACCGAGCCCTTCGAGGATCAGGTGCTTTCGCTCATCCCGTTGTTACGCCGCTATTCGCGCAGCCTTGCCCGCTCCGATGCCGATGGCGAGGATCTCTGGCAGGATTGCGTCGAGAAAGTGCTTGTCCGCCGTGCCCAGTGGCGCGGCGGCAGCCTGCGCGCCTGGGCCTTCATGATCATGACCAACCTCTATCGCGACGGCTACCGCCGGACGCGCCTGCATCCGCCGGTCGAACTGAGCGACGAGACTGCCCCGCAGCCCGTTCAGGAGCCATCCGAACCGCTGCTGGGCGATCCCTTGGAAAAGCAGCGGCTCAATCAGGCGATCAATGCGCTGTCGCCGGATTACCGCGCCGTGCTGATGCTCGTCGCCGTCGAGGGCTACAGCTATCAGGAGGTCGCCGACATCCTCTCCATCCCGATCGGCACCGTCATGTCGCGCCTGTCGCGCGCGCGCCGCCAGATGAGCGAGCATCTGGCGCAAAGTAACATCGTTCCCCTGCGGAGACCGAAATGAACACGGACAAAACCACGGTCACCGAAGACGACCTGCACGCCTATGCCGATGGCTTCCTCGGTGAAGCCGAACGACAGAGGATCGAAGCCTGGCTTCGCGACAATCCCGCCGCCGCCGAAGAGGTGCGCCAGTGGCAATCGCAGGCAGAAGGTCTGCGCTCGCTGTTTGGCGATTATGCGCGCACCGACGAGCGCGACCGCCGCCTCGTGGCGGATGCAGCGCCTGTCCGTCGCACCCTGCCCGGCTGGCTTCCGGCGGCCGCTGCCGGCCTGCTGCTGTTTCTCGCAGGCACCGCGACCGGCCTCTATGGTGGCCGGCTGCTTGGCGCCGATCCGCAACAGCAGGTTTCCGCGCTCGAAGACCTGCCGGCACAGGCGAAATCGGCCTATCTCGTCTATACGAGCGAGGTTCGCCATCCCGTCGAGGTCGGCGCGGATCAGGAGGCCCATCTCGTCACATGGCTCGGCAAACGGCTGGACTACAAGCTGCGCGCGCCTGATCTGACGAAGGACGGCTTCCGCCTCGTCGGCGGCCGGTTGCTTCCGGTTAGCGGCAAGGCCGGCGCGATGCTGATGTATGAGGACGACAACGGCAAGCGCCTGACGGTTCTACTCGGCCGCAACCCCGACAATGCCGAGACCAGCTTCCGCTTCGTCAGCAACGGTCCGCTGGAAACCTTCTACTGGATCGACGGCGAGATCGGCTATGCCGTGACCGGCGAGATCACCCGCGCGCGGCTGCAGCAGATCGCCGAGGAGTGCTATCGGCAATTCGAGAGCTGAAGATCGAGGCGCTGCCTGTCAGGCCGCGCCTTTCCCCAAGGGATCGTTCTCCAGCACGATCGGCTTGCCATGCGGCGTCGCTTCGACGGCCCGCTGCCAGGCCTTGGTCAACCGCTCGATATCGTCGCCACGGATGATCGAAAGCTCCGACAGGATGCGCGACAGCGCCGCCACCCAGCAATCGTAATAATCGCTGCCATCGGTGCAGCGTCCGGGCCGGTAAAGCTCCTGCGAGAGGACTTCGGCCCATTCGCTCCACGAAAACACACCGCGCTCATGCAGCCGGACCGCCATCGCAAAGGCTTCCGCCTGCCACGGCTCGGCAAAGACCGGGCCGCCATCCTGCGCCAGCGGCAGGCCGGGCATGGCGTGCAGCGATTTCGAAAGATCAGGCGTGTTCAAGATAACTCTCCCAGGCATCGATGGAGACCGTCAGCCCCGGCTCGGCCCCCTCACCCCAGATTTCGGCCGCATCGAAAACGACCGTATAGACCCATTGCGGATTTTCTCCCTTGCCATGGGCATTGTCGTCCGGAAACACGAAGGAGCCCTGCACTGCCTCGACAGTGCCAATCCGGCCTCGGGCATAGCGCGGCAGCCGCGTATGGGTCTTGGGATTGAAATTGCGCGTGCGTATCCTGTCACCCGGCTTGAACGCAGCCGGCCCCGCCGCCGGCCTGTCGCAAGGCCCGCCCCTGGCCAGTACGCCCTCGACCATATCCGCCCTCAGCACCCGCTTCGGGCTGGCACCCGGCTCGGCCATCACACCGCTCGCAAGCTCTTCGGCGCTCGCGAAACCATGGCGTTCCAGCAGCGTCTGCAAGGCCCGAAGCCAGATCTCGTAGTAGCTCGCCGAAAGATAGGTGGTGGGCGGGATATTTTCCCGCGCATGCCGGCTTTCATCGATCGTCCAGGCCCCGAAGGCGCCGCAGGAGAGCGTCAGCCCCA
>JAVBSF010000536.1:0-3313 GCA_031556925.1 Pararhizobium sp.
ATATGTATTTAAAGGGCAAGTTAAGGATGCCCAAACTGCTGGGCTGCATGATCAGTTTGGATTTGGTGCAACGCTTTATTTTACAGTGACAGGTTATGAAGTTCGCGGGTGGTGCACCCGGCAGCAGCAACTTAAAGATTGGGTGGAGGATGGCGACTTGAATTTCTATCGAGGCTTTACCCTGCAAGATGAGCGCCTTAAAGGTATCATCCGCCAATGCTGTGTAGGTTCAGCCGATAAACGCAGCTATAATTTAAAAGAGCATGTGGCAGCTCTGCTGGCAGTAGTCGATGAGTTGCGCGAAATGGAAGACAAGGATGTAAAGCTGGAAAGCAGCTGAGGGCAGTAACCCCTGGCTGTCTCCAATGGCCAATGATGGCCGCATTGAAGAGCAGTCAGGGGTTAGGGAAGAGAGTTAGCTTAGCTTCTCTCTTAACGATTCTAGAGATTCGTCTAGCAGAGGCTTGGTTTCAGTAAACAGCTCTGAAAGGGCATCTTTGACGACCTCAGAAGAGTTCAGTGAGTGCAAGTTAGCGAAATCCAGTGTGATCTTTTCCATTTTTTCTTTGATCGCTTGGAGCTCATCTTGTGAAATGTCTCTCAGCTCAGCGACACTTTGTTTCATTTTGTCGCACTGCTCAAGCAGATCAACTTTCATAATGCTATTGATCTTTTTAGCTGTTTCCACAGACGTTTGCCCATACCACCAGCGGCTAAAGGTATTGCTCGGAACGTACAGAGTGCCGTTGCTTTCATCAAAGCCGTAGCGCTGCTCGCCGCTATCATCTGCCGTGTGCAGCTTATTATGAATCATATTTAGGGAGGATTCAATTTGGTTGATAGCCTCATGGTGTTTCATGAGTTGCGGGCCATGAGTAGGGGCATATTTTGTTGCCAATTGTCTAATGGAGTCTAAGACTTCGCCATGAAAACGGTTGTTTTCTTCTAGGCGCCTAATGGCCTTTTCGATCTTCGCTTCTTTTTTTCGCGTGTCTACCCTAGAATTTATTTCTACAGCGTTGAAGAGAGTCTCTGCAATGTCATCTCTGTCGGAGGCTAGAATCTTGCAAATTAAATCGTGCTCTCTCACCAAATCTTGCAAATCCTCAATCTCTTGCCTGCCCAGCGGCTGTCCCAAGGCATCGACATAGCAATTAAGCTCTTCATTAAAGGTTAATAGCTTATCGGGAGGTGGCAGTGTGTCCAGCGTGAACTTGCCGCTCGCTAGCAACCAACTTGAAAGCGTGCAGACCAATCCAACGGCTGCTGGCAGCGCCACACCGCCAGTTCCAGCACAAAAGGCCGTTAGGAATGGAAGCGCCTTAGGGGTGACTGTGATCTGTACGGCTACTGCAGTTACATCAATAACTTTTTTGTTCACGCCATTCATTAATGTGTGACAAACATATGCAATTCCGTTGTCTATAAAAGCGCCTCCGTAGGTTGTGCCAATCGAAGAGCCAAGCCACGTGCCGAATTGCGTTACACCCGTGTCGCAAAGTCCTTTGAACATAGGCGCATTGCTAGTGCCTTCAGTGTAGGTGAGCTTTTTGAAAATTTCATTGGCTCTATTGGAAAGCACTTCTCTATTGTAATCTGACAAGGGGTTAGGCTTTTTTTTCACTTCCTCGCTAGGAGGGGAATTCCTCACCACCAGGCCTTCCAAATCATGGTATCCTAGTGGAGTACTACTATTTATATTGCTCATTTTAACCTTTGATTAAGAATTAGTATTTTCGTCTATTAGTATTATACAGCGGTTGTGTTAATTAGGCAATGCGTAAGTATTTTTTTTTGCTTTTTGTAAAAAAATAATTAACTTAGATGTAAGTTTATATTTGACGGAAGGGTGATAGAAGTTGCTGTAGCAGGGTTAATTATATGTGCACAAAGTCCAATCGGATGCTTTGTGTGCGCAGTCTAGGAGAAGAGGGATCACTGTGATCGCAACCTTGCTCTGTGAAGATTAATTTGATCGATGAAGGGCTAAATATAGAATTCTTGCTAAGGGTGTGTCTTCAAAGTTCGAGTCGGATGGTTTGTGTGGCACTATCTTAGCGATAGATAATAAACTAACTATATTTGCACTTAAGCAGTTGCCTTACAAAAGGGCTGATTGAATATGATGTATCAAGCTATCCGTAATTTTAGCACACAGATCATGTCATGCAGATATAGTTTGCGGGTAGCTTCATACATCAAATCAGATACTTTACGCTGCCGGCACAAAGTATCACAAGCGTAAGGGATGGGAGGTAGCCGTAGTTCCAGGATTTAGAATCATAGTGTATCTGCTCTCCGAAGAGAGCGATGGGGAATTGCGCAAATAGCCTTAAAATTTAAAGTGCATGGCGATCAACGGGCCACTAAAGGGCTTAAAAATTAATTTTCTAAACAGCATATAATTTTACCCGCTGTTTAAAATTCGACTGCCTCTACACTCGGCACGGCCAGCAGCTTCTCGGCTAAGGCCGGCGATGGAGTGATACCCCAGGTGCTATTAATTTGTAAGGTGGCATGGTTGCGCTTGCCGACAGTAAACTCTAGCGTCACAGGGGCACTTCCGCGGTGGTCGTCAAAGATCTTCTTGATGGTCATGATGTGGCTCAAGCGCGTGTTGTCAAGATCTATGAAAATGGCCCCTGCCTTTGGGACGGCCTTGGGGGGTTCTTTAGTCTGAGTAGCAGCAGCCTTGGGCTTTTCTGGCGTTTCTCCTTTATGCAAACTCTCTCCTTTCTTGCTCTTCATTGCAGCAAAGCGTTCAACTTGGAATTTTACTTTGTCGTATGCCTGATCGCATTCTTCCATCATTTGTTCGTTGACTTGCGTCAAATCGTTTATCCACTTGCAACTCAGGCGCAAGCTGCCCTCGCGGCGGTCTGCCTGCAAGACGGCAAACAGCATGCGGTTTTCGGCTAAGAGGTGGCCTTTTTCCTCGTAAAGCTCAGGCCAAATTGGCAGCTCAAAGCTCTCCATGCCATTGCCAATCATCAAAATGGCAAATTTCTTTTGGCTTTTGCTGGACAAGCGCACTTGCACCGACTCGACTAAAAAGCCTGCGCGAAAGACCGAATCATGGCTCATTTCTTCAACGATATGCAGAGGCACACAAGATAATCTTTGCAAGATATGCTGCACATCGTCGAGAGGATGAGCTGTCAAGAAAAAGCCCAACAGGTGCTTTTCCTTAAAGAGGATTTCTTGCTTGCTAACTTTGCGCGTAGTTTTTGGCGGCTTGGAAAACCGCTGCTCCTCGTCATCAAAAGCGGCAAATAGCGACATCACCCCTTTGGCAGCTTCTGCTTGCTCTTTA